>JBDTRM010000260.1:0-101158 GCA_039931675.1 Bacteroidia bacterium | reverse complement strand
TTAAAAGAACAATTGATAGATGAATTGTGGTTAACGATTGAACCAAAAATATTCGGAACAGGAGGCAATTTTGTTGTTGAAGAAAGGCTTGATATTAAACTGCAGTTAATCAGTTGTGAAAAAGTAAATGAACAGGGAACATTGATTACAAAATATGCTGTTATAAAACCAAAACATTAACAGCACATCCTTACACAGAACCTGCAAGAATTGTAAATGGAGAGTTAAATTATAAGAAAGATGAAAACATTTATAATAAAATGTGATGACAAAAGAAAACGAACGCTTACAAGATGCATTCTCCAAAAAGGCTAAATGGAAAAACTGGGGACCATACCTGGCCGAACGGCAATGGGGAACTGTAAGAGAAGATTACAGCGCTGATGGTTTGGCATGGGAGTATATAACACACGGTATGGCGCGCAGCAAAGCATATCGCTGGGGTGAGGAAGGTATTGCAGGCTATTGTGATGATCAACAACTTCTTTGTTTCTCACTTGCACTTTGGAATAAAAAAGATCCGATAATCAAAGAACGCATGTTTGGTTTATCGTCACCTGAGGGCAATCATGGTGAAGATGTAAAGGAGCTTTATTACTATCTCGACAACACGCCTACCCATTCATACCTGAAAATGCTTTACAAATATTCTCAGCATGAATTCCCATACGAATGGTTAGTGAATGAAAATAAAAAGAGAACAAGGCTTGAACCTGAATTTGAATTAATTGACACGGACATTTTTAATGACGATAAATATTTTGATGTGTTTGTTGAATTTGCAAAAAACAATCCCGATGATATTCTTATTAAAATAACGGTATGCAATCGCGGCAGTGATGATGCAGCGCTTAATGTATTGCCGCAACTTTGGTTTCGCAATACCTGGTCATGGGGATATGATAATTACAAACCAAATATGTTTTCGAATGAAAATGCAATCATAACGATTGAACATAAAGCGCTTGGTGAGATGGTTATGCATTGTGATAAAAATCCTGAATTACTTTTTTGTGATAATGAAACCAACAGCGAAAGATTATATGGTGTAAAAAATAATGAAGGTTTTTTTAAAGACGGAATCAACAACTACATTGTCTCAGGAAATGAAAATGCCATAAACAAAGCAAAGACCGGTACAAAGGCGGCAATCAATTATGATATTATAGTAAAAGCAGGAACAACTGAAACTATTTGTTTACGTCTTGAACCCAGCGGCATGGAAAATCCTTTTGCTGCGTTTGATAAAATATTTGAAGCAAGAAAAAATGAAGCCGATGATTTTTACAATGAACTTCAAAAAGACATTTCATCATCAGATGAACGGCTTGTGCAGCGCCAGGCATTGGCAGGCATGTTATGGAGCAAGCAGTTCTATTATTATGATGTTGCGCAATGGCTGCAAGGCGATCCGGCCCAACCGGCACCTCCGGCTGAAAGATGGAAAGGAAGAAATCATGACTGGAAACATCTGAACAATGCTGACATTATTTCAATGCCCGATAAATGGGAATACCCGTGGTATGCATCATGGGATCTTGCCTTTCATTGCATTGCATTAGCGATGGTTGACAGCCATTTTGCAAAACACCAGTTGCAGTTATTTGTGCGCGAATGGTATATGCATCCAAACGGGCAACTGCCTGCTTACGAATGGGCATTAGGCGCCACCAATCCTCCCGTGCATGCTTATGCCACATGGAGGGTTTATGAAATGGATCAAAAGATGAATAATGGCATTGGCGATATCAGATTTCTTGAGGCAGTTTTTCACAAGCTTATTATAAATTTTACATGGTGGGTAAACCGTAAAGACAGTGAGGGCAACAATCTTTTCGAAGGTGGATTCCTTGGTTTAGATAACGTTGGTGTTTTTGACAGGAGTGCGCCATTACCGGGAGGAAGTTATATAGAGCAGTCGGATGGCACGAGCTGGATGGCCATGTATTCGCTTAACATGATGCGCATATCATTGGAGTTAGCGAAATCAAATGCTGTATATGAAGACATGGCTTCAAAATTCTTTGAGCACTTTCTTTATATAGCCGGGGCTATGTCGCAAATGGGTGAGAACGGTGAAGGATTATGGTGCGAAGAAGACCAGTTTTATTATGATGTACTTCGATTGCCGTACAATAAATGTGTGAAATTAAAAGTACGTTCCATAGTAGGATTAATTCCATTGTTTGCTGTTGAAGTATTGGATCATGAATTGCTGAACCTTCCTGAATTTAATATACGTTTAAAATGGTTTCTTGAACACAGACCCGAACTTGCTGATCTTGTTTCTCATTGGCATGAAAAGAATAGTGAAGACCGTCACCTCCTCTCCATGTTGCGTGGACACCGGATGAAAAGGATATTGAAACGGATGTTGGATGAAGCTGAATTTCTTTCTCCTTATGGAATACGCTCATTATCAAAATATCATCAGGAACATCCGTTTGAAATAAATATGAATGAAACGTTATCGAGTGTAAAATACACACCGGGCGAATCGGAAACAGAAGTATTCGGGGGCAACTCTAACTGGCGTGGCCCCGTGTGGATGCCTGTAAATTTTCTTATCATTGAATCATTGCAGCGTTTTCATTATTACTATGGTGACGATTTTAAAGTTGAATATCCAACAGGTTCAGGAAATCTTTTTACGTTAAAACAGATTTCTGAAGAGCTTACCAAAAGACTTGTTCAATTATTTGTGAAAGATAAAAACGGCAACAGGCCGGTTTCAGGCACCAATGAAAAAGGACAACACGATCTGAATTTCAATAACTACATTTTATTCCATGAATATTTTCATGGTGAAAACGGAAAAGGTTTGGGAGCATCACATCAAACGGGATGGAGCGGTTTGATTGCCAAACTTATTCAGCCGTGAATGGAGCCAAGCTTCACCACACTGAAGTAGTTTTCAGGAAAATTAAAGATTTGTAAATTTAACAGCTCATTAATTAAACGTTTTATAAAATGAAAGAAAAATACTTAACAGTTCTGTTTATTATCAGCATGATTTTTACGATCAGCGCAACTTCTTATAAACCAAATGCACCGGATGGTTTTAAAAATCTTAAAGTACTACCCAAAGACATCAGCAAGGAGAAACTTGATTCAGTGATGGATCACTTTGCTGTTTCTCTTGGCGTGAAATGTTCTTTCTGTCATGCAGCAAATGCAGACACTACCAACAGGCACCTTGATTTTGCAAGCGATAAAAAAGAGGAAAAAAATATAGCACGCAAGATGTTTCAAATGACGGCCTATCTTAATGCGAATTATTTCAACGAGGAACATTCAGATCAGCCCGATACAATCCACGCAATAGTTTGCTATACCTGTCACCATGGAACTAAGGAGCCTGACTCAAAAGTTTTTCTCGCATTGATTGACTCAACTTTACAGGTGAAAAAAAAGGGAAGGTAAACCTGGCTTTTTCCCTGTATCCCCTTTTAACTATTATTGATTAATAAATTTCTCAATGAACTATAAAGTAATTCTAACCGGAGCTACAGGCATGGTAGGCGAAGGAGTGTTAATAGAATGTCTGGCGCATCCTCAAATTTCAGAAGTGCTGAGCGTGAGCAGAAAATCTAACGGGATGTCTAACCCAAAGTTGAAAGAATATATAGTGCCTGATTTTTTGAATTTGAAAGATGATGATAAAAACCTGCAAGGCTACGATGCCTGTTTTTTCTGTGCCGGTGTAAGCAGTGTGGGAATGAAAGAAGCTGAATATACACGCATCACTTACGATACCACCATTCATTTTGCCAAAGTGTTGCTGCAACAAAATCCGCAAATGACTTTTATTTATGTTAGCGGTGCCAGTACTGACAGCACCGAAAAGGGCAAGCTGATGTGGGCGCGTGTAAAAGGCAAAACCGAAAACACACTTGCAAAAATGCCTTTTAAAAAAGTTTACAACTTCCGTCCCGGCTTTATGAAAATTACTCCCGGTCAAAAAAATGCTGTAAGCGCCTACAAATATTTCGGCTGGATGTATCCATTCCTGAAAGTAGTATTACCCAACAGTACCAGCACTTTGAAGCAGGTAGCCCTCGCTATGATTAACTGTCTTATCATAGGCAGCGATAAGCAGATTTTGGAAGTGAGGGATATTAATAAATTGGGAAAGCAGCTATAATTAATTTACTCCATATTTCTTTGCCTAACGCATGGCATAAGCTTAAAGGAATTTGTATTGGATACTAATCACTTTGCACAGGCGGGTAAGGCATGAGCCCTTACCAAAGCGACACGCCTTACGATAGCAGGGGTGGGGATACTCCTTTTTAGTTTTCGCATAATGAATTGTGTTTGAAAAATTGTGTTTTAAAAGAAGTTTATTTTAAATAGTAGTGAACACTGTTTATAAATAAAGATGGTTGCTTTCTGCCTCTGTAACATAAATATTAAAATATCAGTGGTTTAATTTTCCTATTGGCGCATCATCAATGTAATTGATGATCAAATTTCAAATTCATTTCTCTGAAAAGTTCCACTCCTTACATAGTTCCCTGTATTTAATAAGGTCAGGATGATCTTTTCCCCAAACCGTTTTTCCCAGGTCGCTTAATATTTGATAACGCACAGCATAAGCACGCGGATCGTCTTTGTTTTTTTTGATGGCAATATTTATTTCAGTTAATGCATCATCATTCATTTTTAAAAGGTTGAGTGATTGTGCACGATACAGGTTAATTCTGAAATCGCTCATACCAAGTTGTTCGGCTTTGTCAATATCAATAACAGATTTTTGCAATACTTCTTTTGTCTGATCGCCCCAGCCTGAATAAGGCGCTCTTTTGTAATACGCTATGGCACGAGATAAATAAAGTTCAGGAACATTTGGAAACATATTGATTATCGAATCAAAACAATGAACTGCATAATCAGCGCTTGTTTGCCCATAACCAAATTCCATTGCTTTAAGCCAGTGACTGAATGCATTATTATATTGTCCACAGGAATATTCGAGCGAAGCATAAGCAAAAAAAGTTTCTGCATATTCAGACCGACCACCGGGCCGGTCGCTGAGATGATCATTTGGAATTTCAATGATTATTTTTTCAAAATCCTGTATGGATGATTGGCAATCGAAGAGATATTTTTTTTTGTATCCGGCTTTCTCCGCAATGTAAGCAAGTTGATACTCATTGGTGTTAAGAATAATGTAATCGTAATCGTTCAAAGCAAGGTCATATTTTTTCAAAGCTGTGAATATTTCAATCCGCGCTTTGAAATAATTCATCAGCCTGTAGTTATCATCAACACTTCGCGAATCAATTATTTCATTAATCAGTGCAAGTGCTGTTTCATAATCATACTTCTTCGAATAACATGATGCTAATGTTGCAAGTGCTTCTTCTTTTTCTTTGGTGGGTAAGCCTTTTCTAATGGAAAATTCTATATCGGCAATTGCAGCATGGTACTTTTCTTTTCTGAAAGAATTAACTCCACGCTTTAAAATAAAATGCGGTGTGAGATTTTCCTCTCTTAGAAATGAACCATCTGAATTGATGTTGTAATTAATCCATCCCGGTTCTTTTAATGCTGCAATTGTAAATGGAGTAATGCCATTATTAAGTATTGCAGAATTTTGCTGCCAATCGTTATTCCTTTCATTAATATTTGGATTTGTTTTTACAATGAAATACCCGCTGGAAAAAACTAATGAATCCATGTAATCTGAATTACCCATTCCGTTTTCCTGGAGAATATCCAGGAAATCAACAATCATTGTTTCTGATCTATACTCAATTAATAATCGTTGATCCCTATAGGTCTGTTCACCTCCTGAATAGTAATTCCATTTTGATGGCATTAATTGTATTGGTTTGAAATCATACACTCCTCATAAACACTATTACCGCTAAGCACAAAATTTCTGATTGTTAATCGGGGTGAATTAAAAGCAACAGGTGTTAAATTTTTATCATATATATTTTTGATGGTAAGTCCGCCACCACCACCGGGTTGAGCATGAGCTTTTATTAAAATAAGTAACGAAAGAGAAAATAAAGTAACCCTGATCATGATTTAAGATGTTGATTTATCATTTGCTTGATTGATGTTTAAGCCTGTTAATTTCCATACAACTTGTAAGTATAATATTTAAGGAGTAATTTTTTTTTACCTGGAGTGAAAATGAAGCACAAGACTTACGCAACCGCATAGTATTGATTGATGAAGGTAAAATTTTTTTGCACGATGATTTAGATAAACTATTAACCGGGCATAAAGAAGAAGGTCTGGAAGGTTTGTTTTTAAAGCTGACAGGGAAAGCTTTTAGAGTTTAGGTTCTGGTTGGAGGTTGGAAGTTGGGTAGATAGCTGCACCGAAAAGAATCTACTAATCATCATGTTTTGTTTTTCACAGGATGTTTCGCCACAAGCGTGGACGACTTGCGGCAGCCCTGGTTTAAGTGAATGACAAAAATAGCTTATAACGTCTTTCCCAGATTAAAGACACTAAAATTTTAGGCAAAATTTAAGTGAGTTCCAAAGCTTTGCAAATGCTCCATTGCAATATGCACGTATTCTTTAGTAATAAGATTTTTCTTCCTTTCATTCCACTCTTGAATTTTTTCAAACATTTCGTCTTCTGTCAGTCTGGGAAGCCTTCATTATTCTTCTCTGCATTTTTACAATACAATCTTTGTTGAGAAGATGCATCACTTCATAAATACTTATTTCTTATTAATTCAAATCCCAATGGTTACCTGCAGCATTCGGAGTAGAACCATTTTCAGCGATTGTATATGAAAAACTTAAAGGTCTTGGCAATATAAATTTTTCGTCATCTTCGTAAACTTTGATTTGATATTTCTTAAAATTATCTTTTAGTGATGTGGTTCCCATTGCTTCTGATTCCAAGATTGAAAATCCTGCCTTAACTAAGGCCTCTTGAATTTCTTTTCTTGATTTTGAAGTTTGTAATTCTCCTAATTCGTAATAAATATCTTGTAAATAAAAAAATTTATACAAGGCTTCCATTGCTAAGTCCTTAGTGACAAAAAATTCTTTTTTCTCATCATTAAAAGTAAATTCATGCTTGTTATCTCGGAAGTACTTTTCCTTTAATTTCTCAATAATCTTATTAAAAATTTTATCGTTGTCAATAGCACTAGTATTTGGAAAATTCTCCTTAATAAATTTCAATTTTTTATTTTCAACTTTTTTATTTTCAATTTTTATTTTGACTTTATCTGTCCAATTTTCTGCAATCCCTGGTTCACGAATAATTAAAAAAATATTCTTATGTAATTCGCTTATTCTATGAAAAAATGTTTCTAAATTAAATTCCTCTCTAACATTACTTCGGGTGTTTAGTTCATGAAGTACAGCATGAATAGTAATTATTACTCCGTCTAATTTATCTGATTCAATGTACCCTTTAAGGGTCTGAAACTTTGTTTCATCAAACAAATCTGCTTCACGGTTTTTCAATTTTATAACTTTGGGTTTTACCCAATCAGCAAATGGTTCCTTATACTTATCAAACCTATCATTTGATTCGGCCTCATACTCAATCATGTATCCAATTTTACAGGAGCTTTTTTCAATTTCATATAATAGTTCAGTACCATCTCCTCCGCCTAAACTTACAAATGCATAATTAGTCAAATCTATTCCATTTTCTTTAAGAACATCAAGAACCTTTTTTGCTTTTTCAATTGCACTAAACGGATCGCCTCCAACATAATCTGTATTTTCTTTTGCCTTTGCTTCTGCAAAGGTTTGAATCAAAGAAGATTTATTATTTGCTGAATATTTATCAATTTTGAAATCCTCATTTACGCTTTGTTCAATGTTAATTAAAGGCATTCCTTCAAATTCATTAATTTTTGTTGGTTCTCTAGTTAGAAATTGAAGTTTTAAGTTCTTAAATTTTCTATTCCCATCAATGCTTTTTTTAATTATATACCCTTTCCACGTTTTGGGATCAGGATTATTTAACATTCCAATATGTATCCATAGACGAAAATTTATTTCTCTATCTAATTCATTGAACATAGTTTTAAATTGAGCATAGTTTTTTACATCAATTCTATTTACCATTTGAGTTACAAAATGCTCAGCTCTAGTAAGAGATTCGTCAAACTTCGGATCATCGTTTATAATAATATCATGTACTATTAATTTCTTCTCCATGGATTAGTTGATTTGAAAATCAAATGAAAAGTTCGTAAATTTTCTGTTGTCGATACTTGTATATTCCTTGTAAGTAAATTCACCGCCCATATCCGTCATTAAATCATGAATTAGTTTTAAGCCTCCTTGATGCTCTGAAATTTTTTCCGGAAAACTAGCAAGTGCTCTGTCTTGAATGATATTAAAGTTATAAATTTCAGATTTAATATTATTGTTTCTTCTTATTTCATACTCTAATATCATTTTATCGTTTTTCTTCTCTTTTGCCATATTATGAATTATCTCCCTATAAATTCCTGATAAAATATTCTTATTTATAAAACAATGTTCTTCATTAATAGAATTTAAAGAATCAAGATTAAAATCAATTTCAGCAAATTTATTCTCATCGCTTTCGCTTTTATTTCTTAAGAATTCACCGACTATCTCCTTCCAAATATTTATTACACTGCAATTATAATTTAAACAACTTAATGCAAATTCAGAGTTGCGATGAATAAAGTCCTTTCTGATTGAAGAAATATAATTTGCTATTAAAGACTTAATTGAAATTATCTTTTCAGTATTTACTTTTTCAGGAGTGTTAAATATTTCCTTTAATTTATTGAGTTCATTGTCTAAACTACTTTTGACTAATACAAATTTGTTGAAATTGCCAAAATCACTTTTGGATTTCTCCTTAACTAAAACAAAGCTTTCAATTATCTTAATATTTGCTATTAAATCATCTTCAATTTGATTTAGAATGTATTCGAGAGGATTAATTAATTTTCTTAATTCTGAAATTGAATTATTTTGTTGGCTTTTAAAGTCTAAGAATAAATTTAATAATGTGTCTTGTAATTCAGTATGTTTCTCCATTGAATCTTCTTTTAGATAAAAAAACAATAAATTTTTAAACGCATCAGCACATGAGTTTCCCATTCGCTTTGGATAGACGTAAATGAGTTGCTTCACTATTTCAGAATAATTGATACTGGAATTCGATTTACACACAGCCCATAGTTGAACAATCATCTTTTCCGCTTTTATTCTAGTGTGGATATAATCATTAGATAGTGCATTCCACAAAACAAATGCAAGATTTTGTTTAGATAGTTCATCATCCGCAATAAATTCGAGAATCCTTTGCAAAGAATCCTTAGAAAAAAATGAGTCATAATTTATTAAAGATAAAAATTTGACAAGCCCATACTTATTCCATTGATAGTTCAACGAATCCATTTTAAAATCACCGGACAGGATTATTCTCTCAATATAAGATTTTAAATCCTTAAAAGTATCAGGTAAAAGATCCTCAATTGTCTTTAATAAATATGACTCATGATTTATTATTCCAATTAATAACTCTAACATTTTATTTTTTTCAGATTCAGGTTTTTCATTTAATTGATTGAAGAATTCGAAATAATCTTTATAGAAACGATAAGAATTTATTTTCCCGATTTTATCGCGAAGCATAAACAAACTTCCCAAATCATAATTGATTTCATTTAAATTTTCTTTTCTTATCGGCAAATAGCGAATAACATTTTTACCTGTTTCAGAAGAACCAACTACTTGAATTTCTTCTATTCTAAAAGTAATGTAATCTTCAACTAATTTTGGCAAACTTTGTCTTTGCAATAAAGTTTGAATAAGTTCATCTCGCTCCTTACAAATAGGGCATGATTTATACGATGCGTAGGCTGGAATATGTAATTGAGTTCCAAAATAGATATGAACAGGAATAATGTGTCGGTCTTCATTATCTTCCTCTAAAATAGAATTACCCTTCGTTTGATTTTCTTTTTCTTTTTCTTCCTTTGTTTTAAGATGCTTTACTTTCATCTCACGAATACGAGATAAAAACTCACGTTGAAAATCTTCAATTCGTCCTACAACAGAAAGAACCACAATTTTTGAAACTTGGAGAAAACAAATTGAGTCTATTAATTGGAAAATAGTATTACCTGTAGCAGAACCACTGTCCAAAATCAATACTTGCTTATCCCTTGTTGGCTCATTTAGCAGTTTCGGTGGAAAAGTAAATCTCCATCCTTTATCTGTTTCGTATCGCTGCAACCTAAAAATTTTATCTAAATTAATACCGAAAATTTTTGATAGTTGAACCTTATTAATTTTATCGGCTGCTGAAAATATGGGAAAGAAAATATACTCTGGTTGAAATGTTTCTAATTCAAGTTTATTAATATTTAAAGTCTTTTCAATAGACCGTAGATTTTTTTCAATTGTTACATATAAGATTTGGTTCTCTGGTTTGGAATCTAAGAGTTTTAACTGATTAATATTTTGAAAGAAAGATGTTAGTCTTGACTTTTGACGGGATTTGCTTTCTTGTGGTATAACCGTTCTTTCATGTTCATCAATTTTCATTTTCAGATTTCTTACAACTTCATTTCCTTTTGTAGATTCAAAAAGTTCTGTAACCCTTACCCAATAACTAAAATGAGATGTATCGTGTTCAACATGGCCTATTTTGAAATAATTATCTGAAATTTTGTTCTCACTAATAAATTCTTCGCAATTCTTGAAAAGCACTTTTCTTTCTTCCGCCTTTTCTGCTTCCATATCTACAATTGCATTCAAAACTGGATTAATTCTATTAACAATAGGGATATTATAAAGATTAGTTTTGTACTTCCGTATTTGTTTTGTTAACAATGAAACAAGTTTTTCTTCACACTTTAATTTACACGATTCAACTTCATTGGCTTTTTCAATCTCAAAAACTCTGGTGTCAGCAATTGTCAAGACACTAACTATTTCAACATTTAATAATTCCAATTTCTCTAAAATACTATTAACCAGTGATCCAGTAGAAATAATGTCATTTACAAGAATTATCTTCTCATTTTCATCTATTGTTCTAAACTGTTTTTCTGTACTGAATGAATAATAGCTGGCAAGACTTATTAATCTTGGGATTGGGTAATCGGCAGGTAGTTCATTTTCTTTTTTAAGATTCAAAATATATTCTCTTATAGCATAAGCAATAAGTTGGCTACTAACGGTAACTGATAAAATTTTATGAAAAACAGGGATTTTACCGGAATGCCTTAATTTTAGCTTTTGAATTAGGTATGTTCCAAATAAATTTGCTATTTCTTCAGAATGTAGGCATTCAAATAGAGCAATAAATTCATTTTGATAATATCCTCCCGCTGTTAGAAATATCTCATTTTTTCGTTTTACTGTGTTCTCACGTATTAAATTAAGTATCGTATGATTATTTTTCAATTCTTCAATACTTGGTAGTCTTGAAGAAACAAAACCATTTTCATCTTTAAGAAATATATTTCCTTCAATAACCTCATGCTCTTTAAATTTGGATATATTCTTTGTATCAGATTGTTTTCTAAATAAACTATCCAACAGCAATTCATCTTCTTCATGTTTAATACCTATCCATGTTATATCACCATCAAAAAAAATACACGGTATCGGTCTGTAAATAAAGGGGTCCTTATTTTTAATGTTACTACTATTTAATAAACTTTCACGAACATTTCGAATCAAACTTTTATTTTCAAAATTCAAAATAATTGCATTTGTCTGTTCATTTATTTTGGGGGTTGTACATAAATAATAAAGTAGCTTATGTGCTATAATATCAATTTGAAAACCAGCAAAGTCAATATACAAAATGCAGGATTTCTTTCGAAATTTATCTAGTGTATTATTGAATTCTTTGAAGAAATAGTAATACGATTTAAATATAAAATCTGGGTCATTTCTGTCTATTTTAGATTCATGAAGTGATTCACTATAAACTGAAAACACATTAATAAGTTCATAAGAAGGGTTTGAATAATTTAAGTTATAACTGGTTTTAACAGCATTAATTTTTACTTTCCCTTTTGTTGAAGCTGGTATAAGAATAGTAATCATAGTTCCTGGAAAAAATATTTCCTGTTTACTATCCGAGGGATATTTTACAGCATCACGAATTTCCAAAACATCTTCACTGAAATCATAAGTAACCCTTCCGCTATTACTTCTCGCAAGTACCATTCCGTTGTATCTCCTAACAATATCAATTAAGAAATATAGCCCACGTGGTACCGTTTCGTGAATCTTCAAGCTTTCATCAAAAGCATATCTTGATGAACTTAATAGAAATGCGTATTCTAAAGTTTTGGTGCCAGGGTTTTGATCATTATGCGCAAAATTGACGTCATCTATTATGATTTCTTTTTTAAAGGAGTCGCTTATATCATTCTCATAACTTTCCTTTAAAGTCTTAGAAATACCCTGTCCAAAGTCAAGTATTGTAAATTCCAAATAGGATTCATTTTTGTAAAGCTTATTTGCTACTCCATTTTTAGTTTTGTCCATGAAAAAATCTAATGTTTCAGACAATCTTTCAATGGGATATGTAGCAGGTAGAATATTTTCTATTTTCCATTTTAATCTTAACTCTGCATCCTTATCATTACAATTTTCAAATTGTTTAATTTTCTCCTTGTCAAATTTATTAGTAAGAGCAACAGTGAAATAACACTCTGTGAAATGATTGGGAATATGTGGAAACGCATGATGAACAACATTTAAAAATAGTTCATGTGCTATTATATAGCTGAGTGTTTTATTTTGAAAAGGAGTGTTAGAGGAGAAATATTGCAGTAATTCATTTACTTTTTTTTCAAGCTTAAAGGATTCGTCAATTTCTACTTTCAGTACTTTATCAATATTCCTTAAGTCACCATACTTGCTTACTTCCAAAGCCTGAAACGGAAGTATTTTATTAAAGGTCTTATCTTCAAGTTCTTTTTTTAAATCTTTTTGTCTTTGTTCTTCAATAATTGAATTAATTCCATCTTCAACATTAAAATATAAATCATATTTTTTCTTCTTTTCCCCGGTTTCAAAATCTTCAACGAATTGATAGATTTTCCAATAGTGCCATAGACTAATTAATCTTCTCTTAGCCTTTTTGTTAGCTGTATATATTGAAGGTAATTCAATATATACTTTTTTGTTATAACTAATCAAATGCCTGATCCAACCAAATAAAAAAGTAATTTCTTCACTTGCAATCCACTCTATTTCCGTCAAATCAAATGTTATCGTCTCCTTTAATGGACAATTCAAACTTGAATTCCAATATTCAAGAACAATTTCATCAAGATTTTTTTCAGTGAACTTCTTAGGAATCTTTACTCTCATAGTAGATTATTTTGGTTTGAAATATAGAAATTAATTTATGCTGACAATTTTTTCGTTAACTTCATAACTCTTCAATTTCTTCCTGGGTAAAAAATTTCTCCACTGCATTTAAAATTTATTTTACTTCAACGCAACACTAAGAATCAGATGTGTAAAACACATCGTCTTCCATTGAGGTGGGAATTCTTATTCTTTTTATCTTTTATGATTTAAAAATTTTCATTTGATGCCAATCAAAATTTTCCTTCAAAGGAAAATAATCTTTCATCCTCGGCAACAGAATTTCTTTGCCTTCAAATCTATGAATACTATAATTGCTTTCACCTTCTTTGAAAGTTTTTGAAATAACTACTTTATAATTGTTATCAATTGCAATCAATCCCCTGTCAAATGCCCTGTGCAAATTAGGGCATAGCGCAATTCCATTTGTAACAGTATCGTTGTAGCTTTCACTGAAAGGAATAATGTGGCAGGCATCAATCATAGATACATTTATTGTTGCATCTATTTTCATTCCCGAAATGCAACAGGTGTTGTTATAAATTTTCGGTATTTCTCTTTTGAACACACTGCCCCGCAGAAAAATTTCTTCTTCGTTGTTTTGCGCTAACAATTCTTTTATTTCTGCACGGTAAGTGGCAGCATCTTCGTTTAATATTTTGCCTTCCAAATCATCAAATAAATCTGCCTGCTTATATGGAGTTTGTTTATAGATATTTTTTGTTCCGGGAAAATACTCATCCAATAAAAATTGCTGCAACATCAGGTTGCTTTTTTCATCCAGCATCAATGCAAACAAATCATCATTCAGCTTTGCATATTCAACAGCAGCATTTAATTCTCCCAAACTTGCAACGGATTCTTTTAAAAGCAGCGTAGCTTCAAAACCCGGTTTAGGAATTAATTGCCAGAATTTTTCTCCACGCAAATGCCAAAACGGTAAAGCGAAATTGCAAACGTGACTTGTTGTAACAAGTACATTCCAATTGGTTTTAAAATGAAAGACTAATTCAGGTGTAATAAATATTTGGTTCTCTGTAATCAGTTTGTTTCTGGCAGCCCGCAAAACACTAAGCAGCATCACAACCTTATGAGGTGCTTTACCATATTTGGTAACACCACGTTTAAGATTTTTAAAAGCATTTAAGTATTTTGCGAGTGCATCCAAGATTGAGAGTTGTTTTTATTCATTGGTTTTCAATTACGATTGAATTATTTCAGTTTGATGATAAGGTTGTTAAGTATCAGTTGCAACAAATTCAAATAATCAATGCAAGTAACCAAAAAAATAATAACCTTGCATTGGTAGTTCCTTAAATCATGGATGACCGCAAAGTAATATTATACATAGCCACAAGTGCAGATGGTAAATCTTATAACTGTTAAACATTTTGAGAAGGGATTAGTGCAGCTTCATTATAAAGTTGCAAAGGGTTAAAAAGTATCCAAACCAAAAAGTTGCTTTCTCTATTTATAAGCTACAACTTTGTTACTCACCATTACTCAAATCTTTATGATAAAAGAACTGACCTTGCTGCGGAAAAATAAATTAGCATGGCGCGAAAAAGATGAACCGCGGATAACCAATCCCCATGAGGCTATTATAAGACCATTTGTTGCATCGCGTTGTGACGGTGACAGCATTTTTCTTTTTCACAATTACAGCAATGCAATAAGATTGGGGGCGCACATTCACTTCCTTGATAAAAAAGTTATTGATGTGTTTGGAAAAAATCCGCTTCAACCTCCCTTTTGTGTCGGTCATGAATGTATAGGAGAAGTAGTTGAAACGGGTGATGAAGTCAGCAGTTTTAAAAAAGGACAGGTTGTTATTGTACCGTGGGCAATTTCATGCGGAGTTTGCAATAACTGTTCTTCAGGATTTTATTCTAATTGCAGCGACACGGGCAGCAACACTTTGCTATCGGCTTACGGATTCGGACAAAGCATGGGAGATTGGGGAGGATGTGTAAGCGACTTGTTGAAGGTTCCGTTTGCCGATAAGATGTTGATTGAACTTCCTGAAAATATCAACCCTTACCATTGTTCATCCTTAAGCGATAATATTGCTGATGCTTACAGGACTGTGGGACCACAGCTTAAAAAAAATCCGAATGTTCCGGTTTTGATTTTGGGCGGTGCTGCAAAAAGCATTGGTTTATATGCGGCATCACTTGCCATAGCTTTGGGTGCCTCGCGTGTAGATTATTTGGACGATGATGTTGCGCGATTACAGATTGCCGAGTCTGTTGGTGCTAACCCTGTTGATATGAAAGGTAAAGTTTCAATAGACAGGTTCTCTGCTTCGTTATTGAAAACAGGTTATCCCATTGTAGTGGATGCAAGCGGTTCAATTAAAAAATTAAATTTTGGGATAAGAAATCTTTCACCGGGAGGGATATGCACAAGCACAGCTTTCTATTTAAGAAAAGAAACACCGCTGCCTTTATGGGAAATGTTTATTAAAAGCGCTACGCTACATGTTGGAATTTCTCATCCGAGAAGAGATATTCCAGAAATTCTGCCGCTTATCAGCAGCGGCAGTTTTAAGCCTGAAAAAATAATAAGCCTCACGGCAAATTGGAGTGACGCTACTGAAGCTTATTTGGAAAACACTACGAAATTAATTCTGAGAAGAGAGCCTGTTTTTGATGAAAATAAAAAGAGGTATCAATTTTATTAGAGGTTAAAAGGTTAAGAATAAAATTGATTGAACAACATTTCAATCCACTTTCTTCAAACAATAAACATTTCCATCAGTACTGCTTATCACCATAAGATTTCCTGAAATGGCGGGTGTGGAAAAGATGGCGCCCATGTTATTGTAAAGCGAAACAATATTTTCTGAAGAGCCTATGATGGTTCCTATATCATCGCGGTAGCTGTCATCAGGTTTAAAATAGTTGAGGTGATTTTTATTATATCCGTCTGTGGTAAAAGTCCAGCGTGTTGCTCCTGTTTTAAGGTCAATGGCAAATACTTTTCCCATCAGTGTGCCGAAGTAACCTGTGGTTATACCAAGAGCGCATCCGCCAAAAATATTAAAGCCTGCTCCGGCTTTCCATTTAACAGTTCCTGTTTTAATATCAAGTGCAAACAGTTGCCTGTCATCTGATGTGCCGAGATAAATAACTGAGTCATTAACCGTAACGGGAAGCGCCCAGCCTTTGGGAAATTGTTTCATCCACCGGCAGTAACCGCCATTGATATCAATTGCATAAAAGTTGTAATCGCGCGAACCTGCAAACACCAATCCCTTTGCTGTTACAGGATTGCCCATCATCTCCCCACGAGGAAAATATTGATGTCCTGTGGATTTGAATTTCCAGATCAACATGCCTGTAATTGCATTGAGCGCATATAAATTGCCATCCATAGAACCGATGAATAATTTATCTTTATAAAAAGCGGGGGTGGTATGCACAGCACCAGATGTTTCAAATTTCCAGTTCATTTCACCATCGGCACTGTTAACTGCATACACATTACCATCACCCGAACCGAAGTAAATAATGTTGTTATAAATAACAGGCGATGATTGGTAATAGTCTGCAAAGTCGTGCTGCACATCGCCAATAAAACCAGTTGTTGTTTTAAAGTACCAAAGCATTTTGCCTGATGTTTTATTGAGACAATAAAGATTTCCGTCACCGCTTATTAAAAACAGTTTGTCTTGATTAAGGCAAACAGCGGAACGGATTGCACCACCCGTTTCAAATTTCCAAACAACAGTTGAAGTGTTCTTGTCAAGAGCGTATAATGTACCATTTATACTTCCGATAAATACACAGCGTTCATCAATAACCGGTGAACCGATTACAGGACTTCCCGTATTGAACTTCCACAACAACTGCGGCAGCTTTTCAAAATCAGGGGTCAGTTGTTCTTTGGCTTTTGGTTGTGCAAAAGCAAAGTGAATAATCAATAGCAGAAACATTGTTATTTTAATTTTCATAATGCAGAATTAAATTATGTAAGTGCTTACATAAATTAAAAGATTAAAATTATAGATAGGATTATATGTAGTGTTAGGTCAAAACTGCGTGGTTTGAAGGATTGTTGTAAATGTTTGTTAAGAAGAAGGACAGTCGAATAACAGATTATCGAACTAATGCCTTGTTACCTTTTACTTTCGGTGATGCACAATTAGTATTAAATTAAGAAGTGATAGATTCCGATAGTCGGAAGGAATGTGAGGCAGGTGGATGACAGCGTTTCACTTTATTATTGCCTCCTTCAATATTTTTTTATACATTTGACATGTTTCCATTTAACCCCTGCGGTTATTGCCGCAAAAATCATTTACAATTATTACCCCGTTTCAGGCGGCTTCCATCCCGTTCTTGTTTTGTTTTAACCCCTCTCTGTATTTATAATCAGTCAAATCAATTCCCATAATATAACTATTCACGTTACAAATTTTAACCTTTAAATTATCTCATATTCATGAAAAAATTTACGCTATTGGCGGTTGCAATTGTTATGTTTATTGCCATCGCAAAAAAATCAAATGCAGGCAACGTAACCTGGAACAATGCAAGCGGAGGCAATTGGAGCCTCGGTACTAACTGGAGCAATGGCTCTGGTCCCGGCACAAACGATACAGCCGTCATCACCCTTAACGGAACTTACACGGTTGACATGGATGCAAATGTTACCTGCCAGAAAATTGTTTTAGGTGGGGCAACAGGAAGGCAAACGCTTACTGTTTCAAGTAAAACAATTACTATTAATAAAGGTGCATTGATTAACGACAATGGAATAGTATATGCTTATGCTACCACATTTACCGGAAACAATCCACTTGTTAATAACGGTAAAATTGAATTATCGTATAACAATACATTCAACCTGAATATTACCAACAACGATACCATTGAAGTATGGCATCAGTACAATTACATAAATCAAAGTTACAGTGCCAATGCAGGTTCAGTGCTAAAGTTTACGTGCAATGAATATTATAGCGTGCTTACTTTTGCCAATGGGTTTACCAATAACGGAAGCATTGAATTTAATTCGATTACAAATTACGGATGCGATTTATATATCACATCGGGTACGCTGACTAATGCAAGTAATGGAACTATTATTTCCCAGGGAATTTATAATCCTGTAAAAAATATTCACGGCAACGTAACTAACAATGGTAACGTTACCTGCAACCAGGATTTGAATTTCACCGATGCAGGCTTTACGTTTTTAAACAGTAACATCATCACTATTGCTGCCGGAAAAAACTTAACTAATTCTGCCAATACATTTACTAATAATAGCACTATCAATTTTGCAGCTACAGCTATACTTACTAATACGAACAATACGTTTACTTATGCAGGTAGCAGTACTGCGGGTGCCGGGGAATTTTATTTTAATGGCGCTATCGCTAATTTTAATACAGCAAATATTCCGGGTCATTACCTTGAGTTTTATGGTTCAACATTAAATTCCACGCAAAGTGTTTTAACCAATTCAAGGAAGTTGCGTTTTATTTATAACAATACCGTGAATGCGAATTTGTTTAATAAAGATTCCATTTATGTATCGCATCAATACAACACTATTGCAGGAAACTTTACCACATCGGCTGCTTCTCGTATATTTTTAGATGGTAACAACTACTACACGCAACTTACTTTCAGCAACGGTTTTATCAATAACGGGGAGATTGAATTTAACTCTGTTACCAATTATGGTTTAGACCTTTATGTAACAGCCGGTGTGCTTACGAATGCATCGGGAGCATTTATAAAATCAAAAGGAATTTATAATCCCGCAAAAACAATTACAGGCAGTGTTACCAATAATGGAAGTGTAATCTGTGACCAGGATTTAACTATTGGAGGAGGAGGCTCAACTTTTTTGAACAGCAACATCATCACTATTGCAGCCGGAAAAAACTTAACTAATTCAGCCAATACATTTACACATAATGGTGTCATTAACTTTGCTGCTACAGCAATACTTACTAATACAAACAATACGTTTACTTACGCGGGTACCAGCACTGCGAACACAGGTGAATTTTATTTTAATGGTTCGACAGCTAATTTTAATACCGCAAATATTCCGGGTCATTACCTTGAGTTTTATGGTTCTACATTAAACTCAACGCAAAACCCTTTAACCAATTCAAGAAAGTTGCGTTTTATTTACAACAATACTGTTAATGCAAATTTGTTTAATAAAGATTCCATTTACGCATCGCATCAATACAATACCATTGCAGGAAACTTTACCACATCGGCCGCTTCACGGATTTTTTTAGATGGTAACAGCTACTACACGCAACTTACGTTTACAGATGGCTTTATCAACAATGGTCAGATTGAATTTAACTCTGTTACCAATTATGGGTTGGACTTATACATTACTAACGGTGTTCTTACAAACGCATCTGGAGCATTTATAAAATCAACAGGAATTTATAACCCGGCAAAAACAATTACCGGCAGCGTTACCAATAACGGAAGTGTAATCTGCGACCAGGATTTGACTTTTTCAGGTGGCGGCAATACGTTTTTAAATAATAATATTATCAATATCGCTTCGGGAAAAAATTTGACGAATTCATCAAACACATTTACTTACGCTGCCGGCAGCACACCGGGTTTGGGTGGTTTTATTTTTAATTCAGCCATTGCAAATTTTAATGTTTCGACAATGCCCGGTAAATATTTAGAATTTAATCAGTCCACACTGGCAAGTACTTATTTACCAATAACTAATGGCAGGAAGTTGCGGTTTAATAATAGCAACAGCATTAATGCAGCAGTATTTAATACAGACACTATTTACATATCCCACTATAATAATTACATGCTTGGCGCCTTAACCACTTCAGCAGCTTCGCGAATTATTTTTGATTGCTCGCAATACATTGGCGGGTTTACTGTTTCCAAAGGTTTTACCAATAATGGTAAAATTATTTTCAATAGCATTTCAGGTTATTATGGCTCGCTTAGTGTTGATAGCAACCTTATCATCAATGCAGCAAGCGGTGAAATATGGAGTGCAGGAATTACCAGCCCTAACTACATATATGCGTCAGTTAATAATACAGGTTTGATAACTACAGATCAGAGTCTGGTCATTCAAAAAACAGATACCTCACTTAACACAGGTGCCATAAATATTGCATCAGGAAAGTATTTAAAATATGCAACCGGAAAATTAAAATTTAATGGAGGAACAGCTTCCGGTCCCGGTAAATTGGTTTTTGAAAATTGTTATTACGAAGAAAACCTGAGTAATATGCCCAACTTATTAACTGAGTTCAATTCATCAACATTAGCAAGCAACGCTGCGCTTTTAAGCAACTACGGAACGCTTCAATTTTTTGCAAGCAATACCATTACAGCTAATGTGAAAAATAAAAGCACGGGCATCATTAAATTCAGTCATTACAACAATCTCTTTAACGGTAACTTTAGTACAGAAGCGGGTTCATTGGTTTCAATAGATGCTGAAGCATATATTGGTGATGTTACCTTCTTAAATGGTTTTACTAATAATGGCACTATTGATTTGAGGAGTATTTCCGGCTACGGTTCTTCACTCACTGTTACTAATGGCGAATTGCTTAACAATACTGCCGGTGTAATACATGCTTACGAGGTTTATGCAACGAGGTATTTATACGCGCAGTTAAACAACAAGGGTACAGTTACGGTTGACCGTGATTTTACTATTCAAAAAAACAGTGCTGCGCATCAGAATGTTACGGGTGGCAATGTGTCTATTGCTGCTGCTGCAACACTTACCATTCAAAACGCAGGTTACACGCTAAGTGGCGGAAGTATTACCGGTGCAGGATTTCTCACTTTCGATAATTGTACATATACTGTAGGCGTTACTAATTTCCCTGCTGTTTATCATAAATTTTATACCTCAAAAGTTGAAGCGCCCGCGGTTGTTGGCAATGCTACTACACTGCAGTTTTTTAATGGTGATAGCATTAAAGCATCCATTAATAATAAGAGTGGCGGTGTGATGAAATTTTCACATTACATTAATACAATGACAGGTATATTAACTACTAATGCCAATTCACTTTTAAGTGTTGATGCAGAAAGTTATGTGAGTGATGTAACTATTGTAAATTCCTTTACCAATAAAGGAACTATCGAATTGAAAAGTGTAAGCGGATATAGTTCCGCATTAACAATTCAAAATGGTGTTTTGATTAATGATACTAATGCAACATTTAATGTTTTAACGCCTTATTCTACGCGATACTATTATGGACAATTGTTGAACAACGGAACGCTTAATGTTAGTCACGATCCATTCTATGTTACTTCAAGTTCATTTGTAAATAGCAACATTGGTTTGTTGAAAGGCACAGGAGGAATATATTTATCAGGAACTCAACTTGTCAACAATGGTACAATCTCACCCGGTTCGTCACCCGGTATTTTGGGCGTTACTGCAGGAGATGCAAAATCAATTTCCACATCCAATCTCAATATTGAAATTGGCGGACCGACTGCCGGAACACAACACGATCAGTTTAATGTGACTTCAATTGATTCCATCAATGGCAATCTGAATGTTACTTTGATTAACGGTTACGTGCCTGCGCTTGGGGATAGTTTTATTGTGAGTAATTATGGAACAAGAGTTGGTACATTTTCAAACGTAACCGGCACCATACCCGGAGGATTGGCATGGAATATATTTTATCGTACAAACTATGTTGTGATACGCGCAGGCAATCCTACCAACCTCACCATTACATCAAGTGCAGGTGCTAACGGAACTATTTCACCCCTTGGTGCTGTTACCGTAACTTACAATGGCAGCAAGACATTTACAATGAGTCCCAATGCTACTTATCAAATTGATTCTGTTATTGTAGATGGAAATTATACCGGAACAAGTTCAACTTATACTTTTAATAACGTAACCGTAAATCATACCATTTCCGTTAAATTTAAAACATCAATCGCAAACTATACAATTAACGCAAGTAAAACAGGAAGCGGAACCATTTCACCAACAGGCGCAGTAAGCGTAACACAGGGCGGAAGTCAAAATTTTACTTTTACTCCGAATAATACATGTACCTATATTGATAGCGTTATTGTTGACGGAACTTATGTAGGAGCTCCTGGAAGTTATAACTTCACAAATGTGCAAGCCAATCATACTATTAAAGCAGTTTTCAAAACAGGAACAAGTGTTCAGCAAGGAAGTGCTGTAGCTGTTTGCAGTGGTGACAGTACAAGTGTAAGTGCGGGCAATGGTTACACCGGGTATTTATGGAGCAATGGAAAAACTTCACAGAGCATTTATATCAAAACGGCTGGAACCTATACTGTAACCGTTACAGGTTCAGGAGGTTGCACCAATACTTCTTCGGTTACGCTTACGGTTAATCCTTTGGCAACAGTTACTTTCACTAATCCATATTCAGGAGCAAGCGGACATGTTTGTTATACTGACGGAGCAGCAACACTTAATGGATTTGGAACTCCTGCGGGTGGCTCCTTTTCAGGAAACGGTGTTGGAAGCAATGTTGGGATATTTTATTTTAGTCCTTCAACAAGTTACGGAAGCAGGGTACTGACCTATTCATACACCAATGCAAATGGTTGTAGCAAGAGTGTAACACAAACTGTAATTGTTGATAGCAATGCAACAGTGAGTGCTGGTGCTAATAAAATAAAATGCGGCAATTTAGCTGTGCAGGTTGCAGGAACTAAAGGCGGCAGTGCAACTTCAGTAACATGGACAACAAGCGGCACAGGAACTTTTAACAATGCAAGTTCACTAACTCCAACCTATACCTTGTCAAGTGCCGATGCAACAAATGGAGGTGTTACGCTAACAATCACCACCAACAATCCTTCAGGGCAATGCGGTGCAGTGAGCGATCAAATGGTAATTACTTATTATCAAAATGCTGTCGCTGATGCCGGAAACAACGCAGCTATTTGTGTAACTTCTCCTATTGCCGTGAGCGGAAGCATCACAGGTTATCCGCTTGCAACACCGCTTTGGACAACAACCGGAACAGGAACATTTGCAAATGCAACTGCACTAAGTACAACTTACACTGCAAGCGGGGCAGATAACACAGCAGGCACAGTAAAATTAATTTTAACACCGATTGACCCTAACGGACAATGCACGTTTACAGGAGATACATTAGAAATTTGGTTCGATAAATATACTGTTGGTGCAGGCGTTGACCAGGTGCTTTGCGGAACAAGTGTTGCAACTCTTGCAGGAACAAAATCAGGAGCTGGAAGTACAATAACCTGGACAACAAACGGAACGGGAAATTTTTCCAATGCAAATTCACTAACATCTAATTATACGTTGAGTGCTGCTGATAAAATTAATGGTGGTGTCACACTTACAATTACAACAAATAATCCAACAGGACCATGCGGACCGAAAACAGATCAAATGATTATCTCTTATCGTGCAGCAACTGCCGATGCAGGACCTGTTGAAGTTTGCGGTGACACTATCTGGCAATTATCAGGCACTTATAGTGGCACACCAGGAACATTGGTTTCACCTGTTTGGAGTTCTCTCGGTACTGGTAGTTTTAATAATGTAAATATTTTTAATCCAGTTTATACTGCATCGGCTGCTGATAAAACAGCAGGTAATGTGAGATTAGTTTTGCATTTGAATGATGCAATCGGAACGTGTTCAAATTTTGTGAACGATACAATTAAAGTTTGGTTCAATCCTCATTACTCGGTTAACGCAGGTGTTGATACAGTTTACAGTTGTGCTGATAAACAAGTTCAACTTGCAGGAAGCAAGGTTGGTGCAACTTCGGTTGTATGGACTTCAAGCGGAAGCGGAACATTCAACAATGCAAGCAGCTTAACTCCCAAATATACTTTTTCAAATGCAGATACAACCGCTCATAAGGTGACACTTTATATAACATCAAACGATCCATCAGGACCATGTGGTACAGTGGTTGACAGCATTAAAGTAATCATCTATTCCTTGCCTGCTGCAACAGCAGGAACCAATTCGCCTGTTTGCATTAGCGCAAATTTGAATCTTACTGCAAGCGGAGGCAGCAATTATAGTTGGGTTGGACCAAATGCATACACATCAACATTGCAAAATATTATCCGCAGCAATGCCGATGTCACAATGGCTGGAACCTATACAGTAACTATTACAAACGCTAACGGATGCTCGGCAACTGCCACTACTACTGCAACAATCATAAATTGCGGCTGCATCCCTCCTATTGTTCTTATGGGAAAAACAGATGTAAGTTGTTTTGGTGGTAGCAACGGAACATCATCCACAACTGTAAATAATGTCGGAGGACCTTTTACCTATTTGTGGAATAATGGTGCTACTACAAAAGATGTCACCGGCCTGGCAGCCGGAACCTATACGGTAACTGTTAGCACGAGCATATCATGCAGTTCAACTGCTACTGTAACAATTGCGCAGCCAACTGTTATAGTTTTAAATCCTGTTTCTACCAATTCAAATTGCAGCAATGCTAACGGCAGTGTGCAGATGAATGTAAGTGGCGGCACTCCCGCATACAGTTTCTTATGGAACACTGTTCCTGCCCAATCCACATCAGTTATCAGCAGCATGTTACCCGGAACCTATACTTGTACAGTTACTGATGCCAACGGTTGTACAAAAACAAAATCAGCAACTATTATTAATGTTGGAAGTGCAATTACAGGATTAACTATAACAAATAAGCGGCCTTGTTTTGGGTTGACTAATGGGAAGCTGACATTAAAAACAATTACAGGAGGAACAGCACCTTACACTTATTTATGGAATACCGGCAATACTACTACCTCAATTTCTAACCTGGCGCCTGCAACCTATACGATTACAGTTACTGATGCAAACGGATGCAGTTTTGTGAAGGCTACATTTGTGCAGCAACGCAGTGAAATTATTTGCCATACAACTGTTACCAATGCAACATGTGGTTTTTGCAACGGACAAGTAGTTGCAGCTCCAACAGGAGGTGTTCGCCCCTACCGTTACAGTTGGAATACTGTTCCGGTTTCTACTGATTCTGTAGTAACAGGATTGTGTGCAGGCATTTATACTTTAACAATAACTGATACGGCCAATTGTAAAACTACTTGCACAGTTACGGTGCTTGATGGCTCACCTGTTGTAACTATAGATACTATTACGAATGTATTATGTAATGGAAACAACACTGGTTCAGTTAAAATCCTTGTGTCTGGTGGTGTTAGTCCTTACACTTATTTGTGGAGCAATGGTAAGACGGTCAAAAACAATTTGAACGTGACAGCAGGAACCTACACGGTAACCGTTACGGGATCGAATAGTTGTACAAAAACTTTATCGGCAATTGTAACACAACCTGCTGCATTGGGAATTACATTTACTACGACTACTACTTCGGCTACCTGCAATCCGACTGGCGGAAAGACGCCTTACTCCTACTTGTGGAACAATGGTAAAACAACTAAAACCATAAGTAACCTTACAGCAGGTAATACCTATACTGTAACTGTTACCGATGCAAATCTTTGTACAAAAACAACGTCATTATTATTTACAGGTTTGCGGGTGGGTTCTGTTTCAACTGAAGATGTCATGATAGATAACATCAATCTGTATCCTAACCCTACAGATGGAATTTTCAATTTAAGTTTTACTTCTTCAATAGAAAGCGCTGAAGTGTGTTATGAAATTCGTGATGCGTTAGGAAGAATTGTTATTCAGAAAAAAGTGAAAGCCTTATCAGGTTTGAATCAGCAAATATTCAATATTGAAAATCTTTACGATGGTGTTTATGAGTTAAGAATCTTATCCGGCAGTTATGTTTCTGAACAGCGGATTATTCTCAGGAAATAAAAATTGCTTCTTATTAAACTTCATTCCAATAAAGGACTAAAAACGAAATCCGTGCTAATGAGATGTACTCATGCACGGATTTCTCTTTTTTCAATTGCTCAATAGAATCCTGTTTGCTTTGAAACACAATAAGCGCGAAAAAACTTACGACAGCATTATTTATTCCAGGAGCTAAAATCGAGATCCAATAATTTTTCCAGGCGTTCATTCAATGGTTTATATAGGTCTATTAAATACTTCCGGGTTTCGGGATTCATAGGCGGAGGTATAAACCCTGTAGTGTTCAAATTCTCCACTTTATATTTAGCCCTGATCAATAATTTAGGAGAAAGCAGTGATTTTAAAAGGCCCTTAAAAGATGAATTATCATCACGCATCCATTGTGAAATTTTTGGAATAACCGATCGTGAAGATTCATTATACTTTTTCTCTATATCAGGTACAAACGAACTGTCTAATCCGCTAAAATAAAATGCACGTTTTATTACTCTTTTCAAATCACTCTTCATTTCATCTTCCATTAGTATCAAAACCTGGCTTTTATCAAAATAACGATAAACGTTTTCTATTTGTCGTGCATATTCGCCTCTGCCAATATAGTCCACAATACTCCTCGAAATAAAACTGTGCATGCGGTTAGGATTAGAACGAATTGCCTCTTCAAATGACTCCAAAGGTTCATGCCCTCTCCAGCGTGCAAACCAGAATGCTGAGTAAGCGCGGTCAACAGGGTTGCGCAATACAATTATTATTTTTACTTCAGGATTGTGTTCTTTCAGATGTTGAAGAGCCGGTTCCCAATACATTATTCCCGCATTCTTGGCCAGTACATGTTTTGAATTATCAATCTCTCCGAATTGGTATTCGTATCGCTTATCATATCCCTGTTTCCATTCTTCTTCTAAAAAAAAGTAAGTGAACTCATGCGCAAAGTGTGTAATCACATCAGGGTGTTCACCCATATATCGCTGCAGCGAACTCGTTGCAGCTTTTTGAGCCCCGGCAATCATTATATCTACCGGGCGAGGGTGTAATTTTTTTTTCATAAGAAGTGAAGTACCAAAGATAGGCTTGATATCTGACTTTTGGGAATCGGTAATAGTATAATTATAAGACATAAAGATATTGATCTTATTGATGTAGTTTCCGATACTGCTATTGTCAATATTATGGGCATACACTGCCAGGGGATTAAATATTTATTGGTAAATAATTTAACAGATTCTCTGTCAATCAATAGTCCGGTAGTTTTTTTAAATGTGAAACTCAATAGTGTCAATATGTCTGAAAATTTAAATTTATTTTTTTGCAACTCAGGTGAAATCATGAGTTGCATTTTATTAAACCGTATTTTGAAACTATTGATTCTATTGGGTTTTAAAATTCAAGATATGTAAAACTGTCAAAAAATCATACCGGACTATTGTCAATAAAAGTTACTAAAAACAATTTAACACAAATTCAATGTGATTGGGTTCTTTTGTTTACCTGTACTTCAATGAATTTGCACTTGTATTTCGAGGGTAAATAAATCAATTTGGGGGGCAATGCCAGGGGGCAAAATAAATGCACTGCTGATTCTTGAATTTATATTTTTAAGATATTATTGATTTATTTAGAGTGAGGATGCAATGTTAGCAATTCTTTTGTGAACTGCCTATCATTCACTATAGAAAGTTCTGATTTGAGATGCATAACAGGATAACCTAACAGGTTTGCTACGTCCCAAGCTCCAGGATAGCTTCAAACTCCTCGGCTTTAACAGGTGATACAGACAGGCGGCCGATGCGAATCAATGCCATATCTTTAAAACGTTTGTCAGCTTTCAGTTGCTGAAGCGTTACCGGATTTATTAATTTTTTAAAAGGTTTGATATCTACTACACTCCAGTCTTCATCAGTTGTGGGATCCTGGTAGGCTTCCTTTAACACCTTAGCTATACCTACAATGCACAGCCCTTCATTACTATGATAAAATAAAACGAGGTCGCCTTTTTTCATGGCGCGCAAATGAAGCCGTGCAGCATAATTGCGCACACCATCCCAATGGGTTTGCCCGTCTTTTACCAATTGATTATAAGAATAAACAGTAGGTTCTGATTTTACAAGCCAGTAGTTCATAACAGTTTTTTATTAGCTTTTGGCTATTAGCCTTTGGCCTTTAGCGTATTGCTGTTTACGTTTTGCATTTGGGGATCCTATAATTTGTTTCTAACTCTTTGCCTTTGCTAATAGCTAAAGGATAAAGGCTAACAGCTAATGACCTTTTTCTTTATGCAACAATACGTCAGATTTTCGACATAATTTCCATTTTTTCGGGCTGTGAATTAAACTGTTGATACTAAACGCCCTCTGTATTGTGTTTTATATGAAATTGGTGTAGGTTTGTCCTATTCATTTCGTAACCATAACTGGCCGATCTGCATAGCGGATAATATAATTTAAAATAAAGTTGATTACCGATAAAATTAAAACCCATTACATTAATACTCATTAACCTGTTGAAATTTACAGCACAACAAATCAGCGATTTGCTTAACGGCACCATAGAAGGTGATGCAACCGTGTGGGTTGACAAGCTCAGCAAAATTGAAGCCGGTGAGCCTAATTCACTCAGTTTCCTTGCCAATCCAAAGTACAATCAATACCTCTATAACACCATAGCAAGCATTGTAATAATCAATAAAAACTTTGAGCTGGAGCAATCGGTAACAACTACTTTGGTAAGAGTTGATGACGCTTATGTTGCTTTTGCCAAACTGTTAGACCTGTACAATAAGATTCAAAACGATAAATCGGGAATCGAACAGCCCAGCTACATTGATTCAAGTGCTGCGATTGGAAGCAATGTATATATAGGCGCTTTTGCTTACCTCGGTAAAAATGTAAAATTAGGCAATAACGTTAAAATATATCCCCACTGTTATGTTGGAGATAATGTGACCATAAAAGACAATACAACCTTATTTGCCGGGGCGCGTGTATATGCAATGTGCGAGATAGGTTCCGATTGTATTTTGCACAGTGGTGTAGTAATAGGTGCTGACGGGTTTGGCTTCGTACCCAATGCTCTTGGTGGTTACGATAAGGTATCGCAAACAGGAAATGTATTGATTGAAGATAAGGTGGAGATAGGCGCAAATACTACAATTGACCGCGCTACTTTAGGCTCAACAATAATCCGTAAAGGAGTTAAATTAGATAACCTTATTCAGATTGCACATAATGTTGATATTGGCGAGAATACCGTAATAGCTGCGCAAACAGGCATTGCAGGCTCCACCAAAATTGGCCGTGAGTGTATGATTGGAGGACAGGTAGGCATAGTAGGACACATCACCATTGCCGATAAAGTTAAGATACAGGCACAAAGCGGCATCAATCAAAGCATTACCGAAGAAGGTGCAGCAGTGCAGGGTTCACCGGCATTCAGCCTCGTTGACTTTAAACGTGCCTATGTAATGTTCCGCAAATTACCTGACTTTGAAAAGCGTTTAAGCGAAATGGAAAAGGCTTTGCGCGATGAACGAGTGTAATGCGGGATACCATCCCGCCCCCGGGTTCGGGAATGATGGAATAATAGAATAACAAAACAAGTTATGGAACTTTTACTTTCGGAAAGTTCCTTCAACTTTCCGAAAGTTTATGGAAATCAATTTTCCCGAAAGTCATAAAAAATGAGACATAAAAAACATGGAAGCTGTAGCAGAGCAAATTAAAAAAAGTAGCATGGCAAATACTAACGGAAGTCCAATTAAGGAATTTCAAACTACTTTAAAAGATTCGATTTCAATTTCAGGAGTAGGTTTGCATACGGGAAGTCCTGTTACCATAACTTTTCGTCCTGCACCTGATCATCACGGTTATAAATTTCAACGCACCGATTTGCCCGGCAACCCTGTTGTAGATGGTGATGTGGATAATGTGATAGATACCAGCCGCGGCACTACATTAGAACAAAATGGCGCAAGGGTTTATACTACCGAACATGCACTTGCTGCACTTTCGGGCCTGCAGGTTGACAATGCGTTTATAGAAATAACAGGACAGGAATTGCCAATATTGGATGGCAGTGCACAACCTTTTGTAGAGGCAATTTTAAAAGCCGGTGTACAGCAATTAAAATCTGAACGCAAATATTATGTCCTTACCGAAAATCTTACTTATGAAGACACACCACGCAAGGTTGAAATGCTTGCAGTACCGAGCGATGAATTTCGAGTAACGGTAATGGTTGATTATAATTCTGAGATCCTAGGTACTCAACATGCGCAGATTCACCAGATGAATGAATTCAAAGATGAGATAGCCCGCTGCCGCACCTTCGTTTTTTTACATGAGTTAAAGCAATTAGTAAAACATAATTTAATTAAGGGCGGTGATGTGGATAATGCCATCATATTGGTTGACCATTTAATTCCTCAGGAAGAGTTGGATGAGCTTGCTGCAGTCTTTAATAAACCAAAAGTTAAGATTGAAGAAAAAGGAGTATTGAATAACATTAAGCTGCATTTTCAAAATGAACCTGCCCGTCATAAGTTATTGGATATTGTTGGCGATTTTGCTTTGATTGGAATGCCTGTTCGCGCACATATACTTGCAGCACGCCCGGGTCATAAAGCCAACACGGAGTTTGCAAAAAAAATCAAATCACTTATAAAGCGCGATAAGGCAAATATAAAATCGCCTGTTTTTGATTTGAACAAAACACCTGCATTCGACATAAATAAAATTGCAAGCTACCTTCCTCACCGCCCTCCGTTTTTATTGATAGATAAAATATTGGAGCTTAGCGATACCCATGTTGTTGGCTTAAAAAATGTAACCATGAATGAATGGTTTTTCCAGGGTCATTTTCCCAACAACCCTGTAATGCCGGGCGTGTTATTGATTGAAGCAATGGCACAAACCGGTGGCATACTTGCATTGAGCACTGTTCCCGATCCTGATAATCACTGGACCTATTTTCTGAAAATTGAAAATGCGCGCTTTAAGCAAAAAGTGATGCCGGGCGATACCGTAATTTTTGATCTCAAACTGAAGGTGCCTATTCGCAGAGGAATTGTTTTAATGACAGGCATTGCTTACGTAGGCGACAAGCCAGTAATGGAAGCAGAAATGATGGCACAGATCGTAAGAAAATCTTAGATCAACTTTTTTGATTGCCTCAGCTGATGTTTCCGGTAAAAATTTCTATTTAAATTTTAAAACACTTTATTTGCGCAACGCAACTGAATTTGAATTCAAAATTCAAAATTCAAAATTCAAAATTCAAAATTATCAATGCATTCCGTCCATTCCGTTATAAGTCCTAAAGCAAAGATTGGTGCCAACGTAAATATTGGACCTTATTGCGTAGTGCATGATGATGTTGAAATAGGCGATGGATGCGAACTGCACCCCGGTGTGGTTATCTATGATGGAGCGCGCATTGGCAAAAACAATAAATTTTTTCCATATTCAATTATTTCTGCAGTGCCTCAGGATTTAAAATATAAAGGCGAAGCTACCGAAACCATCATTGGCGACAACAACACTATACGCGAGTTTGTAACCATCAATAAAGGTACAGTTGCTATCGGCAAAACAGTTATTGGTTCTAATAACTTATTGATGGCTTATGTGCATGTTGCACACGATTGCATCATTGGTAATGGATGCGTTCTTGCAAATGGTGTTACCCTTGCCGGACATATTACTATTGATGATTTTGCCATCATAGGTGGATTGAGTGCTGTACACCAATTTGTTCATGTTGGTTCACATGTAATGATTTCAGGCGGTTCATTAGTGCGTAAAGATGTGCCACCGTTTACCAAATCAGCACACGAACCATTAGCTTATGTAGGATTAAATTCAATAGGCTTGCGCAGAAGAAGTTTTACCAGCGACCAGATTAGTAACGTGCAGGAAATTTACCGCTATCTTTTTGTAAACGGGCATACAACTGCAAAGGCGGTAAAAATCATAGAAGAACAAATAGCACCCAGCGAAGAAAGAGACCTGATTCTCAACTTTGTAAAATCTTCGCAACGCGGATTGATGAAAGGTTATGTGGGAGAAGCGGAAGAGTAAGGGTTTGTGGTTTTGAGTTTTGAGTTTGAGTTCACAGTTTTTAGTTTAAGTTTATCCGTCATTGCGAGGAACGAAGCAATCTTTTGTTGATTTGCAGTTTTCAATTTCCAACCTCGTTACCAAATTATCAAACCCCTTCGTCACCTCGTCACCCAAACATGAACTCCATCTCTCTAAATAACATCTCCAAAAAATACACCGGGCATTGGCTTTTTAAAAATATCAATGTGCAGATCAATGCCGGAGATCCGATGGCAATTACTGGATTTAACGGTTCGGGCAAATCAACTTTATTGAAAATCATTTCAGGTTATACAGTGCCTACAGAAGGTGTTGTTAATTATGTTATTAATGGAAAAACAATTGAGCAGGAAAATATTTTTCATTACATTTCTTATGCTGCGCCTTATTTAGATTTGATTGATGATTTTACGTTGATGGAAAATATTTCCTTCTTCACACAATTTAAAAAACTGAAAGAAAATATTTCTATTAGAGAATTAGTACACATTGCTTTTCTCGAAGGTTCAGAAAACAAACAAGTTAAATTTTTTTCTTCGGGTATGAAACAGCGGCTTAAATTATCATTAGCCGTGTTGGCTGATACTCCCATATTGCTTTTAGATGAGCCTCTCGCAAACCTCGACAGCAAAGGCTTTCAATGGTATGCCGATCTCACCGTAAAATATCTGCAAAACCGTATTTGCATCATCTGCTCCAACAATACAAAAGATGAAACTGCTGTTTGTAAAGCTACTTTGAATGTGGAGGATTTTAAATAACTTGAGACATTGTCATCCTGAAAGGAACCTTGCTACCCGCGACTGTCATCCTGAAAGGAACTTCTGTGTTTGAAAACGAATTCCCTGATTACGCAATATTGTTAGATTGAAAGGAGATTATTAGACTTTCGAATTTAAATGAAAAGCGGTTTCAAACAACCAATCCCGACCAAATCGGGACAAATACAAACATGCGTTCATTTTCACAGAGGTTCCTTTCAGGATGCCAAATTGCGCGGTGACTGATTAGTTCACTTATCGAACACCTTCAGTTTCACTTTCACTCCCCTTCCAATTAAAAAAATAGTTTTGCATAAAATTAAAACCATGATTATTAAGACTGCCACCTTTATTAAGAGTTCTGAAAAAGCAGAGCAATGTCCCAAACCCATAAAGCCTGAGTACGCTTTTATAGGTCGCAGTAATGTGGGCAAGTCATCATTGATTAATATGCTGGTTAACCAGAATAAGCTTGCCAAAACATCATCCACACCGGGCAAGACACAACTGATTAATCATTTTGAAGTAAATGAAAATTTCTGGATAGTTGATTTACCCGGTTATGGTTTTGCTCGTGTGCCAAAAACAATTACGGCCACATGGGAAAAAATGATTCGCAACTATTTGCTCACGCGCGATAACCTGATGTGCGTTTTTATTTTAATAGATACGCGCATTGATCCGCAGGAAAATGATTTGACATTTATTAACTGGTTAGGCGGGCAAGGTGTACCTATAGCGTTAGCCTTTACCAAAGCCGATAAGCAAACAGTTAACAAGACCCGTGCATCAGTGGAAAAATTTAAAAAAGCAGTACTCGAAAGCTGGGAAGAACTGCCGCCATGCTTCGTAACCTCAGCCGAGAAACAAACAGGCCGCGATGAAGTGCTTCACTTTATTGAAAAATCGAATAAGCTATTTAGTTTGAAGAAGTGATTCAAACCCGTTTCATGTATAAGTCTTATCCCCAACTCATGTTACCTCAGCCTCCCCGGCCGAAATTTTAATTCAGAATTTGGAGATTATAAAAACGTATCTACATTAGCCCGCTCGAAAAAACACTCCGATTACTAAGAATATTTATCAAGTTAAAAATTACAATTGCTTACACTTTATTTAAAAAAATCCTGACAATTAAAATCTCCCCCACTTTAACATTTATGAAATAAGAAAGAAACGACTCTCCCTCACACCCCCACAGAAGGTGCTTTATAATATAGCACACACTTCTGAATTTTGAATCGCACAGAAATTAAGCTCTCCACCCCGCTTATCTTAATGATGAGCAGCTTAATAATTTTTAAAAAATCTTTATCGCTTTACTTAGGAGAGGCATTTCTGCAAAGGAAAACTCCGTTCCTTGACAACGGAGAAGCATCTCTGTAAGGGAAAGCTCTCTTCCGTGACAACGGAGAGGCATTCCCGTAAAGGAAAACTCTCTTCCGTGACAATGGAGAGGCATTCCCGTAAAGGAAAACTCACTTCCGTGACAACGGAGAGGCATTCCCGTAAAGGAAAACTCACTTCCGTGACAATGGAGAAGCATTTCCGTAAAGGAAAACTCTCTTCCGTGACAATGGAGAGGCATTCCGGTTAAGGAAAACACCCTTCCGTGACCACGGAGGGGGTTTCCGGTCAAGGGAAATGCCCCTCATTTGTTAAAAAGCACACATTATGGCAGAAAATCATCAATATAATGACATTCAGACTTATAAAGCAACTTTGCCGAAGTGAAGGAACTTCAGCAAAGTTTTCGTCCGCATATAACTTCGACAAAGTTTTTTCACTTTGTTGAAGTTTAACGGTAGTCTTCCAAAGCAACTTTGCCGAAGTGAAGGAACTTCAGCAAAGTTTTCGTCCGCATATAACTTCGACAAAGTTTTTTCACTTTGTTGAAGTTTAACCGACAAGGGCTTTTTTTATTAGATTCACACCATAAAGAACAACCCATGAAATTGCATCTACCTATACGGCAAAGGTTAAAAGTGATTGGTCTCCTGTTTTTGTTTGGGATGAGTTGCGGGGTGCTGCGTGCGCAGAATCCGTTGGTGAAGCAGTGGGATAAAAGGTTTGGAGGGACGAGCACTGAATACCTTCGATCATTTCAACAAACAACAGACTTGGGATATATTTTAGGAGGGTATTCCGATTCAAAAAAGGGTGGTGATAAATCACAGGGAAGCTGGGGGATCTCTGATTACTGGGTAGTAAAAATTGATTCCCTTGGCATTAAGCAATGGGACAGAAGATTTGGTGGGAATGCGGGAGATTTTATGTCGTCATTGCAACAAACTGTTGATGGAGGATATATTTTAGGAGGATGGTCCGCTTCCAATATAACAGGAAATAAAACACAACTTTCATGGGGATCAAATGATTTCTGGATAATAAAAATTGATTCCCAAGGCAATAAACAATGGGATAAAGATTACGGAGGAACAGATAATGATGCACTTCAGTGTATAAAAGAAACTACTGATGGAGGATTTATTTTAGGAGGTTGGTCATACTCAGGAAATAACGGTGATAAAAGCCAACCCTCATGGGGGAACGCTGATTTCTGGATAATAAAAGTTGATTCTATTGGAATTAAACAATGGGATAAAAGATATGGTGGATCGAGCGCTGATTGGCTTTATTCGTTACAACAAACCACCGATGGAGGATATATTTTAGGCGGGAAATCATCGTCTCCGATTAGTGGAGATAAAACGCAACCTGCTTGGAACGGTTATAGCGATTATTGGATAGTAAAGATTGATTCTATTGGAAACAAGCAATGGGACAAATGTTATGGGGGAGTTGATAACGATGTCCTTATTTCATTGAAACAAACTACAGATGGAGGGTATATTTTAGGAGGGGCATCATATTCAGGTATAGGAGGTGATAAAACACAACCTTTATGGGGGGGAGCTACAGATTATTGGATTGTAAAAGTTGATTCATTTGGGAATAAGCAATGGGATAAGGATTATGGAGGAAATGCAAATGAGGATGAATTTGGAAATATCTCGCAAACTTCTGACGGAGGTTATTTGATTGCCGGAACTTCTTATTCTCCGATTAGTGGTGACAAAACAGAAAACAATTTAGGAACGGAACAAACATGGGTAATTAAAACCGACTCAATTGGGAATAAACAGTGGGACAAAACAACCTTAACCTTAGGACATGAAGAAATTGGTTTGGCAATTCAGACAAATGACGGAGGCTATGCAATAGCTAATTTTACGTATGGGGGAATAGGAGGTGACAAAACACAGCCCGCACAAGGAGCAGATGATTACTGGATAATTAAGTTTTGGGATACAATACAAGTAACTTTGCCTACAATTTATTTATCATGCTCCGACACCTCCTTCTGCGAAAAGCATTGCCTTGATTTCTTCGATTTAAGCACCAACAACCCAACCTCGTGGCAATGGTCTTTTCCAGGTGCTGATAGTACAACAAGCACACTGCAAAACCCAACCAACATTTGCTACAATCAATACGGCAGCTTTGATGTAACGCTTATAGCCTGCAATGCTGCGGGTTGTGATACTTTAGTACTTACAAATTTCATTAATGCGTATCCTTTGCCTTCACCTGTTATCTTTACATCATTTGATACTTTGTTTTCATCTCTTGCGGTCACATATCAATGGTGGAGTGTAACAAATGGTCTTATTACCGGAGCCACAAACAATTATTTTATTCCATCTCAAGTTGGTGATTACTTTGTAATAGTTACAGATAGTACTGGTTGTGCAGGAATTTCTGATACAGTTTCAATAACTGCAGTTATACCTTCCATAAATTTAATGAGCACCGACACCTCCTTCTGCGAAAAGCATTGCCTCGACTTTTTCGATCTCTCCACCAACAACCCCACCTCATGGCAATGGTTTTTCCCGGGTGCAGATAGTGCAACAAGCCCTCTGCAATATCCTACCAACATTTGTTACAACAATTACGGCAGCTTTGATGTAACGCTTATAGCCTGCAATGCTGCGGGTTGTGATACGCTGGTGCTGCCGGGTTTTATTAATGAGTACCCTGCACCAACACCAACCATTACGCAATCAAACGATACTTTGTTTTCATCGCCCGGTGTTGCTTATCAATGGTGGAGTGTTGATAGCGGCATCATAGCAGGAGCCAATAACTATTACTACATACCAACACATGGCGGCAGCTACTATGTTATCGTTACAGATACCACCGGCTGCGAAGGCGCGAGTAATACAATTGTAATTATGGGAATAAACGAAGAGGCAAGAGGCAAGGGGCAAATGGCAATTGTGCCTAATCCTAATGATGGAAATTTTACAATTATCCTAACCTTATCCATTACCAAAGATTTTTCACTTCACATCACTAATCCACTTGGTCAGACAATAAGCAAGAGGCAAGAAGCAAGAAGCAAAGGGCAAAATGTGGTTGATGTAAATATGGAAAGTGCAGCAAAAGGGCCTTACCTTGTTGAAGTAATTAATGGAGGTAAAGTTTATCGGGGGAAGGTTATGGTGCAGTAGATTGCTACAGTGTAACCCCAAACTCGATAGCTCTACCTTACCCAATCACTCCCGTTTTCTTTCCAATCGAAATACTGAAATCACGAATCTCTTTTGCTATTGCTTCATCGTTGGTTGCATTGGCATAAGTAGATGCAAGGCTTTGCATGGTATCGTAAACAAAACGTTTCATTTCTTCCACCATCATATCTTTATTCCATAAATCAATGCGCAGTGTGCCGGGGTCTTTTGCATCCCATACCGAAAGCATAAATGCCTTTGCTTCTTTCAGACCTTCCACGCCTGAGTCTGTGGCCATCCATTCAATTTTTTCAGGATGACTTTGCTCATCTAATGTAATGTTGAATTTTATTTCTGTTTGTTTCATTTATAAAGGATTTCAATGATTAAATATGATTACACCGATTATTTTTTTTATTCCAGTCACTTTTCAATTGAAGCAAGTATATTTTTGAAGATGATGGATCAGATACTTTTAATGCTCACGCAAATCGTAAATTGTAAATCAAAAATCGTAAATCATTTATTCGGTTTATACTTCGATTCATTTAATATTTTTTGTGCATCTTCTTCTTTGCATAATTGCGCAAGTGTTATTTCAGGATGCTTTTCCATGTAGGCTTTTACAATTTGCCAGCCAACATAGTAACCGATACGCGAAGGTGATTCTTTCGGGAAGCCTTGCGTAGTAGGTCCGTCACTAATGAATTTCATGTATTGACGCATGTTAGTGGAGTACAATAAATTTTGTTCGATTAATGCAGCCCACATATTGGCTTCGTTACCGGCACACCATTTCACCTGCATATCACTATAGCCTAACTTTATACTATCAGGTGCATCAGGCATCATCAGGTCTGTGTAATACATCATCTTGCCATAATAAACCATCTGCGACAACAAATCATTTTTTACTTTATTGATATCATTTGACTTTTGATACCAGCCTTGTACACAATTGGGCACAATATATTCACCCCGTAAACGCTTCGTTAAATAAGTGGGAAAATTAGTGCCCGTATAAAAAGGGCAGTCGCTGCCGAGATAAAAATCAAGACCTATACCCAATATACTATCTGTTGTAATAGTGGCATAATTAAAAGCAGAAAAAAAAGTAACTACATGTGGTATAATGCTGTCAGGATAATAATGATGATAATGTTTAAAAACTTCTGTTAACTGCTGCTGTAGCAGGTGATCATCTTTATACATTGTATCAATGCTCGAATAAATTTCTTTTATGTCTTTATCGAACTTGAAAAAGTTAAGCTGTCGTGCAATTGCTGTATCACTGGTCATGTGTACCGGTATGGGACATATCTTACGACAAAATATGGTAAAGAAGGATCCGTATTTTCTTTTCAGTGCTGGCACATTTTTTTCATTGAGCGAATCGGGACTCATCAAGTCATTATCAAAGCGATCAAAATTTAATTTTAATGGAACTTCACTAACATCAATGTGTTTCTTTTCATCGGTTTTGTTTTGATGCGTGCATGATGTTATGCACAGCACAAAAAAAAGAAACACAGTTATAGCTAAAAATTGTTTTTGGAAAATATTATTTAACATTGCATCAAAATAAAAACGACACTTAATTATGAAAAAACTATTTCTGTTATTAATTATTGCGCTAACTACTTTTTCATCTTACAGTCAACCTGAATCTCAATGGAAGTTTGGCTTACATGCCACACCTTCAGTTAAATGGCTGACTTCAACAACCGATGGAGTTAAAAGCGGGGGGGCGAAAGTAGGTTTTTCGTATGGATTAGTTGCCGAATATTTCTTTGGAAGCAGGTATTCTTTTTGCTCGGGAATTGATTTTTCATACCGTGGTGGTAATCTTAAGTATGCTGATACTAAGTATAATTACAACTTACAATATCTTGAAGTACCAATAACCATAAAAATGCATACCAAAGAAATGGATAAAAAACTTTTTTATGCAAAGTTTGGTTTATCACCGGGCTGGAGCCTTGGCACCAAAGGAGATGAAGTACCTGGTGGCGTAAATGATTTTTACCTGGCTTTGAAAATAGGTGGCGGAGCTGAATATGAAATTTCAGATCAGACCATGATCTTTGCAGGATTGGTTTGGAATAATGGATTTATTGATGCTTTTAAATCAAGCGACATTAGCGTTAAAAACAATTCTGTTGAATTAGAGATTGGAATTTTGTTTTAATATTCATAAAAACATTCGATTCACAAATCCGCAGAAATATTTTTTCTGCGGATTTGTTTTTTTATTGTTATTTGTCCGATGAATTGAATTAAGAATAAAAAATCACCAAATCTTTAAATCAGTTTTATACATCAACAGATTGCTTCGTTCCTCGCAATGACGAATCATCCAATAACGAGTAACCCAATTTCCGAATTACCTCAATTACCCAATCCCCACATGCGTATAGCACTTGCACAACTTAACTATCACATCGGTAACTTCGAATACAACACGAAGAAAATTATCAATGCCATTAATGATGCTAAAGCACAAAAGGTTGATTTAATTGTGTTTGGAGAGTTAAGCGTGTGCGGATATCCCCCACTTGATTTTTTAGAGTTTGATGATTTTATTTATAAATGTCTAAAAGCGATAGATGAAATTGCATTGGCATGTAAAGGTATTGCAGCCATTGTAGGCTCTCCCACTATAAACCCTGTTATGGATGGAAAGAATTTATACAATTCTGCTTATTTTCTTGAAGATGGAAAAATTAAATCGGTAACACATAAAGCATTGCTCCCCACTTATGATGTGTTTGATGAGTACCGTTATTTTGAACCTGCGAAAAGTTTTGAATGTATCACCTGTGCAGGAAAAAAAATAGCACTCACTATATGCGAAGATTTATGGAATCTTGAAGATGATCCATTATACACTTATTGTCCGATGGATGATTTGGTGAATGAGCATCCTGATTTTATTGTAAACATAGCAGCATCGCCATTCAGTTACGTACATGCAGAAATAAGGAAAGACACACTGAAAAAAAATGCGCTGAAATATCATCTACCCATTTTTTACATACACCAGGTAGGCGCACAAACTGATATTATTTTTGATGGCGGTTCAATGGTGTTGGATAAAGATGGAAGTATAGTTGAAGAATTAAATTATTTTGAAGAAGAGGTTAGGGTGGTGGACTTTGAAGTTGGAAATTCGAAATTCGAAATTCGAAATTTGGGTCACACTGTCCCGATAGCTATCGGGAGAAGTCGAAGTGCACAAACAACAAAGCCAGAACGCATTCATTCTGCTTTGCTTCTCGGTATCAAAGATTTTTTTACAAAAATGAATTTTAAAACCGCAGCGTTAGGCATGAGTGGAGGTATTGACTCCGCTGTGGTTTATGCGCTAACTGTGGAAGCACTTAGAAAAGAAAATGTGTTCCCTGTGATGATGCCTTCGCAGTTTTCATCTGAACATTCTGTTATGGATTCTGAACGAATGATTACAAATCTTGGCACTACATTTTACAAAATACCTGTTGCAGATATTTTTCAAAGTTTCGAAAATGAATTGAATCCGCTTTTTAAAGGTTTACCTTTTAATGTTGCTGAAGAAAATCTGCAGGCGCGCATACGCGGTAGTTTACTCATGACGTTAGCCAATAAATTTGGTCACATCCTCCTCAACACATCCAACAAAAGTGAATTAGCCGTAGGCTACGGAACTTTGTACGGTGATATGTGCGGTGGATTATCTGTAATAGGCGATCTGTACAAAACCGATGTATATGAATTGGCGCATTATATTAATCGCAATAAAGAAATTATTCCTGCCAACATAATTACCAAAGCACCATCAGCAGAACTGCGCCCCGGGCAAAAAGATTCTGATTCATTACCCGCTTATGAAGTGCTCGACAATATTTTATTTCAGTATATCGAAAACCGAAAAAGCATAAATGATATTATCAGTTTGGGGATTGATGAGGCTCTTGTAAAACGAGTTTTGCGATTAGTAAACAACAATGAATTTAAACGATACCAGTTTGCACCTATTTTACGTGTATCACCACACGCTTTTGGTCTTGGCCGCAGAATGCCTATTGTGGCTAAGTATCTGGGGTGAATTCATTCTCGCACGCGATACAATCGCGCGCGATTAATTCTTGCGCGCGATTAATTCTTGCGCGCGATTGTATCGCGTGCAGTCAGTGAAGTTCAATGTCAGACACCTTTTTCGGGTGTCAGACATTTTGATCTGCACAACTTTCCAAAACCTGCAACAAAAGAAATTCCCCTTTCCTAAACTTTCGGAAAGTTGAAGGAACTTTCCGAAAGTAGAACCCGTCAATCTCGCGCGCGATTGTATCGCGTGCAGTCAACAAAGTTTTTCTGGTGGAGACTTTCGGAAAGTTCCTTCCACTTTCCGAAAGTTGAACCGACAATGTCAAATATTTTTTGCCTTGCCATAAAATAATTCTTATACATTTACTTATTAATTATTTATTACAACTAAGCTCCGCTTCCATGAAACCTTCTACCTTAATATCAGTGTTTTTTCTTATTTTTTTTTCTAACGCTTTATATGCCCAAGCCCCGTTAGTAAAAATGTGGGACAATATTTATGGCGGGAGTGCTTATGACTATCCTTATGATATGACTTTAACTCCTGATTTTAATTATCTGATTGCCGGACAATCAAATTCTCCAATCAGTTTTGAAAAGACACAAGGTAGTTGGAATGCATCAGGTGATTTTTGGGTTATAAAAGTTGATCAAAATGGGATTAAGAAATGGGACAAGCGATTTGGAGGAACCAGTGACGACTACGCATACAATATAGTTGTTGAAAGTAATACTACCTATCTTGTTGTGGGTGCAAGCAATTCTGGTATAGGTGGTGATAAAATGCAAGCTAATTTTGGTTACAGTGATGTATGGGTAATCAGGATTGACAGTTCAGGTGCATTGCTCGATCAAGCTAATTTCGGCACCTCACAATCTGAAGGATTGAATGCGAAGGTATTACCTACTGCCGATAATGGAGTTTTAATAATTTGCTCCACAAATGCAGGAATTGATGGTGACAAATCTGTTCCCGGTAAAGGGGGCAATGACTTTTGGATTATTAAAACAGATCATACCCTTAACAAGTTATGGGATGTTGATTTCGGAGGTTCAAGTACTGAAAATGTAATGTCTGTTGTTCAAACAGCAGATCATGGTTTCTTAATTGGGGGTATCACTCAATCTGGGATTTCAGGTGATGTTAGTCAACCTGCATGGGGAGGTAATGATTATTGGGTAGTAAGAATTGATTCGATGGGAAACAAGCTTTGGGATAAAAGATTTGGTGGTAACAGTTATGACAATCTTTATAGTGTAATACTTTGTGATGATGGAGGTTTTCTATTATCCGGAAATTCAACTTCAAATGTAAGCGGTAATAAAACAAGCCCCCTACATGGAGGAAGCAATACCGATGTCTGGCTTGTTAAAATAGATGCCTTAGGAAATAAGTTATGGGATAGATCATGCGGTGGTAATTCCGATGAAGACGAAAATGTAATGGCTTCTAAAACACACGATGGTAATTTTGTTGTGACCAGTACATCTTACAGTAATATCAGCGGAGATAAAACTGAAGCTAACACACTCGGTACAGAACAACCCTGGGTTTTTAAAATTGATAATTCGGGAACTATTCTTTGGGACAAAACTGTATTAACTAATGGCCATCATGAATTAAGCCTCGCCATGGAAGGAGAAAACAGGAGTATAATTGCTGCTTCATTTAATCCATACAGTACTGGCGGTTACTGCACCCATCCACCACATTCTGGCGGCAGTGACTACTGGGTTGTTAAGTTTTCTGACACCACCACTTATTACTATAACAACTGTTTTGGTGATACTACACAGTTTGTATTTTCATTTGGCGCAAGCCTTTTTGGAGCACAGTGGGATTTTGATGATCCCGCATCAGGCGCAGATAACTTCTCCACCTTTTTTAATCCCTCACATATTTTTACCGCTCCCGGAACCTATAATGTAGATGTTATTTTATATTACATGGGTGGTACAGATTCAATGCAAATCGAGGTAACAATACATCCCTTGCCCACGCTAAACTTAGGCCCTGACACAACATTTTGTTCAGGCACAGCATTTCTTATAAATGCAGGTGCGCATCATTCTTACCAGTGGCAAAATGGTTCCACTAATTCAACCTTTACTGCAACTGCAGCCGGAACTTATTTTGTTACGGTTGAAGACAGCGGCTGCTTTGCTACCGACAGTATTATGCTCAATACAATTCTGTGTAATGTGCCTGTTATAAATTTATATTCATCTGATACCGTTTTTTGCGTCAACAATTGCATTGGCTTTTATGATCTCAGCACCAACAATCCAACATCATGGAACTGGAGTTTTCCCGGAGCAGTTCCGGCATCAAGCACAGTTCAAAATCCAACCAACGTATGTTATAACAGTTACGGGAGCTTTGATGTAACGTTGATTGCATGTAATGGTGGTGGTTGTGATACATTGGTGATACCCGGATTTATTAATACGATTGCTCCGCCAACAGTTATAATCACACAATCAGCAGGCACTTTATATGCATCTCCGGCATTTACTTACCAGTGGTACAGCGTATCAGGACTCATTCCGGGAGCAACAGGCAGTTCTTTTACTCCAGCTACGGTTGGCAATTATTATGTTGTGGTAACCAACAGTTCAGGATGCAGCGCAACTTCAAATACACTGACAGTTAACGCTGTACTTCCTGTGGTTAACCTGATGAGCAATGATACCAGCTTCTGCGGATACAAATGCGTTGACTTTTATGATCTGAGCACCAACAGTCCTACTTCATGGCAATGGTTTTTCCCGGGAGCAGTTCCTGCAACAAGCACAGTTCAAAATCCATCCAACCTATGTTATAACAGTTATGGAAGTTTTGATGTAACCTTGATTTCATGCAATAGTGTCGGCTGCGATACATTAGTGATGCCCGGTTTTATTAACGCAAGCCCTATACCTACGGCTGTGATTTCATTATCAGGAGGAGTATTATATTCATCGTTCGCCTTTAGTTATCAATGGTATAGTGTTGCCACAGGGATTATAGCCGGATCTACAAGTAGTTATCTTGTTCCACCATCGGTTGGGGATTATTACGTAATCGTAACCAGCAGTGCAGGATGCAGTGCAACTTCAAATATCATATCAATTACAGCCTTGGCTCTGCTGGTTAATTTTATGAGCAATGATACCACCTTCTGTGAGAAACGCTGCATTGACTTTTATGATCTCAGCACAAATAATCCAACTTCATGGCAATGGTATTTTCCCGGTGCCGATAGTACCTCAAGCACGCTGCAAAATCCTGCTAATATTTGCTACAATAATTACGGCAGCTTTGATGTAAAGCTTATTGCCTGTAATGCGGCAGGATGCGATTCAATATTGCTTGTAAACTTTATCCAGGAATATCAAGCGCCATTGGCTACAATCACGCAGTCAGGTGATACACTGTTTTCATCTTACGGAGTTGCTTATCAATGGTACAATGTTGCAGGAGGTATCATACCCGGAGCTACTAACAGCTACTACATACCTCAACAAGCCGGAGACTATTATGTAATTATTACTGACACTGTAGGTTGTGAAGGTGTGAGCAATGTGATCACAATTACAGGAATTTCACAATTGTCAATTGGCAATTGGCAATTAGCAATCACTCCCAATCCAAACTCTGGCAGTTTTTCTATATCCATAAATCAACCTATCAGAAATGATTACTCCATTCATATCATTGACGCTCTTGGCCGAATTTTAAAAACCCGGAGCAAACTTATCAGTCAAAATAAAATTGATGTAGAAGTAATTGGTGCTGCAAAAGGAATTTATTCCCTGCAAATATTTTCGGGTGATGTGATTTACACAGCAACGTTTGTTATTAGATGATCAAATCTGTATCGGAGAAAAATTTTGGTGCCTTCCATCATTCTCTGAATCATATAAATTTTTGAATTCTTCCTCAAGATTGATTTACTTATTTATCATCTTACCAACTAATTTATAATTTCGCTGCGATAAGCGGAGGATAACTCATTCAAAATTTAAAATTTAAAGCTCAAAATTTCTACAATGAACTTACAGGAAAAAATAAACAACGATTTAAAGGAAGCTATGAAGTCGAAGAATGAAGCAGCACTGCGGGCATTGCGTGCGATAAAATCGGCTATATTATTAGAAAACACCAGCGGCAAAGGCGAGTTAGATGAGACAACTGAATCTAAATTATTGCAGAAATTAGTCAAGCAGCGCAAAGACAGCATTGAAATATACCAGCAGCAAAACCGCGCTGACCTTGCCCAAACAGAAATTGAAGAGGTAGCAGTAATTGAAAAATACCTGCCTTCAATGATGAGCGAAGACGAGATAAAATCAGAATTGCAAAAACTGATTGCACAGGTGGATGCAAAAGGTCTTGGCGATCTTGGAAAGGTGATGGGTGCAGCTACTAAACATTTTGCAGGCAAGGCTGATAACAAGGTTGTTTCGATTTTGGTGAAGCAATTGCTTACGACATAAGCATTCGCGTCATTAGACGTTTGTTTATATGCTGAAATCAACTTTTACATATTCATGATTAGGCGTAAGCATTTTATTTTCCATCTTAGCCCGGTTATTAATTTTGATTTTTTCGATGATTTCCAAAAAACTTACTTCATTATATTTTCTGTGTTTTTTAATTGCCTGCATTATTTTAAAAACTTCCTCTGCTCAAACAGGCAACATACGGGGTTTTGTGTATGATAAATCATCGGGCGAACCTGTAATTTTTACAACTGTTTATTTAAAGGGAACCACCATTGGAGCTGCCACTGATGTTAATGGATATTTCAGCATCACCAAGGTTGCACCTGGAACCTATACGATAATGGTTACTTCTTTAGGTTTCGATACGCTCCGAAACGAGGTCAAAGTTGCAGCCGGTGAAATCATTTCTAAAAAATTATTCCTTGTTAAAAATGCAATCAACATTAAAGCTGTTGATGTAAGTGCCGAAAAACAGGATTATAAAACCGATGTGAAAATGTCGGTCACAAAGGTTACTCCACGCGAAATAAAACAAATCCCCGCAATAGGTGGCGAGCCTGACCTTGCACAATACCTTCAGGTAGTGCCCGGTGTAATTTTTACCGGTGACCAGGGCGGCCAGCTTTACATACGTGGCGGCACTCCCATCCAAAATAAAGTATTGCTTGATGGAATGATCATTTACAATCCTTTTCATTCCATCGGGTTGTTTTCGGTTTTTGATACTGACATTATCAGCAATGCCGATATTTATACAGGAGGATTTCCTGCACAGTATGGTGGCCGTATATCAGCGGTGATGGACGTTACCACCCGTGATGGAAATAAAAAAAGATTTGCCGGTAAAGTTTCTGTTAATCCGTTTGCGGCTAAACTTACCCTTGAGGGTCCGCTTAAAAAACAAAAAGAAGATGGAGGAGGCAGTTCATCTTTTGTGCTTTCGTACAAGAATTCTTATTTAGATCAGACCTCAAAAACTTTTTACAAATACGCTAACGAAAATGGGTTGCCTTACAGCTTTGGCGATTTATACGGCAAGGTTTCTTTTAATGGCGCCAACGGAAGCAAGCTTAATTTGTTTGGCTTTAATTTCCAAGACCAGGTTGACTATTCACCCGTCTCAAAATTCAACTGGAAATCAGGCGGCTTTGGCGCAAAGTTTATTGTAGTGCCCAATGGCTCATCAATGCTTATGGATGGAATCTTTGCATTTTCAAAATATCAAATGGAATTGCAGGAAGCAGATGAAAAACCACGTAAAAGTGATATTAATGGTTTTAACATGGGTCTTAATTTCACTTACTTTTTCGGGCAGGACGAATTTAAATATGGTTTGGAAGTAGCTGGTTTTCGCACCAGCTTTGAATTTTATAACATTGCCGGAAATAAATTAGGACAGGAAGAAAACACTACTGAATTCGGCACTTACTTTAACTACAAAAAGATTATCGGCAAATTGGTTATAGAGCCGGGCATCAGGTTTCAATATTATTCATCACTTACTGAATTAGCCATTGAACCGCGCCTGAGTGCAAAGTATAATGTAACTGATAAAATCAGGATAAAAGCTGCAACAGGAATCTACAAACAAAATTTTTTGAGCACCACCAGCGACCGGGATGTGGTTAACTTTTTCTACGGATTTCTTTCAGCACCAGATAACCTGCCTGCTGAATTTGATGGTAAATCTGTTGATTCGCATTTGCAACAGGCCAATCATTTGTTGTTAGGAACAGAGTTTGATCTGCCCTTTCACTTCAGCCTTAATGTGGAAGCCTACATTAAAAATTTCAAGCAATTAATTAATGTAAACAAGAATAAAATTTATGATGATGTTGCAGCTAATGCAAACAAACCTGATGAGTTGAAAAAAGATTTTATAGTAGAATCGGGCATTGCAAAGGGAATTGATTTTGCTCTTAAATTTGAATACAAGCGTTACTACCTGTGGGCCGTATATTCATTAGGTTATGTTGACCGTTATGATGGTGTGAATACTTATTCACCGGTGTTTGACCGCAGGCATAATGTTAACCTGGTTGGCGCTTACACCTTTGGTAAAAGCTTATTGTGGGAAGCTAATGCACGTTTTAATTACGGTTCGGGGTTTCCATTTACACCTACGCAAGGCTTTTATCCATACCTTAATTTTGCCGGTGGCATAAATACTAATTATACTACTGATAATGGTTACCTCGGAATCATTTATGGAGACTTAAACAGCTACCGCCTGCCTGATTATGCCCGTTTGGATATTACACTTAAACGCACTTTTGTAATAGGTAAAAATTCAAACCTCGAAGCCACTGCAAGTGTGATCAATGTGCTTAACAGGAGTAATATTTTTTACTTCGATCGTGTACGTTATCAACGTGTTGATCAACTGCCTATCATGCCGGCATTAGGTGTAAACATGACTTTTTGATTTTTTTATATCAACCTATATTGTGATAGTTATTGTTTGCTTGTCAAAATTTTTCCAAAAGGCAGTTCACATGCGCAGCCTGTAACAGTGAACTTCAGTTCGCTCTAAAAACTTACGTTCCATTTTCATTTCAATCTTGCCCACGATTATATTGCGTGTAGTCTGTAAACTTTCGGAAAGTTGAATCCCGATAGCTATCGGAATTTCCGGAAGTAAATTGCCGTTAATTTATTCGTGCGCGCGATTGTATCACGTGCAGATCGTACAAGCTATTGAACAACCATTTTTCCATCGTAAATAATTTGCGATGTGGAATTGGTTAGCTCGTAAAAATAAATCCCGGGTTCAATATTTCCTTTTTGTATTTCGAACTCTTCACCGGTAGTTTCAAAAACTTTAATCAACTTGTGTGCGACATCAAAAATCTTTAAACTTATATGTTCATGATTTGAATTTTTGAAAATTAATTTCGCCCGATCGTTAAAAGGATTCGGAAAAAAAGACACTTCACTTTTATTTTCAATAGGATTAATTGCTGTTGCACTGCACGTATCACTTTTAATCCAGATAGCCGGAGTGTAAGCAAAACACGAATAGAAGGGAGGATTGGTAACAAATGCTGAATATTGATAGATTGGAAATCCGAGTGGAGGAGCAACAACCATTATACTTTGAGTGGAAGCACCGGTGCTCCAATTATAATTTGAAGCCTGGTTTACTAAAAGTATAATGGTATCACCCGGACAGGCTGAAACAGTATCGTTTGCTAATGCAGGTACGTTATCCACAAATAAATCAATACCACCTGCTGATGAAAAACTTCCATCTTCAATAAGTAGTGCCGAATCGAAATCAGGATTATTTGCATCAGCTATTACAATTTTTAAATGATAAGTTTCGCAAGGGTTTACAACGGCTGTTGCTGTTAAAGGTATTGTATAGCCATCAAAAGCAAAATTGTTAAGGCCATAGTTATCTATAAAATATTGGCAGTTCATGCAAGGCCCCGTAGCGCTGCCACTCGACACTCCATTATTTACATTGTTAATTGAAACAGGTGTTGAAGTACCCGGAATCAAAGCAATATTTTGCGTATTGTTATAACCAGGACCGCTGATAAATATTCCGAATAAATCATTTGCAGGTGCATTAACAAATTCGTTATACTCTTCGGAAGCAAAAATAAAATTCAGTCTAATTGAATCGCTTGCTGCATCAAAATCAAATTCTAAAACAGTTGCATCATAAGTATTGGCCGGTGAAAAAATAGTATCTCCACTCTGGGCTAAGTTAGTTGTAAGTAAATTAGTTGCGGCCCATCCGATGTTATAGTCAACAATACCGGTCGATAGAATTATTCCACCGCCTGCTATAAATAAATTTCCCCCGTTAAATATTCCGTGAGCCTGCGATGACCCTGTGTAAGTGATATTGGTTGCCATTACTCCCCAACCGAGAATATGATTAATCATCTGTGCCGGAGTTACGGCTGCTCCCCCCGTTACTATTAGTTGCGCTTTGCAAATAGCAGCAATAAGAATTAATGATAAAATAGAAATTGCCTTTTTCATGATGGATAAATTTTTTATAAAATAAGGAAAAATATATGAACTGATTTTAATTTTCATAAGTTCATTCTTGTCATTCTTGCGCGCGATTGTATCGCGTGGATAAAGTATGATTATAAATTTTTCAGAAAGTTGCATCAGAAATTACAAAGGCATAACCTGGTACAAAAAATTATATCTTTAGTGCCTGAAGTTTACAAAACCATTACACTTAACTGTTAACATCTCAGGTAAATTCACAAATAAAAAAACGCTCATGAAAATACATCTTACCATTTTATTTCTGTTCTCCATATTTTCAACAGCATCAGCTCAAACTCCTACGGTTCAGGATTGCCTTGGAGCTATACCAATAGTTAGCAGCATTTATTATGAAGCCAATGCATACAGTGGTACAGGAAATTATGTGCATGAAATTGATCCAACTCTTTCTTGCCTTCAATCAGGCGAAAAGAATGATGTATGGTACCGTTTTACAACAGTTGCATCCGGAACCTGGGGTTTTAATTTAACACCAAATAATATAACAGATGATTACGATTGGGCAGTATTTGATATAACGGGAACCTCATGTGCAGCTATTGACACCAACCCTGCTTTGCAAGTTTCATGCAACTACAGCGGAGTGCCAGGTGTAACCGGGCCTAACGGACAGCCAGGAGGCCAAAGCGAACCCCTGTTTCAGGTAACAGCAGGACATACTTATGTAATTAACGTAAGCCAGTTTTCAAGTTCCGTTAATGGTTACACCATCACTTTCATAAATTCCCCACTTATGTTTCTCGGCAATTATATTGACGGTACAGTTTATATTGATAACGACTCCGACTGCGTGCAATCTGCATCTGACCCCGCCACCAGAACCGCTTTAGTATCTGTTGATTCCGGGGCCTTTTACATTATTCCTGACAGCGCAGGTCATTATTCCGCTTATGTTGATTCAGGAACCTATACGCTAAATGTGATTCCCCGAAAATATTATTTGCAAACCTGCCCGGTTGCAGTACCTTATTACACAATAAATTTTCCAGGTGTAGGCAATTCATCATCAAATGATTTTGCAGTTAGACCGGCAGGTGCGATTAATGATTTAGCTATTGACCTTGAGTTATTCGGTACGTCAGGGGGCAACACATACATCACGTTGTTTTATCACAATTATGGAACAACAGTTTTAAATGGCAGTGTGCATCTTGATTACGATTCTATACTCAATTTCTCTGGAGGCACACTTATTCCTGATAGCATTTATGGTAAATCACTTGTATGGAATTTTAATAATCTGCAGCCCGGTGGGTTTGGAAATGTAATGTCATATTTTTTTAAAACGCTTCCCGACACAAATCCTGTAAAATTTTACGCCACCATTAATCCTTACTTAAATGATACAACACCCGCTGACAATTTTGATTCGCTGATAGTAAATTATGGTTACCCTTTTGATCCTAATGGAAAAACTGTGGAGCCTGCCGGAATTATTGATACCACGCAAATGCTAACCTACACTATACGTTTTCAAAATACAGGAACCGATACTGCAAATAATGTCATACTGAAAGATATGCTTGACACTAATCTTGATGTATCGTCTTTAAATATCATTTCATTCAGCCATTCATGCAATTATCTTTTAAATAATAACCAGCTCGAATTTTACTATTATGGAATTTATTTACCCGACAGCAATGTAAATGAACCTGCTAGCCACGGCTTTGTGAAATATTCAATAAAGCAAAAGCCTAATCTTCCTGACGGCACTCAGATCAAAAATTATGCTTCCATATTTTTTGATGCCAATGCGCCTATCGCAACCAACACAGTTACAGATACCGTTGCTTATACATCCACAGCAATTCCTTTATTGCAAAGTTCAGATAACATGCTCTTGATTTATCCTAATCCTTCTGATGGAGATTTTAATATTTCATTGAAAGGTTATCATGATTTCCCTGGCCGTTTTATATTAACCGATGCATTGGGAAGAATAATTTATGATAAGAAGTTTGAGAAAAGTGATAATGCAGCTATCAAAGCAAAACAAATTGCAAACGGAATTTATTTTACCAGCTTCTGAATAGTCATAATGAATTGCAATCAAAAGGCAAGCTGATCATTCAAAAATAAAAAAATATTAAAAAAGAAATTCAGGTAAATGAAGGCTTCTGAACTTTCATTTTTTTTGTCAGATGTTCAACCACCATTGAGCTAACTAATTAAACAAAATTACTCAACGCAGCGATAAAAAACACTTTCATTACCTCTCCTTTTATCAATTATTTATCACTGCGATGCATATTGTTTTGTTTTTATATTTACTGAATTAAATATTTAACACGCCACCTGCTGTTAACCAACCTATAGCGTAAAAGTTATAGATGGTTTTTCTCAGGGAGACCTCATTTAATAAAATTAAAAAGCATTGAAATATTTCATCTCAAATAATTTTAAAAAAATAACTATCATGAAAAAAGTAATTACAACAATTATTCTAATGTCAATATTTTTAGTTCGTGCATTCGCGCAGGATGATGTACCAACAGATGCACCCGGCTGCAAAGACAGTCCCATGTTCAATCGCATGCCAAATACCGTAATTGCTGAATGTTCGTCAAATTATGATGAAATGGAAATCGCAATGAGTGCTGAAAATACGGTAAAGAAAGAAGGCACCAAAACAACCATTCAATACAATTATAATCTTGAGGAAGCAACAGCCCCTTCTTTTTTTCAGATTGTAAAGAATTTTGAAAATGCAATGATGAAAACCGGTGGTAAAAGGATTTATTATAATAACGAAGCTGGAACTGCCACTCTCTTCACCAAATCGGCAGGCAAGGATGTTTGGGTGGTGCTTACTGATTATGGTGGAGGAAAGAAGGGAAATTTTTTGTTGGCCATTTTGGAAATAGAAGCAATGAAGCAGGATATTGTAGCAGGCGAAATGCTGGAAGCTCTCAATAAAACGGGTTCTGTTGCGCTTTATATTAACTTCGAAACAGGCAAGGCTGATATTAAACCCGAATCGCAAAACATAATTGATCAGATTACCGAAATGCTAAAAGCAAATCCAACTTTAAAAATCAGCATTAACGGACATACGGACAATGTGGGCACACCGGCATCAAATCAAACGCTATCTGAAAGCCGGGCTAAATCAGTAATGAATGCTTTGATTGCAAAAGGTATTGACAAGAGCCGGCTTTCTGCAAAAGGCTGGGGCCAAACAAAACCTGTTGCTGATAATGACACCGAAGACGGGAAAGCGAAGAACAGAAGAGTTGAAATTGTAAAAATATAACGCGGCTTTGCACCACCAGCTATTAACCAACCTATATTGTGAATGTTATTGATAGTAGTGTAGGTTTCTGATTATTATATTAAAAATGGAATAAAAAAGTACTATTAATTGCTCTGAAAATTCCGGTGCGAATAAAAAACCTTAGTAGAAATATACTGCCCTCAATAACAACCTTATTACCTTATTTTTCTGAGAAAATAAGGTTCCAGATTGGTCGGGAGGTCTTGATTTTGCTATTGGTTTTCTACTAAGGTTTGGATTCTCCCGATAGCCATCGGGATAAGGTTTAAAGGTGTTATAATTTATCCCATTTTTATATAATAAAGACATAACAGCATTAACAAAACATGTTTAAACCCTGCACCTTTTTTTTAAAATTTTTTATTTGAAATGGTTTCACAACTTTGCATTTTAAAAAGAGATGGAACTTTGATGCTGTAACTTACCTTTCATTTTTCAATTTACAAATCACAAACAATTAAATTGCCTCCCCCGCAAGTTAAAGTAGTAAAGGGAATAAATGACAACATACCAGGAAACTATTCAAAGCATAAAAGAGCACCTGAGCACGGGCCAGAAAAGAAAAATGGTATGGCTGGCCGGGTTGATTTTCGTGCAAGGTGTTCTTGATGTGTTCGGCCTCGGATTGATTTTGCCCATTATTAAAATTGCTTCCGACCCTTTAGTGGTTGCAGATAATAAATATTACATGGGGGATATTTATCATTGGCTTGGTTTCACATCCGTAAATACATTCATTTTATTTATCGTGTTATCGGTTTTGGTTTTTTATATTCTCAAGACGATATTCGGATTATTTGTAAGCTGGATACTTGCACGCTACACTACTGAAGTTGCCATCTACATTACCAAAAACCAGTACGATAAATATTACTCACTTTCTTATACTGACTTTACCAATATAAAATCATCCATCATTACGATGCATGTTTTTATTAACCCGTCATCGTATATGGCATGGATTATTAACCCGCTCATCATCATTTTTTCTGAAGGTGTGATTGTGTTGATCATGGTAATTTCCATCATCCTTTTCAACTTTACTTTGTTTATGTGCATACTAGCCACGGTGGGACCGGCTACCTGGCTTATTTACTATTCGCTTAAAAACAAAAGCAGCGTGCATGGCCGCGAATTGGATAAAGTAATTCCTAAAGTTTATGCTTCGCTCAACAATTCAGTTTACGGATATACAGATGTAAAACTTGCAGGCAAGGAAAATGACTTCAGGCAGGAGTATATGGAACATGTGAGTAAATACCATGACCTAACACAAAAGAGCGCCTTCTTAGGTTTGGTGCCCATGCGTGGTTATGAGATTGTAGCCATGCTGGGCATAGTGGTAATATTTGTTTACATACTTTTTATTTCTGCAAGTAATATAAGCAGTGCAGTTTTGCTGGTAGGTTTATTTGCCGCTGCCGCTTACCGTTTAATGCCTTCTATGAACCGCATCGTTGGCAATCTTATGTACATAAAGCGAAGCCAGAGCAGTGTGGCAAATCTTAATTATTATAAAGAAGCCATACCGGGCCGCAAGCCTGTTATTGAAGATTTGCCAATTGAATTTAACCATACTATTGAATTTAAAAATATCAGTTATCGTTTCCCCGGTGAGGGGCAATATGTTTTAAAGAATATTAATCTCAACATAAAAAAAGGCGAGAAGGTTGGCTTTGTTGGCCCATCAGGTTCGGGTAAAACAACCCTCATAAATTTACTACTGAGATTTATTGAAGAAGAGAGCGGTGAAATTTTGGTGGATGGTGTTAAACTTAATGACAACAACTTAAGAAACTGGCGCAGGCATATAGGATATGTTAAGCAGGATATTTTTATTTTAGATGGAAGCATAAAAGAAAATATTGCTTTTGGTGATAGCGAAGTAAACGAAGAAAGATTATGGCGCGCTGTAACACAGGCATCGTTGAGCGATCTTGTAAAATCATTACCCGATGGCGTTAACAGCGAAGTGGGCGAAAAAGGAAGCCGCCTGAGCGGGGGACAGCGGCAGCGCATTGGTATAGCGCGTGCATTATACCGAGATGCTGAAATATTAGTGTTTGACGAAGCCACCTCTGCACTCGATAATGAAACCGAAGCTGAAGTAACCGAAGCGATAGATAAGCTTTCTGATACCAACAAAACCATTTTTGTTATAGCCCACCGTATCACCACATTAAAAAACTGCAACCGAATTTATGAATTAAAGAACGGAACCATTGGCGGTGTGCATAGTTATGAGGAGTTGCTGGAAAGGATAATGTGAAAAACTTAAAATAGAAGTTAAACTTGATTAAAAGAAAAATTGAATTCTATTTTTGCATTTAGCATCGGTTGCATTTATTTACGATAATCACACAAGAGGCTTCCAGTTGTGAAGCCTTGAATATTTTTAATCCATGAAGTACATTCATATTATTTTATTTCTAATTCTCATTTCATTTGGTGGTTTTGCCCAAAAAAGAAATGTAGTATGGTGCTTCGGTCATCAAGCAGGCTTAAAATTTATAAACTCTCAAATAGATACATTTACTTCTGCTGTTGTTTCAAGAGGAAGTTGCGCATCCATTGCTGATAAAAACGGAATGCTTCAATTTTATGTTGCTGACGATACATCCGCATTGCTTGCATCAACTATTAAAGGAGCGAAAGTTTATAATAAAAATAATATTATTATGACGGGTGGTGATAGTCTGGTGGGCGAAGGTTGGTATAATGAATTGCTAATTATCCCATTTCCAAATGATAGTAATCAATGTTATGTAATATGTGCTGACGTTGTTAATACTGCTATTTTCGGATTGTATTATAGTATTGTTAATATACAGCTTAACAGCGGTCTTGGCGGAGTAACTCAAAAAAATATTCAATTGCAAAGTTTTCCACAAGTTGATTGTTTAAATGCTGTAAAGCACGGCAATGGCAGAGATTGGTGGTTGTTTTTCAGGCGGTGGGATGGCATAGGCAATACCCCCAATAATGAATTTCATTCGTATCTTATCACTCCTAACGGTATTACAAATTACACCATTCAAAATGTTGGTTCGCTAATTACAAGCGGTGGTGGTAATATTGCATTTACAAAAGATGGTAAAAAAATTGTTTATACCAATTGGGAAGGGCTGATTGAAAAGTATGATTTCGACCGTTGCACAGGTATTATATCTAATCCTGTAACTATCAAACAAATACCACCTACGGGATTTAATTTTTATTTTGGTTCTGCACTTTCACCGTCTGGCAATGTACTTTATGTAAGTTATCAAGTAAGCACCACCTCTTATTTATTCCAATATGATTTAACAGCGCCCAACATTGCAGCAAGTGTAGATACATTATGGACACAAAGCTCCCCCATTTATGGAGCAGGTCATTTACGCAGAGCACCTGATTATAAAATTTATTTTACCTGTGCTTATGTGCCGCTAACTGCACCTATGTACCCTTATGCAGATAGCATTTATAATATGTATAACATGAACCTTTCTGTAATCAATACACCTGATAGTTTAGGCGCAGCATGTAATTTTTTGCCTTATAGTTTTTATCTTGGAGGTAAGCGAACTTACTGGGGCTTGCCCAATAATCCTGATTATGATTTAGGTCCAGATAGTGGCAGTGTTTGCGATACTATAATATCAGCAAGCAGTTGGCAACCTGCAATTAACAAGAATCAATTACATCTGTTTTATCATTCAGCGTGGCAGAAACTTTTTGTGAATGCACAAAACATAAAAGGTAAAAATGCAATGCTTAAAATTTTTGATATGAATGGAAGAATTGTCTTTTCTTCTTTATCAAAAACAAATCCGCCTTACTTGACAGAGGATGTTGATTGTACTTTGTTTTCTAAAGGTATGTACATTGTTAGCTTAATAACAGAAAGAGAAAACTTAGTAGGTAAGTTTATTAAGGAGTAACATTAGGTATAAAGTTTTAGCCCCGGAGTCACATTACCCCCCTGCTGCTCTACAGAGTAATCACACCTTCCTCACATACCCGGCAGGCAATTGATTCCCATAAAGCGGGATAACTGATTCAGGCTTATCAGCAAAAAAAACATCGCAGGCTTGTTTTACACCAGGATAGTATTCTGTAACATCATGTCCCTTTTCCTTATCGGTATAATCCATAAAAAAAACTATAGCCCCAGCGGTAAGCCGTGGGTAAATATGATTAAGCAAAAACAGGATTAGCTTTTTGTGATCTTCCACTTCATGTCCTCCACCGCAATCAATGTGTGCAAATGCGATTTGGATGGGTAGCTTTTGCGGAACTGTTGCTTCAAATCTTCCTTTAATCAAAATTGGTTTATTCAAATGAGCGCGTTCAAAATTAAGTTCGAGTTCTTTTTCTACATTAATATTATCAGTAAACTTTGCTTCAAAACTATCGAACAGCAACAACTTTCGATCAGGGTCATAATCAGCAATTACTTTTTGAAACAATGTGGCGCACTGCCCGGTGTAGCATCCAAACTCTATAATATCGCCCGGCACTTTAAAATCTAAAACAGATTTAAGCAAATGAAAAAAATTGATGCGCTGCTCTATAGTATTCATTTCAATCATGGGATTGGGCAGGGGCTGCAACTGGTAACGTATTCTCAAAAAGAACAAAACCTTATTGATAAAAGTAATAAGCTTGTTGTGATAAATCCTTTTGTAAGGATATTTATTTATAAAAAGATCGCCTTCGGTTTGTTGCATTAGATAATGTTGAATGATGAATGATGAATGATGAATATTGAATGTTGAAGGCAATGAAAACAAAAAATGAATCAGAGGAATGACGAATGTTGAATGTTGAACTTTGAATGTTGAAGGCAATGAAAACAAATAATGAATTTTGACTCCGGTAGTTATCGGGAGAATAAATTAGGATGTGCAAACTTCAACATTCATTATTTATCATTCATCATTCAACATTCTTTCTCTTTTGCAAAGCTTCGTGATAAATATCTTCAAGCACTAATGCATTTTTACTGATGTCATAATTCTTCTCTATGTGCTCACGTGCATTTTTTGCAAATCCATCAAACTCCTGCTGCCCCATGTTGTAAAAATGCGAGATATGTTTTGCAAGCGCTTCCACATCAAACTCATCAGCAAGCAAACCTGTTGAATTCTGAATTACTTCATCAGGTATATCACAATGGTTAGTGCTTATTACAGGCATTCCCGTAGCCTGTGCATCAAGCAACACCACAGGCGCTCCTCCTTCGCAATCTTTTTTTGGTGTATGGCAACTCGGGTGAATAAAAACCTGGTAATCATGCATAAAATCATGCAGCTTTTCAAAATCAATCAACCCTTCAAAAAATATTTTGTCCTCGAGCTTTAACTCTGCTACCAATTCTTTAGTGAGTTGCTCTATGTTGTCCATCCCATCTTTACCAACAAATGTCATGGTCATATTGGGGCAACTTTCAAGTGCCGCGGCAAAAGCCTCAACTGCATGCCTATGCCCCTTCTTGGCATTGAATGCAGCAACCTGCAGCAGTTTTAATTCACCCGGATTTTTCTTTCGCGGGTGGTAAACAATTTTTTCAGGATTAACACCCAGCCTCACCACCCTTATTTTTGAACTATTGCAGCCGATGCTTTGCAACCGCATGGCGCTGTAATTTCCTTCGCATATAAATAAATCCGCTTCGTTGAAAAGCTTCTTATATTTTTTATTCCACTCCGGAAAATTATAAGGCAGCCATTCGTAATCAAATCCATAAAACGAAACAAGATGAGGAATGTTGAGTTTTCGGGATAAAGGAAGATATTCATATCCCACAAAAGAAAAATGAGAATGAATTAATTGTATGTTCTCCTTACCTGCAGTTTTTAAAAGATGATGAGTATAGCTTCCGAAAAAAAAACGGGTTATTTTAAGCAGCGAATTTTTATAAAATGATATAGCTGTACCGCGTTTATATTCGAGCACGTGCTGTGTAACACTGTCGAGCGGGTTAGGAATGAAAGTAAACTTGCTGCTATAAAAATTGTGCCTGAGAAAAATAGCGGAACCTATATATATTTTGCAGCTATTAAGGCTGTCCATAAGCCTGTAAGCCCAGTTTTCAGTAGTATTCAGGTAGGCACCGAAAAGATGTAACACTTTAATCACAATCAATTTTTGGGGGATTTAATTGTTATTCGTTTTGTTGATTGCAAATAAGCGTCAATTTATTTTTTAAACATAATTTATTTTGATCTTTTTCAGGAGTTCCCTTTTAGCAGGTTCGCATTAATTTACATGGAGTGCGCTCAGTTTATCCGGTGCGTCTGGCGAAACTGCTTTATTCTCTAACATCATCATGGTAATAAGCTGTTGCTGCAATTGCATTTGCTGCATCAATAAAGCAAGCATCATGTTTTCGCCAGTAAGATTTACCGGTTGATTTTCTGTCACAGCAATCTCTTGCCCTGGTTGAATAACCTCATCTGTTGCCTCTTGCCCCTTGACAATTGCCTCTTGCCCCTTGACAATTACCTCTTCACTAACAGCAGGTGGATCTATCCAATAACGTTTACGATCAAACGGATAAGTTGGCAGCGGAATTTTCATTCTTGTTTGGTTGCTATCAATTTTTTTCCAGTCTATCGAAACACTATTCATCCATAACTGACCGAGAGCCATAAGCAGCGAAGTGCGGTCATTATTTTCATTTGGATCATTGTTGAACAAAGAAATTACCAATTGTTTTTTATTGATTACTGATTGTGAAAAAGTTGATACATCAGGTGCGCATACCAGCAATACATAGTTTGGATTTTCTTTCCACAATGTTTGAATACAATCAGAAAAACTATTCGTTACATTTTGTCTTGTCCAATACATTGGATCAGTTGCCTCAGAAATGCTCAGGGGTTCTGCATCAACAGATGATAGAACTGGAATTTGCGGCTTATGAAGTTGAACAGTTTTTACAATTTCAGATAACATTGGATTATTAGTTTGCGAGGTGTTTATTTTTGAGTAAGCCGCAACTAATTTCAAAGCATCATTCAAACTCATCACCTCCGAAATACAGGCTGCAACCAATTCGCCAATTCCATCGCCCAGCAATGCTTTGGGAATAAGGCCCGCACTCATAAACAATTTTGCCGATGCATAGTTGATGATGAATGATGCCGGTTGCAGGTATTGAGTTTTTTTCAATGAAACCTTTGCAGTGTCATCATTATCTTTTGGGGAGAATAATATGTTGCCCAAATCTTCCCCGATCAATGGTTGAAGTAGTTCGCAACATTCATTAACTGCATCACGAAAAACATTTTCGTTCTCATACAATTCCAAACATAAGTTTGGATAATAATCACTTTGTTGTGGGAATATCAATATAACCTCAGCAGCATTTCCATCAGTGATTTTTGAAAAAGTTTTTCCCTGATCTGGTGATTGCAAAAGTTCAATGGCTTCATCAACATCGCAGGCAACAACAATTTTTTTATGATTGAAAGACTTGCGACCTGTTTGCAGTGAGTATGCAACATCTGCAAGATTCATTTCCCCGTTCTCCTGATTTTTTTCCAGGTACTTAACCAAATTGCTTGCACTTTCTGTTAATGCTTCCTGCGTTTTAGCAGAGAGTATTAATAGCTGCGGCTGCTTTGAATCAAAAGCGGGCTGATTTATTTCAGGCGCTTCTTCTAAAATAACATGTGCATTAGTACCGCCCAAACCAAAAGCGCTTACACCTGCACGCCTCGGAAATTTTCTTGCTTTCCAATCGGCTGAACTTGTGTTAACATAAAAAGGAGAGTTGGCAAAATCAATAGCAGGATTTGGATTTGAATAATTTATTGAAGCGGGGATAATTTTATGCTTTAATGCAAGTGCTGTTTTTATTAATCCTGCAACTCCTGCTGCTGCTGTAAGATGCCCGAAGTTGCTTTTAATGGAACCGATTGCACAAAATTGTTTTTCCTGTGTCTGGCTTCTGAATGCATTTGTTAATGCCTCCACCTCAATAGGATCACCTATAGGAGTTGCCGTACCATGAGCTTCTATGTATGAAATTGTTTCGGCATCAATGCCGGCATCTGCCTGTGCTGTTGCAATAACCGATGCCTGCCCCTGCACGCTTGGCGCTGTAAAACTTGCCTTATCATGCCCGTCATTATTTATGCCAACTCCACGCAACACTGCATATACCTGGTCGCCATCCTTCAATGCATCTTTATATCTTTTTAAAACAACTATGCCGCCACCATCGCTGAAGGTAGTACCGGTGGCATCTGCACTGAAAGAGCGCGTGTGCCCGTCTTTTGAATATAACGATCCTTCAGAATAAATGTGACCGCTTTTTACAGGTGATGTAATGGCAATGCCACCGGCAATAGCCAGGTCACATTCAAATCCACGCAATGATTTTACAGCTTCTATTACTGCTACCAGCGAAGTGGAGCAAGCCGTGTGAATGCTCATTGCCGGTCCTTTTAAATCAAGCAGGTAAGAAGTTAGCGTGGCGAGATAATCTTTTTCATTGCTCAATATTGCCTGGAATGAACCCACACGATTCATCACATCTTTGCGAGACAACACATTGTTAATATAGTATGAATTGTAACCGGCTCCTGCAAAAGTTCCAACCAAACCCCTATGCGAATCAGCAGCATAACCTGCATGCTCCAATGCCTCCCATGCTAGTTCTAAAAATATGCGCTGTTGCGGATCGGTTATTTCTGCAACCCTTGGATTCATTCCAAAAAAACCTGCATCAAACTTATCGGCATCATCCATTATTCCTCTCGCACCAATATAATTAGGATCATTTTTAGTTTCATCATCAACATACGGATCAATATCTCCGGGTTTAAAAAATGAAGTGCTTTCAACTCCATTCAATAAATTATTCCAAAGCTCTTCAACATTTCGCGCACCGGGAAAACGGCCGCTCATGCCAATGATTGCTATGCCGTCTTCAATCGTTTTATTTTCATGGCCTCGTCCTGCACCCGCAAGCACTTTTCGTTCAATAGCTTTTTCGAGCACATTTAATGGCGTTGATTTATCCTGGAGGTGATCACATAATTCTTTTATACTTGAATGCTCATACAATTTCACAATCGGAATATCAATTCCTGCTTGTTTTGCATAACGCGTGATGAATTGCACTGCTAACAGCGAGTTTCCTCCCAAATCAAAAAAATTATCATTCACTCCCGTTTTATCAATCAATAATAATTCGCTCCATATTTTTGCAATTTCTTTTTCAGTGGCTGTAACAGGAGCGATATACGAAGTTGAAATTTCAGGACGTTTTATTTCCGGAACCGGAAGATTTCTGCGATCAATTTTTCCGCTCGCCATGCGCGGAAATTTTTCCAGAAAAACAAATGCGGAAGGAATCATATAATCAGGAAGCTTGCCGCTTATTTTTTTTCTCAAGTTATTAATATTGATTTTCGAATTCACACCGGGATCAATGTAAGCTACTAATCGTTTCAGTCCGGGCTGATCCTCGCGCATCACTACAACAACCTGTTTGAAATCTTCGCTCGAGGAAATAGCAAGCTCAACCTCGGCAAGTTCAATCCTGTAACCGCGAATTTTAACCTGTTCGTCTTTTCGCCCCGTGTATTGAATATTGCCATCAGTCAATACTTTTACAAGATCGCCTGTCTTATACATGCGTGCATTCCTGCTATCTGAAAACGGATCTTTAATAAAGTGTTTTCTCGTCAAATCATCCCTGTTCACATAACCCCTGGCAAGGCATACTCCGCCAACATACAATTCACCTTCATTGCCATGCTTAACAGGATAAAGGTTTTCATCCAGAATATAAACCAGGTCATTGGCAATTGGTTTCCCGATTGGCGGCAGGCTATTCCACTGAGAAGGATTTCCTTTAAATGTATAAGTTGTTACAACATTTGTTTCTGTGGGGCCGTAATGATTATGCAGCACGCAGCCTTCAATATTTTCAAAAAATGAAATTATATGAGGAGTAATCTCCAATTGCTCACCACCTGTTATGATGTCTTTTAATGATGATGGAAAAATTTTATTTTCAACAGCCACCTGGCAAAGCTGCTGTAGCGAACTGAACACCAAAAACAATCGTTCGATTTTATTGGCCTCAATAAATTTTAAAAGCATCAGTGGATTATATCGCAGTATATCGTCTATTATATACAAACATCCGCCTGTTGACCAGCAGGTTAATATTTCTTGGAACGAAACATCAAAATTGATAGAGCAATATTGTAAAGTACGTGCAGGCTCAACTAAAACACCTTCCTTTTTTTGCCATCGCATTAAATTTACCAATGGCTCGTGACGCATAGCAACACCCTTAGGTACACCGGTGCTTCCCGAAGTAAACAATACATACAATAAATCATCTTTAGTTATTGCTACTTCAGGATTCATTGCTGATTGCTGATTTATTTTTTCAGCCGCATCCTCCCATGCAAATACCCGGCAATTTGAATCTTTAAACAAGCCTAAAAAATTTTGCTGCGTGATGATAATATCACACTTTGCTGTTTGCAGCATATTGGAAATTCTGTCAGCGGGATATTCAGAATCGAAAGGAATATATGCTGCGCCCGATTTCAAAATTCCTAACACCCCTATTCCAAGCGCAAGAGAACGCTCCAGGCACAAACCAACAAGGTTATTCTTACCAATGTTTTTTTCAATCAGAAAATTTGCAAGACGGTTGGCAGCTTCATTTAATTCATCATAAGTCAAAACCTTGTCATGAAACTGGATGGCGGGTGCCATAGGCGTTTTCGCACGTTGCTCATCAAAAAACTGAACAACGTTTGAAGTAGGTGTAACATCAACAATAGGGCTTCCTGTCATAATTAATCAATCTTTAAAACTGCGTAAATATAAGCATCTTAATAAATTTCCGGCATAATACGAATTTCAAAATAACATTTAAAACAAAACATGACGTTGGATGAAAATGATTTAATAGAATTGCCCGTCTTTGCTGATAAGGGGAGGTTTAAGCAAATTCAAGAAAGTTTTTCCTGCGGATTATGAAAATATTATCCAGGAAATAAATGTTGCAATTGCTGGGTAAATTGTCTGAACTGTGATTCGCATAAAAATGTCTGAACTTTGATTGAATAAAAATGTCTGAACTTTGATTTCATGATTCGCATAGAAAATGTCTGAACTATGATTTTTGTGATTCGTGTGACAAAAAAATGATTAATGAGAAAAATCATGCGTAATTGCAAAAAAAAATCACAGTTCAGACAATAAAACGCAGGAATCAAACGAATTATAGTTAAGACCACAATTACAGTCATGATAAAAGAACGATACAAATACTCAGAACTTACTTCCAAAATAATTGGGTGTGCAATGGAAGTACATAAAATTCTTGGCAATGGATTTCAGGAAGTAATTTACCAACGGGCATTGGCTATTGAAATGGAATTGCAAGGGATTAAATTTAAAAGAGAATTTTAGATGCCAATTTTTTATAAAGAGCGTCCTCTCGAAACGAGACGGGTTGACTTCTTGGTTGAAGAAATAATTTCTGTTGAGTTAAAAGCAACCACTAAATTAGACGATACAAATTTTGCACAAGCCATAAACTATTTAGAAGCATACAATTTAGAAATCGGGTTGCTGATTAACTTCGGTGAAACAAGTTTGAAATTTAAGAGATTTACGAACAAGAAATATAAGGCTGTCTGAACTTTGATTTCATGAATCGCATAGAAAATGACTGAACTATAATTTTTGTGATTCGTGTGACAAAAAAAATGATTAATGAGAAAAATCATACGTAATTGCAAAAGAAAAAAAATCATAATCAGATAAATAATTACATCAATCAAAGGAATCAGAAGAATCACAATTCAGACAGGTGATGGCGAATAATTGTCTGAACTATGATTCGTATGATTTATATGATTAAGCTGATTAAAAAATAAATTCTTTCTATTAACTAAAATCACACCACCATCACACCCTTCATAACAAGCCACTTCTCAAGCACCTCATTAAACTCATGCGGATGTTCCATCATGGCTGCATGGCCGCATTTATCTATCCAATACAAATCACTGTCCTTGATCAGTTTATGGAATTCTTCAGCAACATCAGGCGGAGTAATGGTATCGTTGCGTCCCCATATAAGGCAAGTGGGTACTGCTATAATATGTATCTCCTTAGTCATGTTATGCCTTATTGCACTCTTGGCCAAAGCAAGTATGCGTATGAGTTTATTGCGGTCGTTAATAATGGTAAAACATTCATCAACCAATTCCTTGGTAGCCGATTTGGGGTCATAAAAAGTAACTTCTACTTTCTTTCTGATAAAATCATAATCTTCCCTGCGGGGAAAACTGCCGCCCATAGCGTTTTCATATAAACCCGAACTGCCGGTAAGTATCAACGTATTTACATTGTCCTGGTGTCTTGATACATGCACCAATGCCACATGGCCGCCAAGCGAGTTGCCCACCAGATTAATATTGCGAAAGTTTTTGAATTCAATAAATTTCTGTATAAATTTTTCAAGCTCCTTCACGTTGGTAGAAAGCACAGGTAAGGCATAAATAGGCATAAGCGGAATCACCACCCTGAAGTTGTGCCTGAATTTTTCCACCACATCCACCCAGTTACTCAATGCACCAAAGAGGCCGTGCAACAACAACATAACCGGCCCCTGGCCTTCATCAATAAACTGAAACTCGCCTTCTTTTTTTATTTCGTATTGCATAATAAAAAGTGTTTAGTAATGCTTTTCAAACCTACACCATTAAGTTTAAACCACAAATAATTTTTTGTTGCCCGGGCTTTCGTTCAGGCCTTATAAAATGCAATGTGCATTAATTTAAGTGAGCGAAAAGTAATATTTTGTATTTTACCCCCACTCACTCCCACCATATTTTTTCACATAATTTTTAACATTATGTTGCGTTAATGACATAAACAAGTTAATTAAATCAAATGAAGACTATTGTGAATATTGCCTTTTAATGACTTTGCTCATCATACACAGGCGTTTAAGATACAGGAGGTCATAACAGTTTCAACAGCTACAGGAAACAATTTATTAACAAAAGTGGATTTTTATGTGATTTAGTGGATTATTCTCATTTATATTTGACACCGCTAAAAGGGAAGCATGAAAAAGTAAACACTCCGCACTTACTCCCCTCCATTCAAAAGAGGGGTTTAGTGGGGAGGTTATTAAAAAATTCAATTCAATAATGACACAGTTTTTAGGCGAACATGAAGTGAGGATAGATGCCAAAGGGCGCATCTCATTTCCTGTGGCTTTGCGCAGGCAGCTTTCGAGCGAGGCGCAGGAAAAGTTTGTGTTGAAAAAAGGTTTTGAAGATTGTCTTGTGCTTTATCCTATGGATGAATGGAAAAAAATTGCAGCGCAGTTAGGTCAGCTCAATACCTGGATTAAAAAGAACCGTGATTTCGTCCGTTCATTTTTTAAAGGTGTGGTTGAAGTTGAGTTAGACAGCGTGAGTCGCATACAGATTCCCAAGCGATTGCTCGACCTGGCAGGCATTGATAAAGACTGTGTCTTATTTGCTTATGGTCACAGCGTTGAAATATGGGATGTGAAAAAGTTTGAAAAGATGCACGCTGATATCAATGCCGAAGAAATGAATGCATTGACTGAAGAGGTGATGGGCAAATTGAATTTTAATATTCCGCAGTAAACAATGTACCATCAACCGGTGATGTTGCAGGAGTGTATAGATGCACTTGAGATAAAAGAAAACGGAATTTATGTTGATGTAACTTATGGAGGAGGAGGTCACAGCAGGGCGATAATGGAGCGATTGAAAAACGGAAGATTGATTGCCTTTGACCAGGATGAAGATGCTTTGAAAAATAAAATTGATGATGATCGGTTCACATTGGTTAATCAGAATTTTAAATACCTCAGGCAGTTTTTAAAATTTCACAATGCACTCCCTGTAGATGGAATTCTGGCCGACCTGGGCGTTTCATCACACCAGTTTGATACAGCTTCAAGGGGTTTCAGTACAAGGTTTAACAGTGACCTGGATATGCGGATGAATCGCAATGCAGCTAAAACTGCAAAGCAAATTCTGGCCGGTTACGATGAAAAAAAATTACAGCAATTGTTCTCAGCTTACGGTGAAATACGAAATGCAAAAACATTGGCAGCAGCAATAGTGGAAGCGCGAAACACACATCCAATAAGCACCACTGATGATTTAAAAAACGTGTTGGCAAAATGTGTGAGCGCGGCAAAAGCAAATCAATATTACGCACAGGTTTTCCAGGCACTGCGTATCGAAGTTAATGAAGAGTTGGATGCATTGAAGGATTTTTTAGAACAAAGTGCGGAAGTGCTTATAAGCGGAGGAAGATTAGTAGTAATGAGTTACCACTCTTTAGAAGACAGGTTGGTTAAAAATTTTATCAGTAAAGGAAATTTTGAAGGTGAGGATGAAAAAGATTTTTACGGCAACCGCATCAATGTACAATTTAAGGCAGCATATAAAAAGCCTGTCACTCCCACAGCAGCAGAGCAAAGCACTAATCCGAGATCGCGAAGCGCAAAATTAAGAGTTGCAATTAAGATTTAAGGCAACAATAAAATTTCAATGGCTTACGAGAAAGTTATTAAAGATTAAAAATTACTAACAGTTACGTTATACCCTGTTCCATCACCAGATTATGAATGAGTTTAAAAAACAGGAAGCACCTGAAGTTGAAGAGCAACCCGCACCACAGCCTGCGCAGGCAGCAGCCGAAGGAAAAGGTGCGGTAGGAAAAATTATCAGCAGCATGAACATCATGGGCTATGTAAGCAAAGACATGATGGTAAGTGTAATGCCTTATATATTTTTCCTGATGGTGTTTGCATTGCTTTATATAGGCAACAGTTATCATGCTGATAAAATGGTTCGCGCCATTGATAAAACAGGAAAAGACATTAAGGAATTACGCTCAGAATATATAGCAAGCAAAACAGAGTTGATGCAAAAGAGCAAGCAATCGGCAGTAGCAGCCGAAGTTTCAAAATATAATTTAAAAGAATCAATAGTGCCGCCACGCAAAATAGTGGTACAACAAATAGCAAATAGCAAATAGCAAATAGCCAAAGGCCAAAAGCCAAAAGCATCAAACAAATGAGTACTACCAAAAAGGATATTATGTGGAGGGTATGGTTAGTGTACAGTTTTATCTGTGCATTCGCTCTTGCTATTCTTATACAGGTAGTGAAAATAAAATTTGTAGAAGGTAAAAAATGGGCTGCAAAAGCCGACAGCCTGATGCTTAAGATGATGACCATACAACCTTCACGTGGCAATGTTTATTCAAGCGATGGAAGTTTACTCGCTACCTCTACTCCTATTTATGAACTCCGTATTGATACAAAAGCTGATGGATTTAATAAAGAGAATTTTAATGCAAAAGTTGATTCGCTTGCTGATGGCCTATCAAAAATATTTGGGGATCATTCTTCACAGGACTATAAAAAAATATTGCGTGATGCCCGCAGAGATGGCGAGCGATATTTCTTACTAAAGAAAGATGCAAGCTTTAAAGAATACAAAGCGCTTCAGAAATTACCGGTATTCAATGCAGGTCGCTACAAAGGCGGACTCATTGTAATTGCTGACAGCCGCAGAGAACGCCCATATCGCGAACTTGCTGCTCGCACTGTAGGTTATAAAATAGATGGAGTAAAACCTGTGGGGATTGAAGGCGCATTTGACACGACATTAAGTGGGGTTGTAGGTAAACGCATCATGCAAAAAATGGCAGGTGGGATTTACAAACCCATCAATGATGACAATGAAATTGAACCGCAGGATGGCAATGATGTAATCACTACCATTGACGTAAACATACAGGATGTTGCCGAACATGCTCTTTATACCCAACTCTCTACACACGATTCACCAAGAGGCTGTGCCGTGCTGATGGAAGTGCAAACAGGTGAGATAAAAGCCATAGCGAATCTTACACGTGGCAAAGATGGCAGCTACTACGAAGGTTTTAATTACGCTGTAGGTTACGGTTCAGAACCAGGTTCTACTTTCAAACTCGCTTCACTCATCACTGCTTTAGAAGATGGTTATGTTGACCTGGATGATAGTGTTGACATCAGTGCAGGCTATGAAATGTTCTCAGGAATTCCGATTAAAGATTCACACAGGTATAATGGAAGAGTTAGCGTGCAGCATGCATTTGAAATCTCGTCCAATGTGGCGGTATCAAAACTGATCTATAAATATTATCAGAAAAATCCTGAAAAGTTTACCAATCGTTTAAGCTACATGCATCTTGACAAGCCGCTGGGCCTACAGATTCCGGGTGAAGCAATGCCTGTTATCCACACACCGGCAGAGCGCAGCATAAAGCATGGCTGGTCAAATGTTACGTTGCCTTTTACATCAATTGGTTATGAAACAAAATTAACCCCGTTGCAAACTTTAACTTTTTACAATGCAGTTGCTAATGGTGGCCGCATGGTTAAACCAAAGTTTGTAAAAGAGATTTTACAAAAAGGAAAATTGGTTAAGAGTTTCCCTACTGAAGTTTTAGTTGATTCAATATGCTCTGCAAAAACCGTTGCAAAGGCACGCATCATGATGGAAGGCGTAGTTCAGCGAGGTACTGCTACCAATCTGAAATTTGAAACATTTCAGATTGCCGGTAAAACAGGTACAGCAAAAATGGCTTTTGATAAAGGCGGTTACAGCTCTAATGATTCTGTCAGATACCAGGCTTCTTTCTGCGGTTACTTCCCTGCTGATAATCCTCTTTACAGTTGCATTGTTGTAATCTATGATTTGTCGCCTAAGTTTTATTATGGCAATGTAGTTTCAGGTCCTGTGTTTAAAGAAATTGCCGATAAGGTTTATTCCACACGCATTGACATGCATGAGGAAGTGGAAAAAGATTCTTTGCTATCACAAAAGCTTCCAATGCCTAAAGCAGGTGCTTCACGCTTTACTCAACAGGCTATTGCAGCTACCGGAATAAAAGCTGACATGCCGCAAGATGTATCATGGTTTACCTATAATGTTACTGATAAAAAAGCTACGGCAATAAAAGTTGAAATAAATAAAGTTCCAGATGTAAAAGGCATGGGATTACGCGATGCAGTGCAATTGTTAGAAAGTAACGGCCTGTCAGTAAAAGCAGTTGGACGCGGTTCGGTAAGCAAGCAATCCATCACTCCCGGAACAACAATAACAAAAGGTCAGCAAATTATTATTGAACTAACATAAAGGGCAATGCCGATATTAAAAGACATATTATACAAAGCGCCCATTGAAGAAGTGATTGGTTATACCAGCATTGCTGTCAATGAAGTGTTCTTTGATTCCCGCTTAGTTAAGCCGGGTTGTCTTTTTATTGCCATTAAAGGAACGCAGGTTGACGGGCATAAGTATATTGAACAGTGTATCGCAAAGGGCGCAAAAGTAATTGTGTGCGAAATAATGCCTGATGCAATTGAAAGCGGTATTACATATATAAGAGTAAAAGATTCTTCACTAGCATTAGGCTACATCGCTGCCAACTTTTATAACAATCCTTCCGAAAAATTAAAGTTGGTTGGAGTTACCGGTACTAATGGTAAAACAACTACAGTAACATTACTTTTTAATCTCTTCAGAAATCTTGGTTACAATGCAGGACTGCTTTCTACTGTTAAAAATCAAATCAACGATGAAGTAATTCCTTCAACACATACCACTCCTGATGCATTATCACTTAATAAACTATTGAGTGAGATGGTAGCAAAGGGTTGCAGTTATGTGTTCATGGAAGTGAGTTCGCATGCAGTGGTTCAACACCGCATTACAGGTTTAACTTTTGCAGCAGGGGTATTTACCAATATCACTCACGACCATTTAGATTATCACAAAACATTTGATGAATACATAAAAGCAAAAAAGGGATTCTTTGACATGCTCACTCACAATGCTTTTGCATTGGTAAATAAGGATGATAAAAATGGGATGGTGATGTTGCAAAACACAAATGCAAAAAAATACAGCTATGGTTTGCTTCGCAATTGTGATTTTAAATGCCGTGTAATTGAAAATAATTTCCAGGGATTGTTATTGAATATTGATAATCATGAAGTATTGTGCAAACTCATCGGCACCTTTAATGCGTACAATCTTACCTGTGCTTATGCAACTGCAGTGCTTTTTGAAATTGATAAAATAAAGACACTCCAATTTCTTAGTAATCTCAATCCGCCCGAAGGCAGGTTTGAATATATCATTTCAGAAAAAAAGATTACCGGAATTGTTGATTATGCGCATACACCTGATGCATTGCAGAATGTTCTTCAAACCATAAAAGATATTCGTACAGGTAATGAAAAAGTAATAACTGTAGTTGGTTGTGGTGGTGATCGTGATGCGGCCAAGCGGCCAATTATGTCGCGTATAGCATGTGAGTTAAGTGATAAAGTAATTCTCACTTCCGATAATCCGCGTAGCGAAGATGCTGATACCATTATCAGGCAAATGAAAGAAGGTGTTCCTGTGGCCCAGGGGAAAAAAGTATTGTCAATAACCGACAGGCGCGAAGCAATTAAAACAGCGTCAAGCCTTGCAGGCAAGGGAGATATAATTCTTGTAGCCGGCAAGGGACATGAGAAATACCAGGAAATAAAAGGAGTAAAATATCCATTTGACGATATGGAAATATTAACGGAAACATTAAACGATTAAAATAAAAATCACACTCCCGGTGGAATGTGATTGAGTGCAATTATGCTCTACTATCTATTCGAATATCTTAACAAACACTATGACTTCCCGGGGGCAGGCGTATTCCGCTATATCAGTTTCCGTGCGGCTATGTCACTTATTGTGTCGTTGTTGTTTTCGCTTTTCATCGGCAAGCGCATTATTGATTTATTGTACAGAAAACAGGTTGGTGAAACTATTCGGGATCTCGGTCTTGAAGGGGAAAAACAAAAACACGGAACACCAACCATGGGCGGGTTAATAATCCTTTCATCTATCCTGCTGCCTACACTTTTATTCGCACGGCTTGATAATGTATATATCGTTACACTCCTCATTTCCACAGTATGGTTAGGTTTTATAGGGCTTTTAGATGATTACATAAAAGTATTTAAAAAAGATAAAGAAGGGCTTGCCGGAAGGTTTAAAATATTGGGACAGGTGGGGCTTGGGATAATCGTTGGATGTATTCTTTGCTTCAACCAGTTTGTTGTAGTGCGCGAAAAAATTCCGGCAGGTGAAATCAACCTTACTTCTCAAAGATCAGTAATTGATGAAATAAGCAGAAATGAAGGTGCATTGTATTCAAGAAAAAACGTAAAGTCAACCAGGACCACTTTGCCCTTTCTCAAAAATCACGAATTCGATTATGCATGGCTGGTTACGTGGATCAGTCCTGAAATGAAAAAATATACATGGGTTGCGTTTATACTGGTATCTATCTTCATCATCACTGCTGTTTCAAACGGAGCCAACATAACAGATGGAATAGATGGACTTGCTACAGGCACTTCGGCCATCATTGGAACCAGCCTTGCAGTGCTTGCTTATGTAGCGGGTAACACCGTATTCGCAAACTACCTCGGCATTATGTACATACCCAATGCAGGAGAGATGATGGTTTTCAGTGGAGCATTTATTGGTGCCTGCGTAGGTTTCTTATGGTACAATGCTTATCCCGCACAAGTTTTTATGGGTGATACCGGCAGCCTTGCATTAGGTGGAATCATTGCAGTTTTCGCCATCTGCATACGCAAGGAATTTCTCATTCCCATCATGTGTGGCATCTTCTTAATTGAAACTTTATCGGTAATGATCCAGGTTAGTTACTTTAAATATACCCGTAAAAGATTTGGCGAAGGCCGCAGGATATTCCTGATGTCACCCCTTCATCATCACTATCAAAAGAAAGGTTATCACGAATCAAAAATTGTATCACGATTCTGGATCATTGGAATTATGCTGGCAGTGCTGACGTTGGTTACACTGAAATTAAGATAAGAATAAAACGCGGTACTAAAAAAAGTAATTATTCAATAACAAGTAACTAATACCAAATACCCAACATGTCTCAAACAAAAAAAATAATCATCCTTGGTGCTGCTGAAAGCGGAACCGGTGCTGCTGTGCTTGCACAACAGCAAGGGTTTGATGTTTTTGTTTCTGATAAGGGGGTGATTAAAGATGAGTTTAAAAAAGTTTTAACAGCGCATAATATTTCATTCGAGGAAGGAAAACATTCTTACGATTTAATGGCTGATGCAGCGGAGGTAATTAAAAGTCCGGGTATTCCGACCAAGGCTGATGTGATTAAATTCTTCGAAGAAAAAAACATCCCTATCATTTCCGAAATTGAATTTGCAGCACGTTATACAAAAGCAAAGAAAATTTGCATCACAGGCACTAATGGTAAAACAACTACCACTATGCTCACCTACCATATACTTACTAAAGCCGGTTTAAAAGTTGGACTTGCCGGTAATGTAGGACAGAGTTTTGCAAAACAGGTAGCGGAGAGTGATTTCGAGTACTATGTTATTGAACTGAGCAGTTTTCAGTTAGATGACATGCATCAGTTCAAGGCAGAAATAGCAGTGTTGCTAAACATCACTCCCGACCATCTTGATCGTTACGATTACTCAATGCAGAAATACATTGATTCAAAGATGCGCATCATTCAAAATCAGACAGAAGATGATGCTATCATTTACAATGCTGATGATGAGTACATCAACATGGAAATGTTAAAACATAGTCCCAAAAGCCAATGGTATCCCTTCTCAATAAAACGAAGTGATGGCATGGCAGCATATATTGAAAACGAAAACTTAATAATTAATATCAAATCAAATCCACTCACTATGACGATATTCGAACTTGCAATCCAGGGCAAACACAATCTCTACAATTCAATGGCTGCAGGCATTTCAGGCAGACTGTTAGATCTTCGCAATGAAATTGTGCGCGACAGTTTAATGGATTTCAGATCTGTTGAACACCGGCTTGAGTTTGTAAACACTATTTCAGGTGTTGACTTTATTAACGATTCAAAAGCAACTAATGTAAACAGTACATGGTATGCGTTAGAAAGTATGAACCGTCCTGTAATCTGGATTGCAGGAGGACAGGATAAAGGCAATGAATATGAAATGCTACATGATATGGTGAAAGATAAAGTGAAAGCAATAGTTTGTCTTGGTAAAGACAATAAAAAAATCATTGAAGAATTTGGCGGAATGGTAGAAACAATTGTTGAAACCGATAATGCAGAGGATGCAGTAAAAGCCGCTTTCAAATTTGCAAGGAAAGGTGATATCGTATTGTTATCTCCTGCCAATGCAAGTTTCGACTTGTTCAAAAATTACGAAGACAGAGGCCGTCAGTTTAAGGCTGCAGTTAAGGCTTTATAAAAAAGCATGTGCTTGACAATAACAGATTGCTTCTCCCGATAGCTATCGGGATCGCAATGACGTGAATAAAGCAAATCGTAAATCAAAAATCGTAAATCGTAAATCAAAAATGACCTGGATAGATTCATATTTTAAAGGTGACAGGGTGATCTGGTTGATTGTATTCATACTATCTATCTTTTCATTACTTGCTGTTTACAGTTCAACAGGAACGCTTGCTTATCGCTATCAGTCGGGCAATACGGAGTATTACATGTTTAAACATTTCGTTATCCTGTTATTAGGACTTGCCATCATGTATGGTGCACATTTGGTAAAATATACCTTTTATGCAAAGCTTTCGCGTATTGCACTCGTTATTGTAATTCCATTACTCATACTCACTTTAGTAAGTGGTACCAATCTTAACGAAGCAAGCCGATGGCTAACATTACCAGGTATCGGTCTATCGTTTCAAACTTCTGATTTTGCCAAGCTTGGATTATTACTTTATGTCTCACGCATGTTATCGCTTAAGCAGGATAACATTAAAGATTTCAAATCAGCATTCGTTCCAATTATGCTTCCCGTATTAGTTGTATGCGGATTAATTCTTCCGGCCAACTTCTCAACTGCTGCGGTACTATTCGCATGCAGCTTATGTTTAATGTTCATAGGTCGGATCAATTTTAAGTATATCGCTGGGTTAGTTGGAATTGGCGTAGTTTGTTTTGGATTATTTATTGGCATTGCCAAACTCACAGGTTACACAGGACGCATTGATACCTGGATGCACCGCATTGAAAATTTTAAAAGTGGGGACAGTGATGGCAACTATCAAACAGAACAAGCAAAAATTGCTATTGCTACGGGTGGTGCATTAGGTAAAGGACCGGGAAACAGTACACAACGCAACTTCCTTCCACATCCCTACTCCGATATGATTTTTGCAATCATTTGCGAAGAGTATGGATTGTGGGGAGCATTTGTCGTAATAGGTTTATATGTACTGTTATTATATCGAACGGTGGTATTGATTAAACAAAGTCCCAAAGCATTTGCAACACTGTTTGCTGCAGGTTGCAGTTTTGGTTTAGTATTTCAGGCCATGATCAACATGGCAGTAGCTACCAATTTATTTCCAGTTACAGGACAGCCGCTGCCCATGCTCAGCATGGGTGGTACTTCCATCTGGTTTACAAGTTTATCTCTTGGTATATTGTTAAGCGTTAGTCGTGATATTGTAAAAGAAGAAAATGAGCAACCCGCAGCAGCCTAATATAAGAGTAATCATCAGTGGAGGAGGAACAGGCGGGCATATATTTCCTGCACTTGCGATTGCCAATGCATTAAAGGCAATAAATCCGGCTAATGAAATTCTTTTTGTTGGAGCAAAAGGAAGAATGGAAATGGAAAAAATACCTGCAGCAGGTTATAAAATTGAAGGATTATGGATCAGTGGATTTCAACGCAAACTTACGTTAGACAATCTTTCATTTCCATTTAAGGTGGTCTCAAGTTTGTTGAAAGCAGGTTCAATAATTAAAAAGTTCAAGCCGGATGTAGCAGTTGGAGTTGGCGGATATGCAAGCGGGCCTTTATTGCAACAAGCTGCACGAAAAGGAATTCCGTGTTTGATACAGGAACAGAATTCATACCCCGGTGTTACCAATAAAATTCTTGCGCGACAAGTTGAAAAAATTTGCGTGGCTTACGATGGAATGGAAAAATATTTTCCTACAGAGAAATTAATGAAGTTGGGAAATCCCGTGCGCGAAGACATTTTGAAAATTGAAGGCAAAAGAAATGAAGCAGCAAAATATTTTGAGTTGAATGCACAAAAAAAAACGGTGTTAGTAGTTGGTGGAAGTTTGGGAGCGCGCACCATTAATCAGAGTATTAGGGCCGCTTTACTGGCATTTGCAAAACAGGATGTGCAGTTAATATGGCAAACAGGAAAAGCATTTTATAAAGAAGCAATGGAATCATCGAAACCATTCATAGATGTGAAAGTATATGACTTCATTTCAAAAATGGATTATGCATACGCAATGGCTGATGTAGTGATTTCACGTGCAGGTGCAAGTACAATCTCTGAATTGTGCATAGTGAGCAAGCCATGTGTGCTGGTTCCATCACCTAACGTAGCAGAAGATCATCAGACAAAAAATGCAATGGCTTTAGTGAATAATCACGCAGCAATTATTGTAAGTGATGCAGATGCACAGAATAAATTAGTTGACGAAGCATTGCAATTAATTAATAACACAAATAAATTATTAAGTCTCACCAGCAACATCAGAAAATTAGCATTACCCAACTCTGCGTTGAAAATTGCTGAAGAAGTTATTAGGCTGGCAGTGGGGAAGAAGTAGTAGTGGTGGTGGCAGTTGGTAGTAAAATCTTAAATCAAAAACAGATTGCTTCGTTCCTCGCAATGACGGTTAAGAGGGAAAAATCGTAAATCAAAAATCGTAAATCGTAAATCAAAGTGGATTTCTCAAAAATAAACAGCGTATATATGTTAGGCATTGGCGGCATTGGCATGAGTGCCCTGGCACGCTATTTTAATGCTATGGGAAAAACCGTAGCCGGTTATGACAAAACCCCTACTCCACTTACCAATGAATTGATTGCTGAAAAAATTGCTGTTCATTTTGAGGATGACATGAAACTGTTGCCTGAGTTTATTGAAAATGAAAATCCAGCGCATTTCCTGATTATCTATACGCCTGCCATTCCGAATGATCATGGTGAATTTAATTACCTCGCTTCAAAGTTTCAGCTTTATAAGCGCTCTGAAATATTAGGTCTTATTACTGAAAACAGCAATACGATTGCTGTTGCAGGTACTCATGGAAAAACAACGACATCTTCAATTGTAACTCATTTGCTTAAAAGTAGTGGAAGAAATTGTTCCGCATTTTTAGGCGGCATTGCAAAAAATTACAACTCCAATTTCTTATTGGGAGCTGTGCAAAAAGAGGATCATGTCACCATCGTTGAGGCTGATGAATTTGATCGTTCTTTTTTAACACTTCATCCACATGCTGCTATAATCACTTCAATGGATGCCGATCACCTTGATATATATGGGGACCTCCAAACGCTGGTAGATTGCTATCGTCAATTTGCTGAACAGGTTGATAAAAAGGGTTTGCTCATCCTTAAAAAAGGATTGGCAGTTAAACCTGGTGAAGTAAAAATTCTTGATTATTCAATAACAGAATCAGCATCAGCAACAGCGAAAAATATCAGGATCGAAAATCGTCAATATGTTTTTGATTATGTAAGTCCATCGCATACCATAACCGGTTTACAGTTAGGGTTACCCGGAAGGCATAACGTGGAAAATGCAGTTGCAGCCGTAACGGTAGCCCTCCATTATAGGTTAAGTGCTGATGAGATTAAAAGAGGCCTAAGCACATATAGTGGGGTAAAACGAAGGTTTGATTATCAATTAAAAAACGAAGATTTAGTTTACATTGATGACTATGCTCACCATCCGCAAGAGTTGAGCGCTGCTATAAATTCTGTTAAAGAATTATATCCTGATAAAAAAATAACGGTTGTATTTCAGCCTCATCTGTTTACACGCACACGTGATTTTGCAGATGAATTTGCAGCAAGTCTCAGTCTTCCTGATGAAACAATTTTGCTGCCCATCTATCCCGCCCGCGAGTTGCCGATTGAAGGCGTGGACTCAGAAATGATCCTCGGTAAAATAACAACACAAAAAATATTGTGCAATAAAAGTGACTTACTCAGCATTTTAAAGAATAAAAAATTAGAGGTTTTACTCACACTCGGTGCTGGAGATATTGATCAATTGGTACAGTCTATACAGCAAATGTTATCAGGAAAGGTTAACGAAAATTCAAATTAATTAAGCCATGAAATTCAAAAAATACATACCGTATATTTTATGGACACTGCTCGGATTCGCAGTGATACTGTCGGTTGCATTCGTTAATGTAAAACAGAATGATGTAAAATGCAATGCGGTTCAGATTGACATTGCCGATGATGCAGGCAATTATTTTATTGAGAATAATGATGTGTTAGAATTACTAAACAGCAAAGGCAAGCAACCCCTCGGAAAACCTATAAATGAAATTAACACGGCTTTGTTAGAAACTATCATCAATACAAATCCTTTCGTGGCAAATGCAGAAGTATTTTCAACCCTTAACGGAAAGCTGAATATTAGGGTAAAGCAACGCACACCAATTATAAGGATTATCAATACTGAAGGTGAAAATTTTTATATAGATGATGAAGGATATTTGATGCCGGTGTCAGATAAGTACACTCCTAATGTTATTGTTGCAAGCGGAGTGATCAATGAAAGATATACAAGAAGAAGAATTAAAGAACAGGCATTTATTGCAAATGATACTGCCAATAAAAAATTGATCATTGAACAATTGTATGCCATAGCTGAATACCTGCAGCGCGATTCAGTTGCCAATGCATTATTCACACAGGTATATGTAAATGAAAACAATGAGATTGAATTGATTTCACGCATTGGAGATCAGAATATACTGATTGGAGATGCAGGCGATCTTGAAAAGAAAATTGAAAAGCTGCTGGTGTTCTACCGCAAAGGTTTAAATAAAACCGGATGGACGCAATACAGCACTATCAATCTTGAGTTTGAAAATCAAGTGGTGTGTACAAAGAAGGGAGTTGTGAAATCAACTTTGCCGGTAGCGGTTAGGGATAGTGTAAAAAGAGAAATTATAAATTAAGAATTCGCATAACAAGAAAAGATTGCTTCTCCCGATAGCTATCGGGATCGCAATGACGAAGAGAAAATCGTAAATCAAAAATTGTAAATTGTAAATCCAGATATGGAAGATTCAAATTTAATAGTGGGACTTGATATAGGCACCACAAAAATATGCGCCATCGTTGGCCGCAGAGATCAGTACGGCAAGATAGAAATACTTGGCAAAGGCAAGGCTGAATCATTCGGTGTAATGCGTGGCGTTGTGGCTAACATTGAAAAAACTGTTCAGGCAATAAAGCTTGCAGTTAAAGATGCTGATGCTGAATCAGACGTGAGCATAAAAGATGTGCATGTTGGTATAGCCGGTCAGCATATTAAAAGTTTGCAGCATCGCGGCATGCGCACACGTCATAATATTGATGAAGAAATAGCACAGGTGGACATTGATGCAATTATTGATGACATGTATAAACTCGCTATGGCGCCTGGTGAAGAAATTATTCACGTAATACCACAGGAATATATTGTTGATAAAGAAGCAAGTATCAAAGACCCGATAGGTATGTCGGGCATTCGTCTTGAAGCCAATTGCCACATCATAACAGGGTTGGTAACCGCAGCAAAAAACATTGAGAAGTGTGTGCGCAAAGCAGGTTTAAATCCTGTTGATTTAATTCTTGAACCATTGGCATCTGCCGAAGCTGTATTAACCGATGAAGAAAAAGAAGCAGGTGTTGTATTAGTTGATATTGGAGGAGGAACTACTGACATTGCTATTTTCCAGGATGGAATAATTCGTCATACTGCCGTGATTCCCTTTGGTGGTAATGTGATTACCGATGATATAAAAGAAGGTTGCACCATTATACGTGCACAGGCTGAATCATTAAAAACAAAATTTGGTTCTGCCTTGGCATCACAAACAAGCGATAATGATATTGTTTCCATACCCGGTTTAAGAGGCCGCGAACCGAAAGAAATTTCTGTAAAAAATCTTGCGCATATCATACAGGCGAGAATGGAAGAAATTATTGAACATGTGTATTATGAAATAAAAAATTCAGGCTTTGAGAAAAAACTGATTGCCGGTTTAGTTATTACCGGTGGTGGTGCTCAGCTTAAACACATACAGCAGTTGTTCGAATTAATTACAGGCATGGATACGCGCATTGGTTATCCTAATGAGCATATCAGCAAAGGCAATGATGAAATTAAAAGTCCCATGTATGCCACTGCAGTTGGTTTAGTGATTATGGGATTGAATGATGCTGAACGCACAAAAAATAAAACGCAGCCGCTGGTTATGGTTGAGGCAAAACATGAGCCGATTAAAACGCCCGTGCAGCCTACAAAAAAGAAAAGTGATTTTATCACGCTCATCAAGGATCTGTTCCAGGATGACGAAGATGATAAGTCATTATAAATTTTAGATTATAAATTTTGAATTAATATCCCGATTAGTCCGGGAGAACAATAGAATAACGAATTAAGAATCCAGTATTAAAAGAATATAATAATGTTGAAACACGAAGGATTAAACTTCAATATTCAAAATTCATTTGTTCGAAATTCGAAATTCAAATCATCAACAAAATCAAAAAGAATAAACAAAAAAGGAATTCACTCCTGTCTTCTCATCATATATATTGAAACTTAATAATCAAGCAATGGAATTCGAAATCTCAAAAGAAAGACCCTCTATCATTAAAGTGATTGGCGTGGGCGGTGGTGGCAGCAATGCCGTAAATCACATGTACCACCAAGGCATTCGTGGTGTTGACTTTATGATTTGCAACACTGATGCACAGGCACTTGAAATAAGCCCTGTGCCATTTAAAATTCAACTCGGGCCCAGCCTTACAGAAGGCCGCGGTGCAGGTTCACTCCCCGAAGTGGGAAAAAATGCAGCAATTGAAAATATTGAGGAGATACAACGCGCTTTAGCTAAAGATATTAAGATGGTTTTTATAACCGCAGGTATGGGCGGTGGCACCGGCACAGGTGCTGCACCGATTATAGCAGGTGTTGCTAAAGAAATGGGGATCCTAACCGTTGGTATTGTAACCGTACCTTTTGCTTTTGAAGGAAAAAAGAGAAAGTTACAAGCCAACACCGGGATAGAAGAATTGAAAAAGAGCGTTGACACATTGCTTATCATCAGCAATGATAAGCTGCGCGAAATTCACGGTGATCTTAAACTCACCGAGGCGTTTGGCCGTGCTGATGATATTTTAACCATTGCTGCACGAAGCATTGCTGAAATTATTACTGTAACCGGGTATATAAACGTTGACTTTGCCGATGTGCAGACAGTGCTTAAAGACAGCGGTGTAGCCATTATGGGTTGTGCCTTTGCCGAAGGTACTGAGCGAGCCAAGATAGCAGCTCAATTAGTGCTTGACTCACCCTTGCTTAATGACAGCAATATTAATGGGGCACGTTATATCCTGCTTAACATCACCTCAGGAAAAACTGAAGTGACTATGGATGAAATAGGAGAAATTACCGATTACATCCAGGAACAGGCCGGCCTCACTGCCGACATTATTATGGGCACAGGAACTGATGCAACACTTGGTGATAAAATTGCAGTAACCGTAATTGCTACAGGCTTTAAAACACACACTGAAATTATTGCTGAGAAAAACAAGCCAATACGTGTAGTCCATACGTTAGACAATAAAACAGAAACTCCGAAAGAAAAACCGGTTACTAACATGGAGCCTACGCTGATCAACGATAATCCTGTGGAGCCTGATAAACCTGCTGCTCCTAAATCGTATGAATATGCAAGGGCCTCGGCATTAAATAAGCCCCTGGTTACTGAGGAAAAAAACAATACTTATGAAAAACCTTCTCATCTTACTGTAACTGATACAGAAGGCACCATGAGTTTTGAATTTGATCTAACTACATCGGTAGAGCAAACTGCTCCACCCGAAGTGAATACAATCAACGAAACTTACCAGGAAGCATTTACGCTGGCATCGCCTGTTGAAAATGTTACGGATATTAATACTGCAAGCATTGTCCCAACTGCTGATGAGGAAGAGGCTGCAACATCAGAAGATCAGTTTAAGAAAACACGCGAGCGCATTATGAAACTGCGCGAGCTGAGCTACAAATTTCAAAGCAGCAACAGCAATGTGATTAACGATCTTGAAAAAGAGCCGGCATATAAAAGGCGTAATGTGCAATTGGCGAATGTACCCGATTCAAGCGAATCGCAGGTCTCAAGATTAACGCTTGGCGAAAACGAAAATAAAAATGTAGAGATCAAATCAAACAACACCTTTCTGCACGACAGGGTTGACTGAAAAGAAATGTTGAATTTTGAATGATGAATATTGAATAACGAAGGAGATGAACTCTTGAAAAATTTGCCTTACTTCAAAATTCATTATTCGAAATTCGTTATTCATCATTTATAAAAATAAAAGTTGTTGAGTTTGACTTTAGTGAGCCGTATTGCAATTGCAATGCGGCTTTTTCTTTTTGAAGATGATCACATGTTAAATATTCCTGATCTGATATCACTTGTTGCCAATCGCCTTTTCAATATCATCTAATATTTCTGTCCATGCTCTTTTTTTTGCTGCTGCTGAATCAGCATTATTTATGTTAGAGTGGATAAGTTCAATCAAACACATTTGCTCTTCTTGCATTAGGGATATTTTCAAAATCGTATTTGTTTCTTTCGGAAGATTAAAACCTTCTACATCCCACTCTAAAATAATTTCGCTTTCAGTTAATTTGATAAAGCGCCCGCTTATTGTTCCCCTGTTTTTAAATAGCAAAGAAAACTTTCCTCCAACTTTAAAATCAGATTCAATTTCATTTGCTCCTGTAAGTTTGAATACGGTGTTATCTCTGAAGAGATTAAAAACAGCTTCGCGTGATGCGGAAATGTTTTTTGTTATATGGATATTGTGATTGGTGCTTGACATTATGAGTCTTGTTAATAATTATCTGCAATGCGAAAGACAACGTCCATTTTTTATCTATCTTTGCCTCAATAAGTCCTTTACAGGTGAAAGCGGGCTCCATGCCCTGCTCCCGTTCAAACGGGACTAGCCTATAGAGGGCTTATCTTTTTTAGTTCAAACTTATTTTTCCGATTATAATAATTGGAGGGATATTTTTTAAAGTCATAAATATCTATAATCAAACTTATTTTAGATTCAACAAATTTGAGGTAGCGGTCTTCCCCACGTATAAATGCTCGTTGCACAGCCCAGTTCATATAGTCAATTACCTGAAGGCATGGTTCACCGATGGTGTTTTGAGACAGGATATTAATATCACTCTCAATTTGTATTTTCCATTTATTTTCAAAAGTCAGTTTGGCTGTTTGAATAGCGTTGGCAAGATTACCGGTGCGGTTTCGATTACCGCGTGTAGCAAAATATATAACAGATTGCAGTGCCTTGTGCAATTGGTTTTCAAAAAGCTTTGAAATCAAATCATCATAAAAGACATTCTCGTTTGACCTATGCCTGCTTTTAAAAATATCCTCTCTTTTACGGGCTACAACAAACTCAGCTTTAAAATTCATTTTTACAATTTCTTTGAAAAATCTTTCCCTCACTTCGGGGCAATCGTCTTTGGCATGAAAAGCCCGAATGGATTTTTGTACAGAAGGAATGGATGATAGGTAAGCATCTTTGGCAATATCTTCTTTCAGTGAAGCAACCATTTTGCGAATAGATTCAGGTTCCGGTACATTGATAAATCCGAGAAGAAGTATTTTGGAGCAACCATCCTGCCCGACAATAAAATTACCTTTTGCATCATAAAAATTCGGGTCGCCCGATTCATCTACAAAAAAATAATTTGCTGATGGTTTTGCTTCTGCTTTTTTCATCGCTGCTATTATTCAGAAATTTTTTTGGATAAAACAACTTATGGTTTGTGTGCAACTTTATAAATCTTTGAAACCCCCAACTTTAAAATCAGATTGAATTTCATTTGCGCCTGTGAGTTTGGACTCTGTAAAAAACCTACGCTGCGAGGACAGGGTGGGGTTTTTTGTTGGGGAGATAATTCTACCCCAAAATAAACAAATAAAAAGTAATTTAGATATATTTGTTGCGCAACAGTGCAGAATGATTGGCCGGGAAGACAAAAGACAAAGAAATCATCGGCCTTGCCAAACCTAAATAATAAGGTTTCCTATTCTGAATAAAAAGTTAGTGGAGTTCAGGAACCACTTTAAAAAACGAGATACATCCATACATTAAACATAATTACACCATGAAGAAATTGATTATCTTAACTACTGTTGCATGCATAGCTCTTTCAACAACTATTGCGCAAATTTTACCTTCTTATGTACCAACAACAGGGTTACTTGGTTATTGGGGTTTTACCGGAAATGCGCATGACTATTCCGCCAAGGGAAATAATGGCGCTGTTAATGGTGCCATATTAGTGCAAGACAGATTTGCAAAGACTAATAAGGCCTACCAGTTTAATGTAAGCCAAACTATCGTTGTACCCGATTCTGATTATTTAGATGGAATGACTTTAGGACTAACCATTTCATTTTGGGTTAAACTTCCTGCGGTGACCGCTCCAAATATTCTTATTTCAAAATCAACAGGCTGTTACATTACAGGTGACGATGCTTATGCGGTCAGCATTTTATCAAATGGTAAGTTGTCGGTGCAATTATTTGATCCTGCTGGAAATAATAATTATCAATACGGTAGTATTGTAGTTGCTGATAATAAGTGGCACCATGTTGCCATCGCATGGTACAAACCTCAAACTGTAATTTATGTTGATGGCGCTGCCGATTTAGGAGCTTCCTACACATTAACTTTTGGCCCCATTGGTACGAGTCAGGATCCCTTAATTTTTGGACATGGTAATGTAAGTGTTTGCGGGGTAACTTATTCTTACGGAGAAATTCTTGATGATATATGCATTTATAACCGCGCGCTATCCCAATCAGAAATTGATGCATTATATTCAAGTTGTACCGGTGCGCCAACTGCAGCAATAACCGCCATTGGGAATACTTCATTTTGTGCCGGAGGTGACGTACTTTTAAAATGCTCACCCGGCTTCGGATTGACTTATCAATGGAAGAAAAATAACAGCAACATAAGCGGAGCGACATCAAGTACCTATAATGTAACTACATCAGGCAATTATAAATGTTTGGTAACTAATTCCTGCGGCACAGTAACTTCTAATGTTATTGCTGTAACATCAAAGGCTAATGCTATCGTTACACTAACAACATCGGGCAGCGCGGCTTTTTGCGCGGGTGATTCAGTTACCATAAATGCAAGTGGCACCGGAACCAGTTATTCTCTACAATGGTATCGCAATGATGCTTCATTGACTGGTGACTCAGCGCATAATTATATAGCCAAGCAACCGGGTACATATAAAGTGGTTTCAAAAAATAATACAACCGGTTGTTCGCGAATCAGTGCAGGTAGCGTTACTACTACTGTTAATTGCCGCATGGCAAATCCTAATCTGAGCACTGGCAGCATAGAAAGTGAATCATCAATAACCAATCCCATAAACCTTTATCCAAATCCCAATGCGGGTTCGTTTACATTTGAATACGCAGGTTTAAGCGAAGATGAAAACGGAACAGCAACAATTCAACTTTATAATTCAGTTGGTCAAAAAGTTTACGAGTTTAGTATTGGTGTTCAAAATGGACATGTTTCAAAAGAACTCAACTTAAATGGTTCAGTTAAAAATGGAATTTACCTGTTAAAGATGGAAATCAATAACCAGGTTTACGATTCGAAAGTGATGATTAATTGAGTTGAAATTTCTCTAAACAAAAAAGTCCGAAGGTTTTTAAAATCTTTGGACTTTTTTGTTATTAAATGAAACCTCTTTCACATTACGCCACCTCTTCCATATACTCCTCCATTGGCGGGCAAGTGCAAACCAAATTGCGGTCACCGAAAGCATTGTCAACACGCTTAACGCTTGGCCAGAATTTATTCTCTGAAACATAATGCGCAGGAAATGCAGCCTGCTGGCGCGTGTAAGGATGATGCCAATCGTTTGCTGTTACTTCAGTTACGGTATGGGGTGAGTTAGCGAGCACGTTATCAAGTTTATCGGCAATGCCCTTTTCAATATCATCAATTTCTTTGCGGATAGAAATCATAGCGTCACAAAAACGGTCTAACTCTTCCATCGTTTCGCTCTCTGTTGGTTCAACCATTAAAGTACCTGCCACAGGGAATGAAACCGTAGGTGCGTGGAAACCGTAATCCATAAGGCGTTTTGCAATATCAGTTACTTCCACACCAGCATTGGTTTTAAATGCACGGCAATCTAAAATCATTTCATGTGCAGAGCGTCCTTTGCTTCCGCGATACAAAATAGGATAATGATTTTCCAAACGCTTCTGAATATAGTTAGCATTGAGTATAGCGGCAATGGTAGCATTACGCACACCTTTCTTTCCTAACATGCGAATGTATGCGTAAGAAATATGCAGAATACTTGCACTTCCCCACGGGGCTGCTGAAACTGCATCAACTCCTTTTTCTCCACCTGTAGTTGTTAAAGGATGCGTAGGTAAATATGGTGCAAGATGCTTAGCCACACCGATAGGTCCCATGCCGGGTCCGCCACCGCCATGAGGAATAGAAAATGTTTTATGGAGATTAAGGTGACAAACATCAGCGCCAATCATGCCGGGCGAAGTCAATCCCACCTGGGCATTCATGTTAGCGCCATCCATGTAAACCTGTCCGCCATTGGCGTGTATAATAGAGGTTATTTCCTTGATGCCCTCCTCATACACACCATGTGTTGAAGGATAGGTAACCATCAATGCAGCAAGATTTGCAGCATGACGTTCCGCCTTCAGTTTTAAATCGTGAATGTCAATGTTGCCTTTATCATCCGTCTTAACCACTTCAATTTTATAACCGCACATTACTGCACTTGCAGGATTAGTACCGTGAGCAGATTGTGGAATCAATACAATGTAGCGATGACCTTCGCCTTTTTGTTTCAGGTATTCACGAATCACGAGCAAGCCTGCATACTCACCTTGCGCGCCTGAATTTGGTTGCAGCGATGCAGCAGCAAATCCTGTTATCTCACTCAAATAATTTTCCAATTCCTTAATCATTTGCTGATAACCCGCAGCCTGGTCAATCGGAACAAATGGATGCATTGCCCCAAATTCAGGCCAGCTTAACGGAGACATTTCAGCAGTTGCATTTAATTTCATCGTACACGAACCAAGCGAAATCATGCTGTGATTCATTGCAAGGTCTTTATCTTCCAAGCGCTTCATGTAACGCAACATTTCGTGCTCACTGTGATATTTATTAAAGACAGGATGCGTAAGAAAAGCAGATTGCCTGCGCATGAGGAATGATTCGCTGCGCATAAAAATGTTTTGCAAGTTTTTTGATTCATAGCCGTCAAGCTGTTTGCCGGCAGCAGCTTCAAATACATTTAAAATATCTTTTAAGTCTGTTGCATCCACAGTTTCATCCAGGCTTATGCAAACAGTTTCATCACTGTTATAACGGAAATTTATTTTCTTTTCTAAAGCTAATTGCTGAATGCGTGGAACCTTTCCACTTGCAGCAACTTTTATAGTATCGAAAAAGTATTTATTCAAAACTTCGTATCCAAGGTTGGTTAGTCCTTCCTTCAAACGAAAAGTATTTTCATGAATATTTTCAGCTATTGAACGAATACCTTTTGGTCCGTGATAAACTGCATACATGCTACTCATCACTGCGAGTAAAACCTGTGCAGTGCAAATATTTGAAGTTGCCTTTTCCCGTTTGATGTGTTGCTCGCGTGTTTGCAAAGCCATGCGCAGCGCACGTTTGCCGGTGGTATCTACAGACACACCAATGATGCGACCGGGTATATCGCGCTTGAATTTATCATGCGTTGCAAAGTAGGCTGCATGTGGCCCGCCATAACCGAGCGGTACACCAAAGCGTTGTGTTGAACCTACAACAGCATCAGCGCCCCACTCGCCAGGAGGCATCAACATGGCAAGGCTCATGATATCGGCAGCCACTGCAACATAAATATTATGCTCATGAGCATGTTTTACAAAAGGCATATAGTTATGCACTTCGCCATCTATATCGGGATATTGCAACAGCGCACCAAAATAAGTATCGTCTAATTTTGTTGTTGCATAATCGCCAACCACCAATTCAACACCAACAGGATTAGAGCGGGTTTTTAAAACTGAAATGGTTTGCGGAAAACATTTGTCCGAAACAAAATACTTTTTGCAATTATTTTTTTCCTGCTCTTTGCTTCGTGATGCATAAAACATGTGCATGGTTTCGGCTGCGGCTGTGGCTTCATCGAGTAATGACGCATTGGCTAATTCCATGCCTGTTAAATCACAAACCATTGTTTGAAAATTCAACAAGGCTTCCATGCGGCCTTGCGCAATCTCAGCCTGGTAAGGTGTGTAAGCCGTGTACCAACCCGGATTCTCAAAAACATTGCGTTGCACCACTCCCGGCACCACGGTATTGTAATAACCCAAACCAATGTAAGAACGGAACACTTTATTTTTAAGTGAAACGGATTTAATGTGTTTGAGATATGCCGTTTCGCTGAGCGCATCGGGCAAATTCAAATCACCCTTAATGCGTATAGCAGCAGGAACGGTTTCATCAATCAATTGCTCGAGCGATGAAACACCAATTAAATTAAGCATCTGAGCAACCTGCTCACTATCGGGACCTATGTGCCGGTCGGCAAAACTGAAGTAGGACATGAATGGAATTATAAATTATGAATGTTGAATTATGAATTACGAATGTTGAATTTGCTAATAGCAAAAGGCTAACAGCCAAAAGCTTTTATAAAAGCGGATGCGAATTTAATATTTGATTTTGGTTTTTAGTCTATGATTTTCATCAGGCTTGTTTGTTCAACAAAAAAGGCAACCATTAACAGCTGCCTTTTTTATTAAAACAAGATTTATGTTTAATCTATCCTGGTAAACTTACCGGTTTTTACGTAGTTACCCGTTACCAATTTATATGTGTAAACTCCAGAAGGTAGAGCAGAAATATCATAACTGTTTTTTTCAAGACCCGGTTCGATTGTAACATTATTCAATAAACGTTTTACCTCGCGGCCTTGCAAATCAGTAAGAATTAAAGTTACATCGCTGCGTTCAGTTACAAGATATTCGAAAGTAATTGTATTGTTTGCAGGATTGGGATAGCAGGAGAACTGCACAGTAGCATCACCGCTATAGGCTGGCTTGAGTAGTTTCTCATGTTCTTCAATTTCATCAATTACTCCATCGCGGTTTACCGTATTTATACAACCACTTACCGTTACTATCGCAGCGTCATAATGCGAACCGCTTTTTGCATCAAAGCCCGGGTTTAGTATGATATGACCCTCTGCGCGCATTTCAACATTCGCACCTGCCTGAATTGTAAATGTGCTTCCTATCGGTGAGTTAATATTATTTGTTGCTTCATAGTCAATGTCGCCTGAATAAGGCAATATATGATTAACAGGACCATTAAGATTCAAATCTGTATTTGATGAATAAACCGCAGGCTTATCAAAATCAATTCGTGATACATAGTTCTGCCATTGACCCGTTCGATCATCATTCCAGCATACATAATTTTTATTTCCATAAGCGGTATTGGCAATATAATCGCCACAATAACCTGTTGCGAAACCCGGGATAGATGCTACTGTATGCCCAACATCGCTCACTTTAATATTACTCCAGGAAAATCCCCAGTTGAATGAATAAGCAAGATAAGTATTGGTAATAAATCCCGAAGGTGTATCAAAAGTGAGGTATGCAACACTTACGGTACCTGTAGCATCATCAACAGTTATCCATGGAAACCAATTTTGACGGCCTGTTGAAATGCTTACCTCTGTAGCAGCCGACCATGTTGTTCCCTGGTTATCAGAATATCTAACATAAATAACACCTTTTGCCGAAGTAGTTCCTCCTTGATGCCCTGCATAAGCAATGTAAATGCGTCCCCTGAAAGGACCGCAACTTTTATCTACAGCCATTGAAGGAAAATCATTAACGCGGGTGTTATTAAAAATAGGATTGGTACCGCTTACGCGAATTCCATTGTAAGCAAACGCGGGTGTTAATTCAGTAAATGAAGAGCCCCCGTTCGTACTACGTGAAAAACCAATGCCGTTAGCCGGATAGGTTCCTGTGCCATAATTAGCCCAACAAACATACACCTGTCCTTCAGTTCCTGTTTGCACGTTGGTTCCTTGTCCCCATCCTGCATGCAATGTTAAATTGGAGGTATAGCTTGTTCCACCATTGATTGAACGATTAAACAAAACACTATAGTTTCCTGTAAAATCAGTCCATGCAGTATATATGTTTCCGTAATAAGGGCTGCCATGCAAATTATCAATTGCCATCATCTCCTTATCGAAAGATACCGGACTGTACGTAGATGATACAGGTGATCCCCATGTGGTGCCTTTATTTGTACTTTTAAAAACTTTGTAACCTGTGGGACCTAAATTATTCATTGCTTCAATAAATAAATTTCCGGCACCATCAACAGCAGTAGTTGGATCGCCATAAGTGCCCACACCATCGGGCATGCCATTGGAGCCGAACCATGTTGAACCACCATCCTGGCTTACGTAATAGCCTTCATATTGCGTGGTGTTTGAACAAAGTATCAGATTAAGCGGATTCACTTTACTGAGGGTCATGTGCTGTTCTGATTGTGCTACAGAACCAGGAAAAACCTGTACATCTGTATTATCAGTAACCACATTTATTCCGGGCGTTCCACCACCTTTATTTAAATTATTTTGTTCCTGATTTTTTTGTTCGGGTTTATAAAGTAAGATGGGTTTATACTCCACTTTACTCCAATCCAGATCTTTTGTTTCATTGTCAAAAGGCGGAACTGCATGTTCAATGTATCCTCTTGTTGGTTCCTGGCAATAGCTGTGATAGCTGTAAGAGGTAAATAGTATTGATATCAGAAGAAGTTTTCTTTTCATAATTTTCAGTATTAAAAGTTAAATGTTTTTGTGAATAACTGCTTATGAAAATTATTTATTCTCTAATGCTTCTATGCGTGCGCGCAATTCATTGTTTTCTTTTTTCAATTGAATAAGATAAAGCGCCTGTTCTTCAATCTTCTCAATAGTTTTTGTTTGCATTTCGCCAAGCGTTATTCCTTTTTCTTTCATTTCGGTTGCCGATGGAATGCCGGGGAGGTGTTTGTAAGTGTTGATGCTGGTCGCTAATTCTTCAAGCGACATTAACTTGTAATCGTTAGCAAAAACATAATCTGGCCATGCTGCTTTTAAATCCACACGTACTTCTTCTGCTATCAGCTTTCCGCCAATGCTTGCAATAAAACCGGTAGCGCTTGTTGTAGTTCCTACCCGCAAGGTTGCTGATGAAACATTGCCGCTTGCTTTTACATTTCCTGTAACATCAAGCTTTTCAGTTGGCGCACCATTAGCAATACCAACATTACCTGCTTTTTGAATAAAGATACGATTTACATTGTTAGTAATGATTTTCAGGCCTTGATTGGTTTTGTTGCCTAACGTATCCGTTGCGCCAGGTGAGTTGCCGCTTAAACTCCAGTTTTGTGCCGAGGCATGATTTGCTGTAAACAGACCTGCACATAGCGCAGCCGATGCGAAATAAAGTTTTAAGTTCATGATATTTGAGTTTAAATTATTATTGAAAATTTAATTGTTGAATCTGGATTAAGAGTTATCCTACTTGCTTTGAGATAAAAAGCTATGAATATGATAACTGGATTACGGGTTTTAAAATATTGAAAAAAACTTGGGGTTAAAAAAAGTAATGGACTACAACATTAATTCGAATTCCAAATCTAATAAAATATAATTAACAAAGCCCATTTATTTTAATATAATTAATAAACTTCACAACTTGAATTTCGAATTGCCTGAGCGAACCGGTTGATCTGATTTTGCATAAAAAAAGACTGCCCCTTTTGGAAACAGCCTTTTCATTTGACTTAAAATTAATCTGATGTACTTAAACCTTCACAATTTTTTTCATGTGATTTTGACCATTAATACTAACGTTTACGAAATACATTCCCGGGCTAATGCGGGATGTGCTGTAAGTAAGATTATGCAATCCATGCGACAATGATTCAAACTCATCCCAATTTTCAATTACATTACCGAGTGCATCAAACAGTTGGATTTTTACCTGCGATTCAGTTGGTAAAATAACAGTAAGATTGAGTTCATCAGTTACCGGATTTGGTCCTGCGGTAATCGCATCATCCAAAGATAACCCTGTTGATGAAGAAGATTCCTCATATTTAATAATCCCTTTCTCGGCATCTGACATAACCGGAGGTGGTGGTCCACTTGCTCCTTTATATCTTGAAATGGCACAAGGTTCAAGATAAGCATAGAACTTTGATCCTGAAATAGCCCTGAAACCCGGGTATAAAATAACCCTGTCAACTGCACTGAAATAAACTGTAGTGGCGCTTGCAGTGATATTTGTTGTGCAACCGTTAGCAGCAGTTAACTGATGAATGGCTTGCGCAAATGTTGCTGTTGCAGGATAATTTCCACAGGCATTATTAATGTACTGTGCCGATTGTGATTCAACTCCTACAGCGCGCCATGCAAAACCGACAGCTTCAAGTTCTGTAGAACAAGAGCCATATAAATCAACAGCAGCATGTAAAGTAGCAGCGCGGGCATCAATATATTCAGTAGCCGAATTTTCATACATGGTTAATGCGCGGTAAAGAATGTCGCGTGCAGCAAACCTGCCGATACCTGTTATGTTATACGCAAGTCCGTTATCATTGGTGCCGCTTCCGCCTTCTGATAGAAGATAAAACCAAAAATTCTGTACTCCGCTGTTGGTATGAACTCCTCCGTTGTCAGAAGTTCCTGAATACCAATTGGTGCCGAGATAAGTATCAGGTTGTCCTTTTGAATTGGGATTAATGAAACTTCTATTGCCACCGCCAATTTCAGCGCGATGAATCCAATCGGGTGTTCCCAAGGCATAGCTCTCGCTCATCTCGCCAAAACAATCGGCAGTTGATTCATTCAATGCACCTGATTCATCCTGGTAAACCAAGCCTGCTGTTTTCAAAACCACACCGTGTGTAAGTTCATGACCTGCCACATCAAGTGTAATATAAGGACTTGTACCGGTTGACGAACCTCCAAAAAATGCGCCTTCGGGTCCATCGAGCCAATATGCGTTTCCGGTAAACCCCGGATTGCCATAAGCTCTGTATGTTGCTGTTCCGCCATTATAACTTGTGCGGCTATGCACGGCATTATAATAAAGCTGCAATTGACGCGCCCCGTAATGTATCTGTGCCTGGTATTCCTGGTTGGCACTTGTACTCCAGGCATTATTGGCATCAGTATATTCAATATAAGCACCTGAATTAGTTCCATTTCCGTTGCGGGTGTGCACAAGTGTTGTCTGGCAATCATCAATCATTCTGTAACTGCTGCCTGAAAGCTGGGTGTAAATAGTTCGTGCCCCGTTCCAAAGTGTGGTGCTGCTGCCTGATGAACAATCTTTAGCCAGCGGAATGGTATTGATAATTTTTCCAGTAGCCGCATCAACAAAAATTGTTTGTGATTCAGTACCCTGCTCTACATATATATCGTATTTCCAGCATAATGTAAATGCTTTATCGGCCCTGCCGCGTATTTTTGCATAAACCAATTCGCCTTTGGGTTTATACGATGCGTTATTATCATTCCTGTCTTCCTTCAAAACTGCTTCGGCACCTGCATTAAGCCATAAATAATTTTTTGAAGTTACATTGTCAAGTGATGTTTGCAGTGCTGCTGCTTCACTTACAGTGGCCACCGTGTTTAAAGGAATTTGTTGAAGGTACTTACCGTTTACAGAGGTAATGCGTCCTTCCTGTTCGTGAATAATCATTTCGCCACCAAGCACTTTTACTCCATTGAGATATTGCTGATAACGATAATGAGTGAAACCGATTTCATCTGATTCGCTTCTTACATAACGCATTTCACTTCCGGCAGTAAGATTAAGAAGAGAAATATTATTTGAAAGAAATTCTTCATGGGTAATGTTGATTTCATTTCTGATATCAATCCACTCAATTGTGGAAGCCGGTTTTGCAATTGCCTCTAATTGTTGTTGCGTAGATTTGCTTTGTTGTGATCTTGCATAAAATGAAAGAAGACACAACATTACGGTCATTACTGCCGGGCAAATTTTACGAACGAGGCCATGAGATATATTTAATTTTTTGTTCATAGCTTTTTTGTTTTAAAATTGTTCGTGATAAAAAAAATGTTTTAAGCAGAAATGATTATTTGTTTTTCAATGCATCAACTTCTTGCATCAATTTTTGTATTACTGAATTTTGAGCTTCAATTTTTTTGTTGAGTTGTATAATGTACAATGAATTCTCTTCAACTTTTTCAATAGTTTTGGTTTGCATTTCGCCAAGCATAATTCCGCTTTCTTCTACTTCGCAAGCTGATGGAATGCCCGGTAAATGTTTATACTCATTAACATGTTGTTCCAATTCATCAATTGACATGAGTTTATGTTCTTTACCGAAAACATAATCAGGCCAGTTGCCTGAAAGTTCAACACGCACTTCTTCTGCAATAACTTTTCCATCAACCGAAAGTATATATCCTGCTGCACCGGTAGAGTTTCCAATATTTACTGAACCACTTGCCACGCACATGTTTACATTACCACCACTGTTATTAAGATACAAAGGTGAAACCACTCCATTATTTCTTGCCATGATTTCGTTATTGTCAATTCCTACACTGAGACTTGTGGTTGCTCCAAAAACCGCATATCCACCACTGGCAGGTCCAACATCTGAACCAAGTTGAACATTCAAGCCAACACCTGTTAATGCACTGCCACCTATGCCTGTAGCACCATTACCGTTAACGGCAAAATTAATTGTACCGCCCCTATCTGCTTCAATAAACTGAAAATCGTCAGGTGAGCCTGCCGGAACAGTAATCTGTAAAATATCATTACCTGCCGAGGGAGCACTGGTACGGCCAAAATTTACAATCTGTCCAACCGATCCTACATAGCTTGATACCGCATTCAATGCACGATAAGTTGTAGAAGCTTGGATATCAAGATAATATCCCGGTGTGGTGGTTCCGATACCTACTTGTCCCTGGTTGTCAACTGTTACACGATCGCCATTGTTATAAATTTTGAAAGAACTTGATGCTTCATCAAAATAAGTCCAGCAGCTTGAACCACCACTTAAAGCATATCCGTAAAATGGTTTCCTTGCGCCAACTGCACCCGATGAATTAATATACATTCCGCCATAACTTGCATTTGTATTACCTACATCAAATTGTGAAGCGCCTGCAGGAGAAGTAGTATTAACTCCAACAAAAGTTCCGTTGCTGAAAATGTTGCTGTTTACCAAAGCAGTACCATTCCATTTTGATACATAGTTAGTAACGTTAGCACCTACCTGTGGATCAGTTTCGGCAGTTAAATAGCCTGCGGCTGCATGATTTCCCCAGCCATAAGCTGTATTCCAGTTAGTTGAATTACCAACGGCATCATACAAAGTTCCGTTTGATTTTATATTTCCGTTCACATCAAGCTTTTCAGCAGGATTATTAGTGCCAATACCAACCTGGCCTGATTTCTTAATAAAAACACGACTAACATTATTTGTGATAATTCTCAAACTTTGATTCGTCTTGTTACCTAAGGTATCAGTACCTGCAGGCGAGTTACCACCTAATATCCAGTTTTGTGCCGAAGCACTGTTTGCGATTAGCAACGCTGCGCATAGCGAAGCAGTTGCGATGTAGTTTTTTACTTTCATTTTGTTTATTTGATTAAATGTTAATGTTGAAACTGATTTTTAATTGCAATGATTTTTAATTTTTTGCGGCCACAAAAATTTAATGGGACAAATATGAAGCAAGAAAAAATTGTAAGAGCAGTTTATTTAGCTAACGGTATGCACTCATTAGTAAGCGGCAAAATCTCTTTAAAAACAAGGGTTTTCAGGCATCAGGATTTTTATCGAAAAAAGTAATGGAATTGATTCAGCATTAATATGATGATAATTGGATTGCAGATTTTATAAAATGTCCGGTAAAAATAATTTGAAACACAGTAATTGCCGGTTGAAATTTCACCGGCATTTTTGTGAAAAATGTTCCTCGCTATTTTTCGATTGTAAAAAAATAACTACCTATATGGTAAAAGTTAAATTATCAAAAAGGAAAATCTGGAAAAAATTTTTATCCAGTCAGATAATAAAGATTTAAGAAAGTTCTTCCCCGCCTTTATCTTTATGAAAGAAATAATAAACAGGAATACCCGCAGCTACTAAAGCAATACCTGTCCATGAAACAATTGGCTTGGTAATAAGAAGGTTGAGGCAGAAAAATACAGCAAGCAAAATATAAATTGCAGGCACAATAGGATAACCGAATGCTTTGTAAGGACGTTCAGCTTCAGGCATTTTTTTTCTTAGAATAAAAATTCCGATGATGGTGAAAATGTAAAAGAGTATAACTGCAAACATTACATAATCTAACAAAGTTCCATACTGACCAGACAATGCAAGTATTGATGCCCACACAAATTGAATCCACAGTGCGTATCCCGGCACACCGTATTTATTATTGTTTTGCATTTTTGAAAAGAACAATCCGTCTTTTGCCATTGCCTGGTATAAACGCACACTTGCTAATATCAATCCGTTGTTGCAACCAAAAGTTGAAATCATAATTAACACGGCCATCAATAAAGTTCCTGTTGCGCCAAACATCATAGTTGCGGCTGCAGTGCCAACGCGATCGTTGGTCGCAAACTGAATGCTTGAGGTTATTGAGTTAATTCCATCATGACTGCCCTGTAATGGAAGAACCCTTAAAAATGCAACATTGGCGAGAACGTAAATTGAACTTACAATTAATGTTCCTGCAAACAAACTGATTGGAATATTTTTTTTTGGATTTTTTATTTCACCTGCAATAAACGTAACATTGTTCCATGCATCGCTTGAAAATAATGAACCTACTAATCCCGCACCAAATGCGCCAAGCAGAGCCATGCCTCCTATTTGTGTAATCATCCAGGCTCCACTTACTTTATCTTTTTCCCAATGTTGCAAATCCCAGAAATGGTCAAGATTTATTTGCCATGTTGCTGAATCTGCGTAAACAAAAATTCCTAGAATTATTATTCCGAATAATGCAATCAATTTTGCTGATGTAAACAATCTCAAAATAAATTTTCCGTATTGAATCCCTAAACTATTAAGCAGTGTCAAAACAAACAGCGAAAAAATACCAAAGAGTTGTGCAGCCGTTAATTTGTATTCACCTATCAACGGAAGCGTTGTTGTGAAGAAAACGTTATTATCACCAAGTGACGGAATTAATACCCCTGTAAACTTTGCAAATGCAACAGCCACAGCAGCAATAGTTCCCGATTGAACTACAATGAACAATGCCCATCCATATAAAAAACCAACAATAGGTTTATAAGCTTTGCGCAGATAAACATACTGACCACCCGCATGAGGAAACATTCCTGCAAGTTCACCATAACTAAGCGCGGCAAACAAAGTCATCAAACCTGCAACAATCCATGATAACATTAACCAGCCTCCACCACCTATCTGCCGCGATATATCAGCACTAACTATAAATATACCTGAACCAATCATGCTGCCCGCAACAATCATGGTGGCATCAAGCAAGCCGAGTGAGCGTTTTGATTCTTCTTCCATTTTTTAGTTTTTACCTATTTACCCTTGACAGGCTTTAGAACCCTGTCAGATTGGATGGGCGTAATGTTTAAACAAGAAGGAGAGAATAAACCGTCCTTCTTACTCTTTAGTCGAGAAAATTATTTTTTACCGGTAAATATTTTTGATAAATAAAATAAAAGATGTGCGCCTGCAATAATAATTGATACCAGGAACAAAACGGTATCCTCATTCCCTTCCTTTAATGTATAGTGATGTAATAAGGCAACAACGGTGAGCAAAACTGATAAAGAAAACCCTGTGATAAACAATGGTTTTAAATTTCCAGAACTGCTTACCGTATTGGCTAACTTACTGTGCTTTGTTCCGTACATGAAATATATGTCAATGCCTATAAGCATCCAGATAACTAAGCGCAGCCAGGTATCTAAAGGTAAAAATACCATCATAAATAAACAGGATACAATTCCCAATATTGGAACCAGGGGAACAAGAGGTGTTTTGAATGAACGTGGCAAATCAGGCTGTTTAACACGAAGAACCCAGATACCAATACATACCAGCACAAAGGCAAGCAGTGTTCCTATGCTTGTCATTTCGCCAACTACGCGTGCAGGAACAAATGCCGCAAACAAACTCACGAAAACCATAAAAAGCAAATTTGATTTTGCAGGAGTTTTAAATTGCTGATGCACTGTTGAAAAAACTTTTGGTAATAATCCATCCCTGCTCATACTGAAAAATACCCGCGACTGACCCATCAGCATTACCATAATAACAGATGAGTAGCCTGCAAGAATGGCAATGATGATTGCCTTGTTTAACCAGGGATATTCAGGGTGAATAATTCCATCAGCACCCATTGGACCCATGTGGTCAATTGCAACAGCAACAGGTGCAATTCCATCAGTACCCGCAAAGGCTTTATAATTTGCAACACCTGTCATCACATGTGCGAACAAAATATATAGCACTGTGCAAATAATCAATGAAACTAAAATTCCTATCGGCATGTCCCGTTTGGGGTTTTTTGCTTCTTGCGCAGCCGTAGAAACTGCATCAAAACCTATATATGCAAAAAAGATAATCGCGGCAGCGCGAACAACCCCGGTCCAGCCAAAGCTGCCAAAATCGCCAGTGTTATCGGGAATATATGGTGAGTAATTATCTGAATTAATATAACCCCAGCCTAATGCAATAAAAATTAAAACAACAGAAACTTTTAAGGCTACAATGATTCCATTTACAAATGCTGATTCTTTGGTACCCTTTACTAACAGCAACGACATCAGCACAACAATAAAAATTGCAGGCAGGTTTATCATCCCGGATGTAATGGTGCCGTCAGCTAAAGTAGCTGAATCAAAAGGCGACATGGTCATGCTTGCGGGTAAATGAATATCGTAGTAGCCAAAAAATTTCACAAAATACCTCGACCAGCTTATTGCAACAGTTGCAGCACCTACAGCATATTCCAAAACCAAATCCCATCCGATAATCCATGCAATGAATTCGCCCATGGTTGCATAACTATAAGTATATGCGCTACCTGCAACCGGAATCATGCTTGCAAATTCAGCATAGCACAATCCTGCAAAAGCACAGGCAACTGCTGCAATTATAAAAGACAATGTTACTGCGGGCCCTGCATTGTTAGCAGCCGCGCCACCTGTTATTGAAAAAAGCCCGGCACCTATAATGGCGCCAATGCCAAGTGCAACTAATGACCGCGCACCAAGTGTTCGTTTTAATCCTTTTTCTGAATCGGCTGCTTCGGTTTGCAGATCGGTAATTGATTTTTTAACCCAAAGATTCCCCATACATTATGTTATTATTTTGGTGAGTGTTGTTTTTTATAAATCATTTTTGAAAGCGACCAAACCTACATGATTGAAATTGAAATCACAAATCTATTTCGGAACGTGAATATGTTAATCATGTCTGTTTAGAATTTTGTAATAAAAAAATGAAGTCTGTTTTTTCTTCTCCCCTAATTCGGTGATTGACTAAACTGAATTTAAAGCAGACGTTTGTCATTCACAAATCAAAAGAGTGACACAACTCCTTTTCATAGAAACATTTGCATTGGGTGCTGCGGCTATTGCTGCCATCTATCATCTTGTTTTGTTTATTCAGCAACGAGATAAATTCCTGGTGTATTACAGCGCTTATTTATTTACGTTAACTGCATACATCGTTTTCAAATTAATAAGCAACAACTATGACCCGTTTCAGCCAACTGACAATATTTGGTATTACATTTTTGAAGAAGTGATTCAGGTTACTATGGTTGCAGTTTATGTATTATTCGCTGCACAAACATTAGAAGTGGTTAAGACAAAAAGCATTGTAAGAACATTGATGTATTTGTTTTTTGTGTTGTCAGCGCTTTCAATTTGCTACCACATTTTCGGAGCTATTGTAAATGGAGCCGGTGTTAAATCTGTGCAAGCTTATGCTGTTTCAAGAATATCTTTAGTAAGTATTGCAACTCTTGCTTTGCTTTTTGCATGGCGCATTCGCAATACTGTTTTTCAACGCACCATTATAATTGGATCATTGGTTTATGATTGCTCGGGGTTGCTAAGCATTGTTTCATTTACACAACATTCTTCTGTTTTTGGGTTATCGGGTGTGGAGCCTTATTTAGTTGGCTGTCTTTTAGATATCATCATTTTTTCGAGCGCATTCGGTTATCGTTTAAAAACCATTGCCGAAGAAAAAAACAGGTTGATAAAAAGAGAAAACGATGCACGTATGGCAATTGAAAAAACAAGAATGCGCATTACAATCAATTTGCATGATGAGGTAGGTTCTGTTTTAAGCAGCATGAGCATATATGGCGAGGCAGCAAAAAAATCA
>JBDTRM010000259.1:0-29677 GCA_039931675.1 Bacteroidia bacterium | reverse complement strand
CGTAACCTGTTGATTTTCTTTGCCTTAACCGTTTTTATTAGCGAAGTCAGGAAAAGGGAAACACATTTCGTAATTGTTCCAGGAAATATCCTGCCCTCTTTTTATCACAAACTTTTTAAAACGGGTCACATCTAAATATTTTTTTATACCAGGGTTTTGATGCGGTGAAGTAAGAAAAGGATGGAAATCAATAATTTTAGTTGAGCCGTCATTAAAAGAAAAATTAATGACATAGTCATGCAGGTATGCAGCTTGGGTTATAACAACATCGTCAGTTATCGTTTTCATTTTATTCTTTTCGTTATCCTTTCGGGTTTAATATTCTTTTTCAAAATAAAATAATCAATCCATTTTTTAAGAATCTCATCCTTCTTGGCTTCAATTAATTCTTTAGCCTTTTTTAACTGCGCATCAGGTAGCATTGGCGCACTTCGCTTTTTCTTAAATTCAAAACTTACAACTTTCCCGTTCTCAATAATAAATTCAACCACCGCAATATAATCACCGTATTCAATATGCACATGAATCGGTTCATGCTCATTAGACCAAAAGAAAACAATCAGTCCCAAATATTCGTAAATCCGCGGCATATTTTAATTTCTTTTTTAGATTTCAAAAATAGTGATGAAATACCGAATTACCCAACTACCAAATCACCTCTTATAATTAGGCGCCTCCTTAGTAATCTGTATAGAGTGCGGATGACTTTCGGAAATGCCTGCCTGTGTGATGCGGATAAACTGTGCGCCTTGCAATGCCTTAATATCTTTGGAGCCTGTGTAACCCATGCTTGCCCGCAGGCCGCCTTTTAGCTGGTACATTTCTTCGGCTAACGTGCCCTTATACGGTACGCGACCTACGATACCTTCGGGCACTAACTTTTTAATATCATCTTCCACATCTTGGAAGTAACGGTCTTTGCTACCTTCGCGCATGGCTTCTATGGAACCCATGCCGCGATAGGTTTTAAATTTACGTCCTTCAAAAATTATGGTTTCGCCCGGGCTTTCTTCAACACCTGCAAACATGCTGCCCATCATCACGCTGTGTGCGCCTGCTGCAATTGCTTTTGCAATGTCGCCACTGTAGCGTATGCCCCCATCGGCAATGAGTGGAATACCACTGTTTTTAATTGCCTGCGCTACATTGTAAACTGCATACAATTGCGGCACGCCTACACCTGCAACCACTCTTGTAGTACAAATTGCTCCAGGTCCAATACCTACTTTAACCGCATCGGCACCTGCTTTTATTAATGCTGTTGCTGCTTCACCTGTTCCAACATTGCCAACAACTATATCAAGATTCGGATAAGCTTTCCTGGTTCGTTTTACTGCTTCAATCACACCTTTACTGTGACCATGTGCAGTGTCAATGGTAATTGCATCTACACCAACATTTACAAGAGCATCTACACGTTGCAACATATCGGCAGTAATGCCAACGGCCGCTGCCACGCGCAAACGACCAAAAGAATCTTTGCATGAATCAGGTCGCGATTTGAATTTAATAATATCTTTGTAGGTAATGAGTCCGATTAATTTTCTTTTTTTATCTATAACAGGAAGCTTCTCAATTTTATATTCCATTAAAATCACTTCGGCTTTTTGAAGGCTGGTTACGCCTGTTACGGTAACAAGATTTTCGCTCGTCATTACTTCGCTTACGTTGCGTTTCATGTCCTTCTCGAAACGTAAATCGCGGTTGGTTAAAATCCCGACAAGGATATTTTCATCATCAACAATAGGAATGCCTCCTATTTTATTTTCTTTCATGATGCTGAGCGCCTGCCCGATGGTTGCGTCTTTATGCAAGGTTATTGGATCTTGTATCATCCCGCTTTCGCTGCGTTTTACTTTGCGCACTTCGGCTGCCTGCGCTTCTATGCTCATGTTTTTGTGCAACACACCTATGCCGCCTTCCTGCGCCATTGCAATGGCAAGAGCACTCTCAGTAACAGTATCCATAGCTGCGCTAACGATTGGAGCATTGAGTTTTATGTTTCGTGTAAACATAGTGGAGATGTCAACCTCACGGGGAAGCACATCAGAATATGATGGTATTAAAAGCACGTCATCATACGTTAACCCTTCGCCAAGAAATTTAGTTGCTTGTTTTGCCATAAGTGTATTGGTGTAAAAAACTTTTGGCGGACAAAAGTATTATTATATTCTATGTGGCGAAGTAACGAGATGACTATGTGACGAAGATCAAATCTAGCAAGCAGTTAGTTAACATGCCAGGATTTCGTAATGACAAAATATTATCAGAGCAAAAACTTCGTCACTTCATTACCTCGTTACTTTTACCTTAAACTATTTATACTTGCAGTCATGAAACATCTCATCCGTTTAATTGATAATGGCGAAAGTGAAGTGCTTGATTTCAAAAAGGAAATTACAAGCGCTGTTAAGATTGCCAAGACTATGGTGTCCTTTGCAAATCATAAAGGGGGCAGGTTACTGATTGGTGTACGCGATGATAAAACCATAGTTGGAATTAAATCGGAAGAAGAAAAATACATGCTTGACCTTGCAGCAAATTTTTATTGCAAGCCCGAAATCCCCATCATGATCAAAGAATGGAATGTGAATAATAAAATAGTATTGGAAGCATTAATCCCCGAAGGGAAATTAAAACCATACTACGCAAAAGGTGATGATGAAAAATGGTGGGTATATATTAGGGTTAAGGATGAATCGTTGCTGGCAAGCAAGGTAACTGTTGATGTGTTAAAGCGCAGTGCAGATGAGCAAAGCACCATGATTAAATATGGCACCAAAGAGCAGGCATTGTTTGATTATCTTGAAACAAATAAACGTATCACAATAAAAGAGTATTGCAAACTGATAAATGTTTCGCGGTGGCGGGCTACTAAAATTTTAGTGAACCTGATAAGTGTTGGCGTGATACGTGAACACACTTTTGAACACATGCCTTTTTATACTCAGAGTTGAACTTTTATAAAATAGAAAACCCCGGCCATGCGACCGGGGCTTTCAGTTTAAAACAAAATCCCCCCCCAGGGAAAGCTTAAACTTTTACTAGTTTTTGGTGGCAGGTAAAAAATTCTGTAGTTACTATTACTGTATAAATTCCGGGTTTCAGATTATTGACTGAACATGTTTTTTTATTCATGCCTTTTGATAAATCCCATTTTTCAACAGCGCATACTTGGCCTGTGCTGTTAATAAAACTTATCTGTGCGATGGTTGCATTTTCATTTTCGAAAATCATTTCTACATTTTCACTTGCGGGATTTTTAATAGTTAAGGCTGAGTTATCGGTAAAGGATGCAACTGTAATTGCCTTTGAATATTTATAATCACCATTGATATCAACTTGTTTTAAGCGATAATAAAATCTTCCGTCATCAGGCAATACATCTTCAAAGTTGTAAGTTGAATAAATGCTGGTATTTCCTTTACCATTAATCTTTCCAACACGCTCGTAAAGTATATTGTCTCTGCTACGCTCTATCTGAAAATAATCATTGTTATTTTCTTTTGCAGTAATCCATTTCAGTTGTGATTTTCTGTCTTTCACTTTAGCTTCAAAAGTTACCAGTTCTATTGGCAATGGAGTTCCGCAGCCTATTGTTCCTGTTGGAACATATTGATATGGACTATGCTGCGAATAGGTGCATCCGGGTATTTCTTCCCAGCTATATTCAAGCACATAAGGTTGATTGCAGGCAACATTATTCTGAAGGTTTCCTAAATCGCCACATGAAAGAAGATTGCAATATTGGTCATATAAGCGATAAGAAAACCAGGAAACATTTCCACCACCACAGCTTGATGTCAATAAATCCTGAAAATTTAAAACATTTGAATTGACGGGTGCAGTGGTAAATTTGTAAAACGCAGTGTTCACAAGATTTGATTGTGAAATAAGCGGGTAAGCGGTGCACGATGACGTAATTTGCCCGGTAGTTGGAGTTGAAGTAAAATAACATCCGTTATACGGAGTTGAACATGAATTAACAGGCCCCGGGTTATTAATTGTACCACCATAGGAGTTTGCAGCAGCAATAGTAAACGTTGCCTCTTTACCACACGGGCCAGTGGGCAAGTAAGTAACCTGGATAGCATATACAGTGCCTACAGCCCCTGTTAATTTGAATACATTTAAGTATGGCCCGTTAGCAGCGCTTTGGCAATCAATCATATTGCAATCAATTGTGGGCAGGCCGGTTGCCGGCCATATTGTGGTCCCTGCATAGCAACTTGCACCTGTTGCATCTACCACCACGTATGTTACGGATGCGGTAGCAGTTACCTTATACCAAACTGACTGCGTAGCATAGCTATTGCAGCCCAGTGCTTCATTTGGTTGCAGGCCACCACAGGAATGTCCGCTTACTGCCGCTGCACCAACTGTAAGTGTTATGGCATTGGCATAGTAATCATTGGGTGCTGTAGTACACGGTGCGTCAGGCGTGCTCAGGGTATCATACTTATCAATTGGTTTCGCAATGAGCTGATCAATTGTTACGGGCATTACGTGCATGGTGCTAACGTTCTGGGCATTAACTAAATTTATTAGTAGTAATGCAATAATAGTAATGAGTGATTTGGGGGAATTCATAGGATTAAACAGGGGGTAAAAATTTTAATCGAAAGAGAAATCTTGATTTGAAATATTAGGGGATTTGAAAAACTTAAATGGGGTAGAAAAATTTGTGTGCTAAAGGGGAAAGAACAGAAAAGCGTTATTGATTACCTTACAAAAGTATATTGCCATGTTAATCTATTTTGAAAAATATGGCAGACAAGTAGTGGAAGTAAGGTGTAGTAGTTTTTATTTTGGGCAAATAAAATTTATCGGTAAAACTCATGATGCAATCTCAGACTTAAAAACAATTATGAATAGTATTGCAAGTGACAGTTTACCTGGGCTTTGTGATAGTATCCCCCTGATTCACTTTCGCTATATATCCTAATTCCCAGTTATCCCTATTTCCATATTCCCCTATTTCCATTACTTTCGCGCCCCCAATGGAAAATATTCGTAATTTTTGCATCATAGCACATATAGATCATGGCAAAAGCACTCTTGCCGACCGCCTTTTACAGGTAACTCATACTGTGAGCGACCGTCAGGCGCAGGCGCAGGTGCTTGATGATATGGATATTGAGCGCGAGCGCGGCATCACCATAAAAAGCCACGCCATTCAAATGGATTATGAGTTGGATGGTAAAAAATATGTACTTAACCTGATTGACACTCCCGGTCACGTTGACTTTAGTTATGAGGTAAGCCGCAGCATTGCAGCCTGCGAAGGTGCATTGCTTATTGTTGATGCTGCGCAGGGCATACAGGCTCAGACTATCAGTAACCTGTACCTTGCTTTGGAGAATGATCTGGAAATTATCCCCATCCTCAATAAAATTGACCTCGAAAGCGCCAACCCCGAAGAAGTAAAAGACCAGATTGTTGATTTGCTCGGCTGCAGGCGCGAAGAGATATTGTCTGCTTCAGGCAAAACAGGCATGGGTGTGCCCGAAATATTAGAAGCCATTGTTAAACGCATTCCCGCGCCAAAAGGCAATCCCGATGGACCTTTAAAGGCATTGATTTTTGATTCTGTTTTTAACAGCTTTCGCGGAATTATAGCCTATTATAAAGTTATTGATGGCGAGATTCGTAAGAATGATAAGGTGAAATTTGTAAATACTAAAAAGGAGTATATTGCTGATGAGATCGGGATTCTTCGTCTCGATAAAGAACCACGCAATGTTGTAAGGGCAGGTGATGTGGGTTACATCATAAGCGGAATAAAAGAAGCTAAAGATGTAAAGGTTGGCGACACCATTACACGTATTGACAACCCATGTGAAGGCGTTATAGAAGGTTTTGAAGATGTAAAGCCAATGGTATTTGCAGGTATTTATCCGGTAGATACCGATGAGTACGAGGAACTGCGCTACAGCATGGAGAAGCTCCAGTTAAATGATGCATCGCTGGTTTTTGAACCCGAAAGTTCAGTGGCATTAGGATTTGGTTTTCGTTGTGGATTCCTTGGCATGTTGCACATGGAGATAATCCAGGAGCGCTTAGAGCGCGAGTTTAATATGACCGTTATTACAACAGTTCCTAACGTATCCTATCATGCCTATCTTACCAATGGCGATGATTTTATTATTAATAATCCATCCGATTTCCCTGACCCTGCAAGATTGGAGAGAATTGAAGAACCTTATATAAAGGCAACCATAATTACAAAGGCAGAATATACAGGTGCGATAATGACCCTTTGTATCGGTAAGCGCGGACAGATTACTAACCAGACCTACCTTACCACGGATCGGGTAGAACTTACGTTCAATATGCCGTTGGCCGAAATTGTTTTTGATTTTTATGATAAGTTGAAGACCATTTCGAAAGGTTATGCCTCATTCGATTACCACCCTACAGGCTATGCGCCAAGCGATTTGATTCGATTGGATATAAGAATGAATGGTGAAGCTGTGGATGCACTTTCTGCTCTTATTCATCGTGACCACGCTTATGACTTTGGAAGAAAGATTTGCGAAAAGCTCAAAGAACTTATGACCCGCCAGCAATTTGAAATCATTATACAAGCTTCTATTGGTGCAAAGATTATTGCCCGTGAAACTGTAAAGGCTTTGCGCAAGGATGTAACAGCTAAGTGCTATGGTGGTGACATCTCGCGTAAGCGTAAACTCTTAGAAAAACAAAAAGAAGGTAAGAAACGTATGCGACAGGTAGGCAATGTTGAAATACCACAGGAAGCATTTATGGCTGTGCTTAAGTTAGATTAAGTTATAGTTAAAGCGCTTCAAGCAATGACAATGCTTTTCAATCATACAATACATTGATTATTAAAAAATTAACTCGCCTTAATAAAGGCAAACAATAACATAAGATATACTTTATTTTCAGGTAATGTTGTTTCGTTGAGCAATTATGTTTACTTTTGTGCCCACAAACTAAAAACGGTAGCAATGAAGAAAGAGAAAGTTAAAGTTCTATTTGTATCGCAGGAAATCACTCCTTTTGTAGATGAAAGTGAATTATCAAAAATCGGTCGCCAACTCCCTCAGGGCACACAAGAATCAGGAAAAGAAATCAGAGTTTTTATGCCGCGTTTCGGTATTATCAACGAAAGACGCAACCAGTTGCATGAAGTAATCCGCCTTAGCGGGATGAACCTTATCATTAATGATATGGACCATCCTTTAATCATCAAGGTAGCTTCAATTCAACAGGCGCGTATGCAGGTTTATTTCATAGACAATGAAGAGTATTTTCACCGCAAAGCAACAGTTGTTGATGCCAAGGGAAAGTCTTTCAAAGACAATGACGACCGCACAGTTTTCTTCTGCCGTGGCGTTCTTGAAACTGTTAAAAAATTAGGCTGGGTGCCTGATGTAATCCACTGTCATGGTTGGATGACCTCACTGCTTCCTATGTTTGTAAAAACAGCTTATAAGGAAGACCCTTGTTTCAAAAATGCGCGTGTAATCTATTCAGTTTATAACGATGGATTTGAAGATACATGGGCTGATAATTACTCAAAGAAGCTGATGATGGAAGGCATGAGCGCAAGTGATATTAAAGAGTTGAAAGAAACTTCTTATACCACTTTAACTCAAAATGCAATCCGCCATTCAGATGCAATTATCAAAGGAAGCGATGTGATTTCAAAAGATATTGAAGCCACGATTAAGAAGGCTGCAAAACCTACATTACCATTTCAAACCGGTGATGATTTCGTTTCTGTTTTCAATGATTTTTATGATGAAATACTTGCCGAAGAATTGGTTGGCTAACATCAAATTTATACTATTAAAACACAGGAGGCTCTTGATTTCAGGAGCCTCTTTTTTGTTTTCATTTCTGAACAGCGTTCTTATAGGGTTTCTACAGTTTCAAAATCTTACATTTGTAAGAATTAATTAGCTGCTCATTTATTTATGAATAGAAATTTCACTGATGGAATTAATTTCATTTCAAAACTTACACCCGCAAGAGCATGGAATGCTTCAAAGGTTGTGAGCAGCTACTTCATTTCTAAATGGACAGGCAAAATGACTTTGAATGGAATGCCGTTAAGCATTTCTTTTGAACCAACAACATCATGCAATTTGCGTTGTCCTGAATGTCCAAGTGGTTTACGCGCCTTCACAAGACCAACAGGAATGTTGGAGCCTGAATTTTTTAAAAAGACAATAGATGAGTTGCACAAAGAGTTGCTCTACCTTATATTTTATTTTCAAGGTGAACCATATCTGAACAAAAATTTCCTTGAGTTGGTTAAGTATGTTACTGATAGAAAAATATATACTGCAACATCAACCAATGCACATTACCTTAATGATGAGAATGCACGAAAGACTATTGAATCAGGTCTCGACAGGCTTATCATTTCAATAGACGGAACTACTCAAGATGTTTATGAGCAATACCGCGTGGGAGGAAAACTGGAGAAAGTAATAGAAGGCACTAAAAATATTGTGAAGTGGAAACGACAATTGAAATCAAAAACTCCACATATAATTTTTCAGTTTTTAGTGGTAAAGCCCAATGAACATCAAATAAACGAAGTGTATAAACTTGCCAAAGAGTTAGGTGTGGATGAAGTAGGCTTAAAAACTGCCCAGGTTTATGAATACGAAAACGGAAATGATTTAATCCCAACCATCGAAAAATTTTCACGCTACAAAAAAAATGCAGACGGCACCTTTTCTGTCAAAAACAAATTACTCAATCATTGCTGGAAGCTATGGCACAGTTGCGTTATAACCTGGGATGGCGTTGTAGTACCGTGTTGTTTTGATAAGGATGCATTGCATAAAATGGGTGATTTGAAAGAACAATCATTTCGTGATTTATGGCAAAATGAAAACTATAAAAAATTCAGATCAGACATTTTAAAATCGCGTAGCGAAATTGAAATGTGTAAGAACTGTACAGAGGGAACTAAGGTGTGGGCGTAAAAAAAATTCTAATATGTATCATAAAAATGGAGAATTGTAAATTCCTGACACACCAATACCCAACAGCCAACATTCTATTACATAATTCCCGCAAACCTTTCCTCAGCCATCACCCTTATCGCATTACCAATTGCAAGCGAGGCTGTTGCTGCAGGCGATGGTGCATTCAACACGTGTAGTGAATTGCCACTGTGTTCAATTTTAAAATCGTCAATCATATTACCATCATGGTCTAAAGCCATTGCGCGTACTCCTGCACGACCGGGTTTTATATCATCCATAGTTAAGGATGGAATTAATTTTTGTAATCGTTCCAAAAATAATTTTTTTGAAAAAGCACGCCTGTATTCATCCAAACCAAAACGCCATTGTTTGAAAAACAATTTCCAGGTACCACCGTAAGTCAAAGAATCTATTGTGTCTTTTAAATTGAAATCTGTTTTGCCATAACCTTCGCGTTTGAAGGTAAACACTGCATTCGGACCACATTCTGTTTCACCGGTTATCATGCGCGTAAAGTGTACACCGAGAAATGGAAATGCAGGATTGGGAACAGGATAAATCAAATTGCGCACTTTCTTTTTTCCCTGTTCTGTGAGGTCGTAATAATCTCCACGAAAGCCTACAATTTTCATATCAGGATTTACGCCATCTTTTTTTGCAATGCGGTCGCAATTCAAACCTGAACAGTTGATAATATAACGCGCCTCATAAACCGATGTTTTGGTAATCACCTTTGTGCTGTCAGTAGATTTTTCAAATGCAATAACTTCCTCACCTTCTATCACCTTGCTTCCTGAAAATTTCTGTTCAATCAGTTCTACATACTTTCGTGTAACGGCTGCAAAGTCAATGATACCTGTACATGGGACCCAAACGCCTTCAATACCAACTGCATAAGGTTCTATTTCTTTTATCTTATCTGAAGATATTTTTTCAATTCCCTCTACACCGTTTTGCAAACCGTTGTTGTATGCTTTATTCATAAACTCCAGTTCACTTTTATCAGAAGCCACAATAATTTTTCCGCATATATCGTGTGGTATTTTATACTCTTTGGCAAAAGCAACTAACTCACGTCTTCCGTCCACACAATTTTTTGCTTTGTATGAACCTGGCTTATAATACAAGCCTGAGTGAATTACTCCTGAATTGTGTCCCGTTTGATGCGCTGCAATTTTATCCTTCTCTAAGATTAAAATTTTAAGGTCAGGATGATGCATGTTGAGCTTATATGCTGATGCAGTGCCAACAATTCCTCCTCCAATAATTATTATATCGTACATGGGGCGAAAGTAAATAATATGGTGGAATGATGGAATGTATATAGAGGGCACGCGATACAATCGCGCGCTATTAAACTTCAAACTCTAAACCGTAATTCTATCTTTGCCACATTATGACAGCGCCCACTGATTTAAAAAGTATTGCAACTGTAACAATGATATTGTTTGCGGTGATTGATATTGTCGGTTCCATTCCGATAATACTTGACATCAGGAGAAAAGTCGGTTCCATTCATCCCGAAAAGGTGACTATTGTTTCGATGTGCTTAATGATTGCTTTTCTTTTTCTTGGTGAAACTATTTTATCATTTATAGGAATTGACATACCAAGCTTTGCAATTGCAGGAGCACTGATTTTATTTTTTCTTGCTCTGGAAATGATTCTCGGAATTAAACTTTATAAAGACGAAGCTCCGGCAACAGCTTCAATTGTTCCAATTGCCTTTCCTTTGATTGCAGGTGCAGGAACAATGACTACGTTATTATCATTGCGTTCAACTTATGAAGTGAAAACTATTGTTATCGGCATTGCATTAAATCTTGCCTTGGTTTATTTGTGTTTGAAAAACCTTGGATTCTTAGAAAATCTTTTGGGACAAACAGGCATTGCCATAGTTCGCAAAGTTTTCGGATTTATTCTTTTGGCAATTGCTGTTAAACTATTCAGAACAAATTTTGCATTATAAGATATGATAACAGTTTATACTGATGGCGCTGCTCGCGGCAATCCGGGCAGAGGCGGCTTTGGAGTGATATTGATGAGCGGGAAGCATCGCAAAGAAATTTCGCAAGGTTATCGTTTAACTACCAATAACAGGATGGAATTGCTGAGTGTGATTACTGCATTGGAAGCATTAAAAAAAGAAGGTGAACACGTAACCATTTACAGTGATTCAAAATATGTTGTTGATGCAATTGAAAAGAAATGGGTTTTTGGTTGGGAGAAGAAAAATTATGCGGGCAAAAAAAATCCTGATTTGTGGATGCGCTTTTTGAGTGCTTACCGTAAACATCACGTTAAGTTTGTTTGGGTTAAAGGACATGCATCTAACATGTTCAATAACCGCTGTGATGAATTAGCTACTGAAGCAGCAGATGGTGGCAATCTCTTAACAGATGCTGTTTACGAAGAAGTGATGAAAAAGGGTGAGATGTTTGATTAGCTTCGTCATGCTGAACTTGTTTCAGCATCTGCCAAGTGAAGGCGGATTTCGAAATAATCCTGAAACAAGTTCAGGACGGAATGACGCACACGCACCTCTTTATTCCCCACCACTAAAATCAATTTTACTATCACCTGAATACATTTTCTTCAAACGATCATCGGTTTCATTCTTCTTAATATCCTCCACTAATTTTTCAATACGTTCTTTTTGCGCGCTGAGAATTTTTAATGTGTTCTGGTCTTGTAATAATTCAGCAGATGATTTTCCTGCTTTTTGCGCCTCATCAATTTGTTTCCGTAAATCGGTGATCTTACTTTCATCATCTTTTGCCAAAGCTGTCAATTGATTAGTAGCCTGCAATTTTATAAACCATTGCGAGCCATTGCGGGCAATATTTTCATAAGCAGGCAATGCCTTATCAGTAGTTTCGGGTTTGCAGCGTTTAAGATATTTATTCATAGAACCCAATGCCGAAAAAGCTGAAAAACCTTTTGCATTACGCAAGTTATTTATCATAAAATCCGAGTTGGTGTCATCGCCATGTTCGGCATAAATATTTGCAATTATGCTATTCAGGTTTTTATCGTTTTGCTTTTCGAGACTCTTTGCAACAGCCAAACCTTCCTCGGGCGACTTTTCAGTAATCGCATCTACTGCAGCTTGTATTACGTCATACGAACTGTCTTTTGCAATTGCACTGCGATAAACTTCTTTTAAATTATCATCATCCTTATACCAATCACTTAACTTTTCAATTGCATTGCTGCGCACGGCAGATTTAGGATCGTTTACAGCAGTTAGCAACAACTGCTTTACGTTTGCTTTGTCGGCATCTGATTTCGCTAACTCTTTCAGGTTATTAATCGCTTTGTTTCGGATAACAAAAAACTTATCATCAGTCACACACTTCTTGGTTGCATCAGCTTCGGCAGTTCCTGTTTTTGCATTTCCGATTTTTGATAGCGCTTCATAACGGTCTAAATAAAGCGGGCAATGCTGAAGCATATACGTCCATTCTGCTCTGCTGTGGTTGTCTGTTTTTTTACACAACAACATTTTCTCTGCATCAAAATTTACCAACTCAGGTTTTGTTGGCATATCAAAAGCAAAGGTGTCCATTGCCTGAGTTATTGTAATGCGTTTGCGGATTGCTTTTTCATTGGTGTAAAAATCAATATCAACAGGTAGTTTGAACAATGGTGCAGTTTCTAAACTTTGCTTTTGCTGAATAATTACCAATTGCTTTTTAGCAACATCATCATAAGAATAATTAATCTCAAGGGTTGGATATCCTTTATTATAAAACCATTGATTCCAATACCAATTCAAATCTTCACCGGTAATTTTTTCAAATGCTAAACGAAGATTATGTGACTCAACTGCCGTAAATTTATTAGTATTTAAATAATCGCGCAGCGATGCAAAAAAAGCATCATCGCCAACATACTTGCGTAACATGTGCAATATGCGTCCGCCCTTCTGATAACTTATGCCGTCAAAAACATCTTCGCGATTTTCATAATTAAAACGAATTAAGTTCTCATCACTTTGGCGCGCCTGGCTCATGTAATTATTCAAATCTTCCTGGCCAACCCTGTCAGCACCATCACGACCATATTTATATTCCTGCCAAAGGTATTCCCCGTAAGTAGCAAATGATTCGTTAAGCGGAATGTTGCTCCACGATTCGCACGTAACCAAATCTCCAAACCATTGATGAAACAACTCATGCGAAATAACATCTTCCTGTGTACCATCAATCATTTCGCGTTTGTGCTGCTGAACAAATGTTCCGTGTAAAGTTGCCGTTGTATTTTCCATAGCACCTGATACATAATCTTCGGCAATTACCTGCGAATATTTTTCCCATGCATAGTCAACAAATTTCTTAGAGAAAAATTCAATCATCTCCGGTGTGTTGCCAAATATTGCTTTTGCATCATCAGCATATTCTGGATATACATAATAGTTAACTTCTTTATCGCGCCACTTATCTTTTACAATTGCATATTTTCCGATAGCCATCATTGATAAATACGGGGCGGCAGGAAGTGTTTGGCGCCACACATCTGTACGTGTACCGTTGCCGTTATCTTTTGTTGATACCATCAAGCCATTGCTTAACGTAACAAAAGCAGAATCAACAGTCATGGTAATTTCCTGGGTAAAGCGCTGATTAGGTGAATCAATAGTTGGCATCCATACCTGGTTGCTTTGTGTTTCTCCTTGCGTCCATATTTGTTGTGGCTTGCCTGCAACTTTTCCATCGGCATTAATAAAGTATAAGCCTTTATCGCTGTTTATGGCAGTGCTTCCGCCAACACTTTTCAACTCATCCGGCATGGCTATGTAATCAATGTAAATTTTATAAGTTTCATCGCGCGTATAAGGACGGTCCAAATCAATTTTGATGGAATCATTTTCATACTTGTAATTTAAACGCTGCTTACCACTTGCTGTAATTAAGCTAACTTCCTTCAACTCCATGCCGCGCGCATTCAAATCCAAATGCGAGGTTGAATAGAAATGTGGTTTAACCGTTAGCGTTGCTTTTCCATACATCCATTTTTTACTCCAATCAAAACTTACTTCAAGCTTGGTATCTTTTATTTCGTTAGTAACTGTGTTTGATGCACGATATGGTTTTGGCGGCTCTGTTTTTATCTCTTCTTCTTTTGAAGCTGTTGTTGTAACCGTTGCAGTTGATTTTTTAGATGTGTTGCACGAAGCAAATGCAATTGCACAAATGCATATAACAAAGATTTTATTTTTCATCAGGAAATTTTTTTTGCGGAGTAATGTTGCTGCGCGATTGCAACAAAGATGAAAAAAATAAAAAGTATAGAAATGTAAGGGCTTACGCTTTTATTTGAATTAACAAAGTTTAACTAAGGGTGGAAATTGGTTAAGGATTTGAATTTTAAAATCCATGTTTGTTTTTTATGGATGTTCTTATTTGCTCCCATGTTAAAGATTTTTCGGGATGCTCTTCAATTTCATGTGAACGCCTGTCTAACTCTGCAAGCAACTCATTATCAATTTCAAACGTATCATCCTCATTTGAAACATCAAAACTTTTAATTGATTTTATGTTTTTCAGATGGCTTATTAATTCAGGAACATCATTCCTGTTTTCTAATGTGATTATAACCTTTGTCATTGCATTTAATTGTTATATAGCGGGTATAAGGTGCTTGAGTGCCTCATAAGGCAATGCAACTTCTTTGATATTTGAACTAAGGTCGCGCAGCACAGAGATTCCTTTAACTTGATAGCGATCAAAAACAACCCTGATATCTAATAACCATGTATATTCTTTTATTGAATCAATGATAAATAATTTATCAGAATCAATTTCTTTGATTGCAAGAATTCGATGAAGGCTATGCAATTGAACAGAAAGAAGAAAAATTTTATAGAAACCTTTGCCTCTATTCTCAATATTATTTTCAGTAAAACATTCTGAACAATTAATTATCTCTCCTCTACAAGGTGGTATTCTATAGATTGTATTAAAATACCAGTTTGGCCTATACCTTTTTAAAATTAAATTTTCAGTATATTCATTAAGAAGCCTTTCTTGCAATTCTTCTTTTTTTTCAATTTCTGATAATTCATAACTATATTCTTCTTCCGTCAGATATAATAGATTAGCAATACAGCATAGGTTGCAACTATACTCCTTACTTTCTTGACTATATGGAAATTGAATCATGTTAGCTATTTTATTTTTACCTTAGATAATATTTCCGCAACTCCTCAAGAAAAACCAGTGTGAATTCCCCTGTAAAAATCGGTTTCAAGATTTCACTCCAAATACTATCATTTATCTCTAAATCATTAACCAAGCAAGAGGTCCAATAATCTTGGTTCTCTAATAAATCTTCAAAATTAATTCCGGTTACAGGTGAGTTTTTAAAAATCTGAAGTAACCGAGGTTGGGTGGTTATATATCCTATAGCACCAGTTGATTCATCATAAAATGGTTTCGTTATTGAAACCCTATAATGAAAGTAAAAAGTTATATTTTGTTTTGACACAAAGAAATTGGGGTTTAAACTAAAATTCTCCCAACCTGTTCTATAAATTGCTTCTGGATAACTTTTCATTTTATCCAATTCAAATATATTTGAGCGGCTTAGCAAAGCAATAGTTGATCCCCAATCATAATGAGCCCACTGAAAATCAACCCTTTTGTTTACATTAAACTTATCGTGAAATTCCACAATTGCATTATCCTCAATAAATCCTTGCAAAGCAATTAACCAGAAATCAAGCTTACTTTCAAATTTTTTTAGAAGTGTCTTGTTCCATTTTATTCGATTATTACTTGACAATGATGGGCAATTACGTTCATTAAAATAGTAGCTATTATAAAAACCGAGATTCCAAGTCCATTTATTTTTATACTTCTCAATGAGCCTATCTGTCCATTTTAAACTTTGTTCAGTACTTAGCGACTCCCAATCCCACTTATCTAAATACTTATCAATAATCCGCTCATCCCATTCAAAACATTTGTTTTTCATTAAAGCTTTAAAGTCAATTCTATCTTCAAACTTTTCTACTAAATTGACGTCCCATTTAATATACTCATTTGAACATAGTATTTCCCAATTCCAACTGTCTTTTACACTATTTATTAAATGTTCATCCCATTTAATTCTTGATGATCTGCTTAAGTCATTAAAGTTTAAATTTACTTTATACTTGTTTAAATAGAAAGGAGTCCAGTTTAATTCAGAACTGTAACCAGTAAAATCCCATTTTACAAAATCCTTATTTGCTTCGATTAATTCAAAACTTAATTTAAATGATGGATTACGCTGTAGGTAATGCCAATCCCATAATGAATTATATTTTGTAACAAATTCCAAACTCCAATTTATATTTGTTTGCTCCACTATGCGATCCCATTGAATTGAACTCTTATTTCTATACCCTATTATTAATTCATCTATATGTTCGAGTTTTATTTGAATCATATGAGGAACTACGGTGGACTTCGCATCAAAATTTGTTATTAATTCTTCTATTGTTTTTTGAGAGTCATAGCCTCTTACATAAATAGCAAAACTATCTTTTGGAACAGAGTATGAATCATTTGATTCTTTTTCAATTTTATTAACATCAGAAAATTTTTCATTTAACTTACTATTTGATGTATCAGTTGGTTCCTTCTCAACATTAAAAAAAGTAAAAACATCAGAAAATTCTTCTCGCAACTTATCTGAAATTATCCCACTGATATTTAACTTTTGGAGTAAGGCCTTCCGACATTTAAAAAAAAAATCTAAAGTATTATTGTCCATTTTTGCATGAGAGTTTAATAAAATTTCTCTTAAATCATTCTAATTCATAATTTTTCATCATACATACTTTTTGGATAACAAGTGGAGAAAATCCATAATGAATTTATTCTTGAACAATGGTTTAATTAAGTCTTTCCAAACGGATTCATTTATCTCCCAAACATCAATTAGACAATTTGCCCAACAATTTTCATTAGCCATTACATCTTTAAAATTAATACCTGATATCGGTGACTTCCAAAAGATTTTTAGTAAAGGATGTTCGCTAATAACATATTCAAGATTACTCGAAATGATTTTACCTCTTGTTATTGAAATATAATAATGGTAATAAAATATAAGATTCCGTCTTGTGATGGAAAAATGGGGATTTAGAATAAAATTTTCCCAACCAGTTCTGTAAAGTTCTTCGTCAATGTATCCGTCACTATCCCGGTGGTATTTATATCCAACGTGTTCTTTTTTATTGAAATATTGATGAAATTTAATAATTGCTTCATCATCAATGCTTCCTTTTAAAGCAATTAACCAGAAATCAACTTTGTTTTCATATTTAGTTAATAGCGACACATCCCATTTTATTCCACTATTTGCAGAGAGCGATGGCTCATCATAATCTGCGCCTTCACCATCAGTCCAAGAATATTTTTTCTTCCATTTCCATTTACTTTTATATTTATCAATAAAAGATTCTGACCAAGGTAAAGAAGGATTATAGCTAAGTAATTTCCAATCCCACTTTTCAAGATGATTATCAATAAGGTGTTCATCCCATACAACACTTTTATTTTCACTTAATATTTCAAAATCAATTTTATCTGCAAACCTTTCTATTAAATTGAAATCCCATTTGATGTGTTTATTTGCACATAATATTTTCCAATCCCAATAATCTCTTACGCATTCAATTAAATTCTCATCCCCTTTAATAAATTTGGATTCACTGAAGCAAAGAGAATCATGAAATCTTTTAGAAAATTTAAAGTATTCTTTATAATTATTTAAATAGAATGAATTCCAATTCAGTTCAGAATACTCGCCAAGGTAATCCCAGTTTATAAAATCCTTATTTGCTTCGATTAATTCGAAATTCCATTTAACTGATGGGTTTTGATGCAAAGATTTCCAATTCCAGAGAGAATTATATTTTGTGATAAATTCTATGCTCCAATTAATATTGATAGTTGAGAATAAAAAACCCCATTTTCCTGGGTTATCACTTGAATTTAAAATAAATTCAATAAATTTTATATTCCATTTGATATTTGGTTCTGCCAATATTATATGCCATTGAATCGAATTATCATTTATGTACTCTAAAATAAATTCTTCCAAACGCTCAAGTTTTATGTGGTGAAAAAAAAGAGAATTTGCAGAACCTTTTGCATCAAATTTTTTTATCATTTCAGGTATTATTGTTTCATCTCTATCTTGCTTATAGCCGATAACAACACTAACTGCAAAATAGCCAGGTAGAGAATACACAGAATAACTATTAAATTTAGACTTTTTTTTAATGCTAAAAAAATCAAAAACTTCTTTATATTCTTGATATAATTCGTCCGAGATAATATCGTTGCTCATTAATTTTTCGAGTATAGGCTTTGGATATTTTATCAAGAATTCTAAATTGGTATCATCCATATTACTGTAAGAAATAAATAATAGTCCTCTAAAATATATATTTTTTATTTCCTCACTCTACCACGTTCGAAGCATCTGTAAAAATTTTGAAACAATTACTGAACTTTGAAAACCTCCGAAATCCCCAAACTCATTTTTTTCATTTAGCTTTGACGCATGATTAAGGCAAAAGTAAATTCAAACACTACATTTGATATTGAGTACGATGAGTTGTCAGGCAATTATTCAGTGAATGGTGAGTTGGCAAACATTGATATTGTAAAACTTAAAAACAATGCTTTTCATGTTTTAAAAAATCATCAATCGTATAATGTTGAAATCATCAGTGCTGACCGCACGGCAAAAACTTTTACGATTAAAATTAATAATCATATTCATCATGTTGAATTAAAAGACCGCTATGATGAATTGTTGCATCAGTTGGGACTTGATAAAATTCTAACAAAAAAAGTGAATGAAATAAAAGCGCCAATGCCTGGCCTGGTAAAAGATATTTTAGTGAGTGAAGGACAGGAAATCAAAACAGGCGATTCAGTTGTTATACTCGAAGCTATGAAAATGGAAAATGTTTTGAAGGCTCCATCTGATGCAATTGTAAAAAGTATAAAAGTTAAGAAAGGCGCAACTGTTGAAAAGAATGAGGTGATGGTGATGCTTGCTTGAAGAAAATGATGAATTTTGAATTTTGAATGATGAATAATGAATTGCAAACTTTATAACAATAAACACATCATGAACAATCGCAGAGACTTTATTAAGAAAGGTGCATTACTTACAGCATTAGGTTTTGCAGCAACAAAAATTTCAAATGCTTTTAATTTTGATAATCCAGAGAAAGAAAAAGTATTTGAGTTACAGGATAACACAGGCATGTTCACCTTACCCTATTTGCCTTATCAGTTTACCGACCTTGAGCCACATATTGACGAGCTTACGATGCAGATACATCACGACCGTCATCACAAGGCTTACGTGGATAATCTTAATAAAGCATTGTCAACCATGACATTTGATAAGACACCAACTATTGAATCTCTTCTTCAAAAAGTTTCAACCTATCCTGTTGCAGTGCGCAATAATGGTGGCGGACATTATAATCACAGCATGTTCTGGCAATTGATGAAAGCTAATGGTGGCGGCACTCCTGCAGGCAAAGTAGCGGATGCTATAAATGGTTCTTTCGGAAGCTTTGATGATTTCAAAAAGAAATTTAACGAAGCTGCAACAACACGCTTCGGTAGCGGATGGGCATGGCTGATAAAACAAAATGATAAATTAGTGATTGCCTCAACACCTAACCAGGATAATCCATTAATGGATATAGCTGAGGTTAAAGGCACACCTGTTATGGGAATTGATGTATGGGAACATGCCTACTATCTCAAGTATCAAAACAAACGTGCTGATTACATTGCAGCATGGTGGAATGTGATTAACTGGGATGAGGTTGCGAAACGGCTTATGTAAGTTGAAATTATTTTATCTGCTTTTTAAAAACTCAACGGGATCCATATTCAAATCTTGCTTAATTATTTTGTTGAGCAAGCCACGATCTAACTGTTCGCCTGTATGATTTGGAATTACAGTAGTACGCCCATCGGGGTGTTCGAAAAAAATATGACTACCCTTTTGTCTTTTTAAAACAAAACCAAGTTTAGACAATATTTTAATTAGCTCACGGGCAGTAAGCAAAGGAAGTTTTGACATAATCTGATTAAACTTCTATTTGTTGTAATCCTAAAAACTTGCTTTTATGAATTGGCTTTTTCATAACCTCTAAATAGAGTTCAATCGCTTCTTTGGTACGTTTGATCAGGGTGTCATGATTTTTTGCTTGCGTATGACATCCCGGTAATTCAATAACTGATGAAATCAAATACCCGTCAAGTCCCTTCTCAATAATAACGTTATACTGTCTTTGCATATTTTTCAAATTAAATCATATTGTTTTTTCAAAGATAAAACTTTCTGTACCAACATACCAAATACTATCTAAGCGAAACGGCTGAGATAATCTTCTTAATATTTTCTTTTAGATACTTTTTTCGTCAAATATGACCTAAATCATATTTTTCTTCCGGAAATTTTCAGGATAAATTTTTTCGTCAGCGCACTGTAAAATTGGTGTAATGAATGCTCATTTGTAAGCCTGCCAAAGCAATGTCGGTTACATTTGTACAATTCTTATTAATACACGTTACCCCCTTCATTCACATCTTAAAACAAAATTATATGAAAAGATTTTTTACTTCAATTCTTGTTATCATAACAGGATTAAATGTTTTTGCCCAGACAACAATTTCTGATTCTGTTTCATTAGGTGCCGGCTATGCCAATGATGTTTACTACAGCACACAAACATTTGCAAAGAGTTCCGTTCCCAATAATAACTGGGAATTAGCTTTTAACCTGGGAACTTTTGATGTTGCAATATTTGCAAATCATATTAATGGTGTAACTGTTTACCAATGTCCCAATACAAATGCAGCAGGATTTGCAACTTTGGATACTACAGGATTATCAACATGGCAGGTGCTTAATAACACTGACACCAGTTGGAGCACAGGCGCATTGAACGTAAACATTGCTACGTCAAATCCTTACGATTTTGGCTGGGGAATTTATAATCCCAGTAACCATACTGTTAATGGCGATTCTTTGTTTGTAATTAAACTTACGACAATGGGTTTTCCTGATGAATACCGTAAGTTATTCATTCAGCAAAAAACTCTTGCCGGTGATTATATCATACACTACTCAAATCTTGATAATACCAATGATGTTAACACTACTATTTACAAATCAAATTATGTGGACAAAAATTTCGGCTATTACTCCTTACGTAATAATGTAGCACTTGACCGTGAGCCAATTACTTTAAATTGGGATCTTTTATTTACCCGGTATTTTGCAGACATAGGCGGAGGGGTTTACTACCCCACAACAGGTGTTTTAAGTAATATTGATGTGCAGTCAGCAGAGGCTCGGCATATTGACTTAACAACTGTTGATCCCGCAAATTATGTAAACCTATATACTGACAACATTTCAGAAATCGGTTATGACTGGAAAACATTTAATGGATCATCTTACGTTATTGAAGACTCACTTTGCTATTTTATAAACTCGCAAAACGGGAACATTTCTAAAATTATTTTTACCGGCTTTGGCGGTGCGGCTGATGGAAATATATTTTTCAATTTAACTAATTACCCGACTGCTATTAATGAGTTTGAACAAGCTCAATTAAAAAGCATGGCCTTATATCCAAATGTAACTACTGATAACTCAACATTGGTATTCAATAATAAAACAGAAGGCTCTTGTGATTTATCGGTTTATAGTATAAGTGGAAATAAAGTGATGCAGCAAAATTTTGATGCAACATCTGGCCTTAATAAAAAGCAATTAAATGTAAGCGATTTCAGCAAGGGAATTTATCTTGTGAAACTAACTAACGGCAATGAATCATTAGTGCAAAAATTGATAGTGCAATAATTATATTGCCACGAAGGCACGAAGACACTAAGATTAATTGACAACCCTTCGTGTCTTTGCGCCTTAGTGGCAAAAAACTTATCGGGGGATGATTTTTATTTTTTTGAAATATGGATTTTTTTAATCGGATACATGTGAAATGGATTAGTGGCTTTGCCTCCTTTAAGTCAGCATCTGCAAAAATTTTAATACTGTGTTTTATTTTTTTGTTTTTAAAAAGCAATCTTTCCGGTCAGAATAATGAATTCAATATTAAAGTGCTTTCCACAAAAGATTCGAGCCAGTTAGCTTATGCCACAGTATCAGTTAATTCATCAAATCAGCAAAACAAAAACAATCAGCATTTTAATACTGATGTTGGAGGCAATGTAAAATTTAATGCTGCTCCGCCTTTTAAACTTACCGTTTATAAGTTTGGTTATAAAATGAAGGAAACGGAAATCAGTAGCAATGCTCCTTCGGTTTTTTATCTTGATCCTTTGGAAATAATGTTAGACCCTGCCAACGTTTCAACAGCGCAGCTAAATGAAAAACCTGTGGAGCAGTCTTTGTATAAGGTAAAAGTTATAAGCTCGCGCGAAATTCAACTGCAGGCTGCCACAAACCTGCGTGATATACTGAACAACCAGTTGAACATGCAGGTTAATACCGATCCCATCTTAGGCAGCAGTATTAATATGCAGGGATTGAGCGGTCAGAATATTAAAATACTTATTGACGGAGTTCCTGTGATAGGCCGCGAAAATGGCAACATTGATCTGAGCCAGATCAATCTTTCAAATATTTCACATATCGAAGTGGTTGAAGGTCCGGTATCAACTGTTTATGGTGCTGATGCTTTGGGAGGCGTGATCAACCTGATTTCAAAAAACAATACTGATAATCCTTTGCAGGTTGATCTCAATTCAAAATATGAATCAATAGGAACATATAATTTTGATGGCGCCATTAACTTCAATAAAGCTGCAAACAGCATAAGCCTTTATGGCGGAAGAAATTTTTTTGATGGATACTCACCTGACGGAGAAACACGTGATCAATTATGGAATCCGCGCGAACAATATTTCGGAGGACTTGGATATATCTATCGTTTTAAATCGGCACAGTTACGTTATAAAGGCGATTTTTTATCGGAGAAAATTTATGATTATGGCACACCTGTTATAACACCTTATGAGGCATACTCGTTTGACAATGTTTATGAAACAAAACGATTAACTAATTCACTTTTTTATACGCAAAAGTTTGGCGTTAAATCAAAGATTAACGCCAATGCATCTTACCAAACCTATCAACGCACAAAACTTGATTACTACAAGAATATGGTTACGCTTGAGAACTCGTTACTCAATAATAATAATGAAGATGATAACGCTACAACTTTTAATGCAGCAAACATAAAAGCAGATTACAGTAATTTTCGTTTTAAGAAATTAAATTACCAGGCGGGGTTCGACTTCAATTTTGAAAACGGTAGCGGAGCAAAAATTCCGGGGAAACAATCAATTAGTGATTATGCTGTTTTTGCAAGTGCAGAGTGGACAGCACTAAAGGCTTTACAAATTCGTCCTGCATTTCGTATCGCTGATAACTCTTCTTATGGCATACATTTTATTCCTGCAATAAATTTAAAATACACATTTAAATCCAATTCCTTTATACGTTTATCAGTTGCCAGCGGATATCGTTCGCCTTCCTTAAAAGAACTTTATCTTGATTTTGTGGATGTGAATCATAACATCCGGGGTAATCCAAACCTGAATCCTGAGAACTCAATAAACTACCAGTTATCCATTGAGCATACCCATTTTTTTACATCAAGCCTCATTAAGTTTGAACCTTCTGTTTTTTATAATGATATTCAAAATACTATTACGCTTGCGCTCAATGATGCACAAACAAATTACTACACTTACATTAATTCAGGCTCCTATAAAAATTACGGATTCGGCATCAGCGGAACATTTCAAAGTAATGCTATAAAATTCGATGCAGGCTTTTTTAATACTGCTACGTATAATTTGCTCTCACAATATTATGATCTTCAGAGTTATCTCAGTACACCTGAGTATCGCCTTGCACTAACTTATACGAATAACAGGTATAATCTTTCGTCAGGAATTTTCTTTAAGCATGTGGGCGAAACAAAAGCTTTTGCATTGGATGATAACTCACAACCATATCTCACCCAATCTGATCCATTCTCGTTTTTAGATTGGACCGTGAGTAAAAAATTTTACCAGGCATTAACAATCACAACAGGAATTAAAAATATATTGAATGTGAAAAACGTAAGCAGTACTATAGTTAGTGGTGCTCCACATAGCGGGGCCGGAGATTTACCTGTAGGAACTGGAACATACTTCGTTGCCGAAGTGAAACTTCAGTTATTTAAAGGCTGTTTTAAAACGATAAAATGAATACCATTAAAAAAATAAAATCTGCTACAAGCATTTTAATTGCATTTGCTTTTATTATGATCATTTCATCATGTTTGAAAGATGATGAACCTGTTATATTACCTGAGCATAGTGGCGATGCCCAATTATCGTCAATAAACATTGGCGAAGATTACAGCCGCGAAGTTTATTATGATCTTGAAACAAAAGACACATTGGGCAATAATTTTAAAGACTGGGATTTAGCATTTGAATGTGGAAGTACCGGATCTCATGTTTGGATTAACGGTGGCAAGGCATCATTTGCTGCTCAAACAAATAGTACCAATATGGTAACAGTTACTGATACTGCGCAATGCGAATGGAAATTTGATGCTTCGTCATGGCATCCTGATTCAACTGCAATTGGCAATTGGCAATCGGCAACAGGCAATAGGGTTTATATAATTGATCGCGGTTATGAATACAGCGATCCTGACCGGTTCTGGAAAATTATTTTTAATGAAGTAAACAGCACCAGTTATGCATTTTCATATTGCAGGCTTTCTGATACAAATGTTGTATCAAAATCAATTTTCAAATCATCCAATCACAGTTACATCTTTTTTACTTTTGATAACAATGGAACTACTTTGAACCTCGAACCTGAAAAAACGAAATGGGATATTTTATTCACGCGCTATCGGTATATCTATTACGATTTTATTCCACCGTTACCATATTATGTAAACGGAGTTTTGTTAAATCCATATCTTACTATGGCCGCTACGGACAGTGTTACTGATTACAATGCTATTGATTATAACTTCGCAAAATTGCTTGCATTATCAACTAAGCGGGATGCAATTGGTTTCGATTGGAAATATTACAGTTTTTCAACAACTCATTATAACGTTAAGCCAAACTTTATTTACATCATTAAAGATCAGAAAGGGTATTATTACAAGCTGCATTTTCTCGACTTTTATGATGCACAGGGACACAAGGGAGTGCCTAAATTTGAGTATCAACGGCTATGATACATCTCAACTTTAAACCATTGAAGGTTATAGCATTAAGAACTTCTTTGCAGAAATAATTTTATTGCAATGGCAAACTTTAACACAGCATATTGCCACAAAATTGAGCATCTTCATTTGTTCCAATCCCAAAAAAGTTACCTTGCGCAAAATTTAGACAAAGCACCCCCATGAGTAAGGTAACATTTAACAACAAGAACAGCCGCTTTTATGATGCCGTAAAGCAATCTGTTGACGAATATTTTCGCAAAAAAAATATTAAAAGCACAGGCAATTTTAAATTGTACATTAAAACTTTAACGCTCATTCCTGCAGCATTTATTTTGTATATAAGTTTGCTTGCATTTAATCTTCCCGCTCTTGTTTCAATATTGCTGTGCGCATTACTCGGATTTGTAATTGCCTGCATTGGATTTAATGTGATGCACGATGCCTGCCACGGCAGTTACTCGCAAAAAAAATGGATTAATGAAACAATGAGCTTAACGATGAATGCAATTGGCAGCAATGCATTTATATGGAAAATAAAACACAACATCATTCATCACACATACACCAACATTGATGGTGTGGATGATGATATTTCAAAGTTTCCCGTAATACGTTTATGCGAATCGCAGGAGCGTTTGAAAGTGCATAAGTACCAGCATTACTATGCTTTGTTTGCTTATTGCCTTGCAACTATATCGTGGGTATTATATACCGATTTCATGAAGTATTTTTCTAGAAAAATTGTAAGCACACCTATCAAAACTTTTACAACTAAAGAGCATATTATCTTTTGGGTAAGCAAGTTTCTTTACCTCTTATTCTATATCGCAATCCCTATTTATTTTGTTGGTTTTGTAAATTTCATCATTGGATTTTCAATTATGCATGCTGTTATGGGTATTACAATAGGCATCGTATTTCAGTTGGCTCATGCTGTTGAAAATACCGCTTTCGTAAATGCTTCTGATGAAGATATGAAAATTGAATCTGAATGGGCTATTCACCAGGTGGCGACCACCAGTAACTTTGCAACTAAAAATAAATTTGTTTCATGGTTTTTGGGCGGATTGAATTTCCAGGTTGAACATCATTTATTTCCCCGCGTAAGTCATGTGCATTATCCTGCCATTAATGCTATTTTAATTGAAGCATGCAAAAAGTTCGATGTACCATACAATGCGTATCCTACCATGACTAAAGCAGTAATATCTCATTTCAGGTACATGAGAAATTTAGGTCAGGCATAAAAATTATATTACTGATATTCAAAACGGAGACAGAATCACTGCCTCCGTTTTTTTTTAAAAATTCAGTTGCATCAATATTTGCTGCTAATGCAATCATAATTTACATTTGACCGCTTATCAAAAACGATCCCTTATTATGAAAGAACATGTTGAATCATTTACTAAAAAATTAAATGAAGCCATTGCAATTGGCGAAGCTTCAAAAATGACTCCCCCTGAAAATGAAATCAGGAACATACTTGTAACAGGTCTTGGCGGTTCAGGTATAGGAGGCACTGTGCTTGCACAAATACTCGAACAGCAAATCAATATTCCGATTCTCGTTTGCAAAGATTATTTTATTCCTGCTTACGTGAATAAGCATACCTTGGTTATTGTATCATCATATTCAGGTAATACTGAAGAAACATTGCAAGCCCTCGGAATTGCGCTTGAGCGCAAAGCGAAAATTGTTTGTGTAAGTGGTGGCGGCAAGGTGATTGAAATTGCAAAAGCAAATAACCTCGATCATATTCTTATTCCTCACGGCATGCCTCCGCGTGCTTGTTTCCCTTACTCATTCACACAACTGTTTTATGTTTTAATCGGTTTAAAACTTATCAAGGCTGATTATAACGATCAATTAAAAAATGTTTTGGCCCTATTAAATGCCGAAACAGAAAACATAAAACGTGATGCAAAAAAATTAGCTGATCAGTTATTTGGTAAAACTATTGTGATTTACAGTGCAGCAAATTACGAAGGTGTATGCGTGCGTTTTCGCCAGCAGATTAACGAAAACAGCAAGTTGCTTTGCTGGCATGCAGCCATCCCCGAAATGAATCATAATGAATTGGTGGGTTGGGTTGATAAAAATGATTCACTTGCAGTTATATTTTTCAGAAATAACGATGATTTCTATCGCACTCAAAAAAGAATGGATTTTGTTAAAGAAGTAGTTTCAAACTGCACTCCGCACATTCACGAAGTATGGTCAAAAGGAACCACGCAATTGGAAAAAGCATTTTACTTTGTTTTGTTTGGCGATTGGGTAAGCGTTTACCTTGCCGAACTGAAAAATATTGATGCCACCGAAGTTCGTGTTATTGATAAGCTGAAAAGCAGTTTGGCTACGGTTTAATCAACAAGTACCAAGTCGAAAATACAAAAGTCTTTGCCTGTGGTTGGTGTTTTTTTCACCAACCACCGAAAGCACCCATCGTCAATGATGAGCGTAAGCCAATGCAGCTATACTCACCCGAGCATCCTTTATCTGCAACAATTTTTCAGCACATGCTGCAAGTGTCGAACCGGTTGTGATAACATCATCAACCAATAAAAAGTGTTTGCCTGTTAAATGTTCAGCATTTTTAATTATGAAAACTTCTTTCATATTTTCATAGCGTGTATATCGCCTCTTCTTAGTTTGCGTTTCAGTTGCTTTTTCGCGCAATAATATATTTGTCTCTACCGGTATTTCCATTGACTCATTAAGTCCTTTGGCAATCATTTCACTTTGATTATAGCCGCGTGAATATTTTCTGCTTTTATGCAAAGGCACAGGAATTAAAAAATCTATTTGATTATAATTTTCGCTTTCGCGCAAATCGCAGCCAAACATATTTCCCAGTATATGCCCTACTTCCTTATCTCCTTTATATTTTAATGAATGAATGAGTTGTTGAACACGATCGCCTTTATGAAAATAAAAATAGGCAGTGGCATCGGTCACATTTGTTTTGCCCCAAAAGTGCTTCACCACAGGGTTATCGTGGTACCTATGAAAATTTGTTTTTGGCAATTTGAATCTGCAAAATGTGCACAGCACTTCCTCGCTTTTTACTAAATTTCTTTCGCAGGCGCGGCAACGGTTTGGAAACAGCAGGTTTAAAAAATCATGGATCATAGCAGGGTAATAATTGTGATGGAAATGTAGATAAAAATTTCAATCTCCAAACAACTTTTTTATTCCACTAAAACACCCCCTGCGCCACCCGCTTAATAATATCAGGATTACCCATCGTATAATAATGCAAACAAGGCACACCAAATTTTATTAAATCTTTCGATTGTTGTATTGCCCATTCAATACCCACCTGTTTTACATCAGCATCAGTTTTGCATTTCATCACCTCATCAATTAACTGCTGCGGCAAATCAATATGAAAAGTTTTAGGTAAACCCGTAAGCTGTTTTTTTGTAGTAAGTACCTTTAATCCCGGTATGATGGGTACATTAATCTGCATTTCGCGGCTGCGGTTTACAAACTCATAATACTTCTCATTATCATAAAACATTTGCGTAACCACATAATCAGCGCCTGCATCAATTTTCTTTTTCAGGTAAACCAAATCAGTCTGAAGATTAGGCGCTTCAAAATGCTTTTCAGGATAACCCGCAACTCCAATACAGAAAGTAGTTTTCTCAGTGTCCGATAAATCCTCATCAAGATAAATTCCCTTATTCAGATTTACAGTTTGTTTCACTAAATCCAATGCATAATGATGGCCGTTAATTTCAGGCACAAAACTGTTTTCTGTTTTAATGGCATCACCACGCAACACCAAAACATTATCTATACCCAGGAAATTTAATTCAATCAATGCATTCTCAGTTTCCTCTCTCGTAAAACCCCCGCAGATTAAATGCGGCACTGCATCCACTTTATATTTATTTACAATCGCAGCACATATTCCAACCGTTCCAGGTCGCTTGCGTATCGAGATTTTTTCAAGATAACCTCCCTCACGTTTTTTATAAACATACTCCTCGCGATGATAAGTAACATCAATAAAAGGCGGTTTAAATTCCAGCAACGGATCAATGGAATCAAAAATTGATTGAATACTCTTTCCTTTTAAAGGCGGCAATATTTCAATGCTGAATAAAGTGCTTTTGGCCTGCGCCAGGTGTTCTGTTACTTTCATATAATATGCTCAAAGAAAAATAAATCAGATAAGTTATTGAATGTTTCTTTTTTAAAGCCGCCCAAAAGTATAAAAGGAAAAAACAAAAACGCCTGTTAAGTTTTTAAACCTAACAGGCATTTTTTAAAGAATTTGTGCGGCTGTGTCCTTTAGTCCCAGCTATCATCTGGAAGGGTGAGCGCTTGTTGTTTTACTTCTTATCTCTTACAACTGTTATATATCCGCTTGGATAGCCTTTCGTAG
>JBDTRM010000258.1:0-15987 GCA_039931675.1 Bacteroidia bacterium | reverse complement strand
TTGATGCAGGCACAGGAAATGTTTCTTACCAATGGAGTAACGGAGAAACAACTCAAACAATTATTGCAAATGTTACAGCAAATTACTCAGTGGTGGTAACGGATGGCAATAACTGCTCAAATTCAGATAGTATAGGAATTACAATAAATGCACTGCCTGCAAAACCAACCATCACACAAAACGTAAGTTTGCTTACCAGTTCAAGCAGCACGGACAATCAATGGCTGATGAATGGAAATATTATTGCCGGTGCAACTAACAACACTTACACGGTTACGCTTACAGGCTGGTACAGTGTGCAGGTAACAGATAGTAATGGCTGCACTAATGTGAGCGATTCTATTTTTATGGATTTAACAGGTGTTCATGATATTTCAAATTCATTTGAAATGATTCGTCTTATTCCTAATCCAACAACATCAGAGTTTCAAATTTCGGGTTTAGAGTTTCATATTAATGACGTTGTTATTGTTACTGATGCTTTGGGAAAAATAGTTTATGAAATAAAAATTGCTGAACCAACTTCAAACCTGAAACTCCAAACGACAAACTATTTGAATGGAATCTATTTTGTAAATGTCAAGACCGGGAAGTTAGCTTTTACTTTGAAGCTGATGAAAATGTAAATGAAAACAAGCTTATAGTTTAAAACAAATTGCCATGCAGCCCTGCATATACAGTTGCGGTAGGATCACAACATATTCCGGTGACGGGGAAGTAGAAAAAGAGTTGACGTGTAAATGCAAAAGGTATCTTTGCAAAAAAACAAGCAAATGAAATTTAAGGTTATTATTCATACAGACGAAAAGAAAGGGTTTTGGGCTGAATTACCTTCATTGCCCGGATGCTTTACACAGGCAGACACAATGGAAGAACTTATTCCGAATATTTATGAAGCTGTTGAAGGTTATATAAAAGTAAAATTCTTTGACCGAAAACAATTCTTAAATTTGGATTAAAATTCAATTACAATGGAAACATTTCAAAAACCTTTATCGAATCTGCAACTAGAATTGCTGAAACTTTATTCAAGAAACATTTCTGAAAATGATTTACAGGCTATTCAAAAAATGCTTGGATCCTATTTTGCAAATAAAGCTATGGATGCTACAGACAAAGTTTGGGATGAAAAAGGTTGGACTGATGACGATGCATTAAAAATGGTGAACCAAAAAATGCGAACTCCCTATAAAAGAAAATAATGCTAAGGGTAGTTATTGACACCAATATTTTATTAGTTTCCGTTTCACGAAAATCACCTTTTCATTGGGTTTTTGAATCCATAATCAACAATAAAATAGAAATCTGTGTCACCACTGAAATTCTTTTGGAATATGAAGAAATAATTTCAAGACACATGAGCAGTGAAATAGCGGAATCAGTTTTAGATACTATCCAGAACACGAAAAATGTTATTGAAGTTAAAAACTATTTTTCATGGAATTTAATTCCTAAAGATTCTGATGATAACAAATTTGCTGATTGTGCTGTATGGGGCAATGCTGATTTCCTTGTTACGAACGACAAAGATTTTGGAATCTTAAAAACTTTAAATTTTCCTTTCATAAAAGTGCTTGACCTTTTTGCTTTTCAAAAAATACTGAAAGAGCATCAATTATTATAATGAAAAGTTGACTATCACACATGAAACTACTGCTCACTACTCTTAATGCAAAATACATTCACCTGAATTTAGCCGTCAGGTTATTGTATGCATTGAATAAACATCGTGAGGGAATTGATTGGTGCGAATTTACCATCAAAGAAAAACCGGAGGATATTGCAGACAGATGTTGCGGTTATGATGTGGTGGCATTCAGTTGTTATATCTGGAATATTACTCAAACGCTTGCTGTTGCGCGCCTTTTGAAAAAACTGAAACCCGGAATAAAAATACTTTTAGGTGGACCAGAAGTTAGTTATGAGTATGATGATTTTATATCACGACCCGAAGTAGATTACATCATTGCAGGCGAAGGGGAAATTCCATTCAGTTTGTTTTTGGATAATTATCCTGATGTGAGTTTAGTGCCAAACTTAGTTCACAAAGTAAATGATACAGTTTGTTTTTTACCGCAGCAGCTTACTTTTGATTTGGAAAATTACATTGGTGTAAATCCTTATCAATATGATAAGACAGAAGATTTATATAACAAGGTTTGCTATATTGAAACATCGAGAGGTTGCCCTTACAAGTGTGAGTTTTGTTTGGCAAGTTTGGATAATAAGGTTCGCATGTTGCCAATGGAGGATATCAAATCCAACTTGCTTTACCTGATGCAACATGGCAGAGTGATTAAATTTTTAGACCGTACGTTTAATATTAAAAGAGATTTTACCATTGATATGTTTCAATTTATTCTTGAGCACCATCAACCCGGTAATGTTTTTCAATTTGAAATTACGGCTGATATTGTTCACCCTGATATTGTGAAATTTATTCAAGAGCATGTGCCGAAGGGTTTGTTCCGGTTTGAAATTGGAATTCAAACAGTAAATCAAAAAGCGAATCTGCAAGTAAGTCGTAAACAGAATTTTGAAAAGACAAGTGCAGTTATCAAACAATTAGATGATAAAATTGAAATGCATCTTGATTTGATTGTTGGCTTACCGCTTGATGAATGGAACGATATTAAACACAGCATTGAAGAAACATTTAAGCTGCATCCGCCAGAACTGCAAATGGGATTTCTGAAATTTTTGCGTGGCACACCTATGCGCAGCAAACATCAGCAAGATGGTTATGTTTATGATCCGTTGCCACCTTACCAGATTATTGAAAGCAAATATTTATCGAAGAATGAACTGCACAGGTTAACATTGCTTGAAGAAGCTTTGGAAATTTACTGGAATAAGAAACGTGCAGTGCATACGTTAAAATATATTTCTAATAAGTATAGCATATTTGATTTTCTATTAGGATTGGGGGAATATTTTATTGCTCACAAAAGTTTCCACAAACATTCGTTGTACGATATTTACGATTTGCTTTTTGAGTTCAGCAAATTGTATTATAGCGATGACGAAATTTTATCTCAACTGATTGCAATTGATTATTACCTGCAATCAAAAATAAAACCGCAGGTTCGTTATCTGAACGAATTGCCGCAGGCTGAAAGAATTTCAATCATTGAACAAAACAAACTCAACCATCACAAGTACAGACATATTATACTTCCACTCAATTTTGATTTTAATGAATATAGTGTTTCAGGAAATATTGTTGACAGCAATCAACCATTGATCCTGCAATACAATGGCTTAGAAAAACCACAATCTATGCAACCTACAATTCCATGCCTTGTTGAATAATCGCATCAATGAGAAATCCTTTTCTCAAACTTTTTCCAATGCAAATATTTATCAAGCAAAAGCAATCCAAGGATTACATTGATCATCACAAAAACATTTATAAAAGTGGTTGAGAATATTTTTGATGTATCAAAATCAAAGTTGAAATTGAAGTTGTTGCCTGATGAAAAACTCCATTGCATTTGAGATAAAAGATAAATCAATAAAACAGAAATAGTCCCAACAAAAAATATTGCAATTGATTTTATGATGCGTTGATCAACAAATGTTTTTAATGGTGTAACAGGAACAGCAGCATTGATTGCATCCATTACATTCATCGTAAAACGCATGGAAGGTTCATTTAATTCAGCAGCCGCAAACAGTTGATTTAATTGCAATAATTCCTCATACTTTTTCTTTATATCGGCATTTGATGCTAATAGTTTTTCAAACTGAATTTTTTCTTCTTCAGTGCAAGTGCCATCAATGTAGTTCCAAATTTGCTCTTCCATTTTTTTTGATTTACGATTTTTGAATTGCGATTTACGATTTTATAGACCGTCATTGCGAGGAACGAAGCAATCTGTACATTGGTAGTATTATTCCTCATTCAATTACAAGTCACGAAATTCTTTAAGTTCCTACTATATATCATAAGATTGCTTCGTTCCTCGCAATGACAATTGACCAATGACTAAATTAAATCCTTCACTTCTTCTTTCAACATCACTTCCAATTTCTGTTTCAATCTTAAACGCGCGCGATGCAGTTTTACCTTTGCATTGTTCGGTTCTATGTTCATTATTTCTGCAATTTCTTCAAGCGATTGTTCATTCTGATAAAATAAGGTTATCACAGTTGCATCATCTTCTGCTAATGAATTAATTGCTTTGCTAAGGTAAACTGATTTGGACTTATGATCAAAGCTTTCATCACTATCTGTTGCTATCTCACTTGCCGCACTATAACCGTAGGCCTCATCATCAACAGAAACCAAATCTAATTTTTTCTTTCTATTATAAACCATGGCAGTATTAAATGTAATGCGATACAACCATGTGGAAAATTTTGCAGTACCCTGGAAATCCTTCAAAGCATTAAATGCTTTTACAAATACATCCTGTGCAACCTCTTCGGCTTCTTCACGACTTTTTACAAACCGCAAAGCCAGCGTAAACACATAGCGCTGGTGCCGCTTTATCAAGTCGGCATACGCCATGCGATTACCTTTTAATACTGATTGAATCAGTTCAATATCCGAAGCCTTGGGTTGCATGCAGTTTGTTAGATGCGAGATTGAAGTAAAAGGTTACACTTGGGAGAATATTGTCTGAACTAGGATTTATTGGATTACAGGATGGTAGGATTTCCCATTCTATCATTCTATCATTCCACCTTCAAACTTTTTTCACCAGGAGTGTAACCTCATTTCAAAAACCGTAGTCATAGTTACAAATCTCAAATAATCCCGAATCATCGGGAAATATAAACTTTAAAAATTTTAAAACTATGATCAGTGACTTAATTCCTATTTTTATTTTCCTTGGTGCATTTGCAATGATTTTCGGATTGCGCTATTTTACTAATAAAGAAAACATGGCAATGATTGAACGAGGTGTCAATCTGCCCATGCGAAAAAACAATCCTTTTTGGGCGCTTAAATTAGGATTACTCCTGATAGGTTGTGGCCTTGGTTTATTCTTTGCCTTGCTTCTTCAGAATTTTGCTTTGCACAATTTAGAAAATGTGGAAGCAATTTATTTCAGCTTAATCGGTTTAGGCGGTGGTATTGGTTTAGTAGTGAGCTATATGATTGAAAGCAAAAAGAATAAAGGCGAATAAAGTGGTAGTGGCAGTCGCATTGACATTTCAGATAATGAATGTTGAAATCAAAAGTTTGAATTACTTTTGATTTTATGTCGCTACTTCCATCTTTCACTGAGAACGATTTACAGGCTTATTACAGGCGTGTTGATTTAATAAGACAAACTGCAGATCAAATCATTAAAGATTTTGATTGGTATGGAATGGAAATAAAATTTTCCGGTAAAGAAGCCACAGCTTACGAAGAACTTTTCAATCAAATTTTACCGCATGTGGAACAACTCCTGAATTATAATAATGAAAAATTGATGCAGGTTTTATATCACATTGATGTAAGTGAAAGAATAGTGGCAGCGGCAGTTGCAGAAAGTAGTGAAAAAGAAAATAACAACGAAAAGATTTCCGAATCAATTACACGATTAATTATAATGCGGGAATTACAAAAAGTAGTAACACGAAATTATTTTAGCGGGCGATTGTAACTCGGGATATCATCCCGACCCCAGACAAATAATTAATCACCATCAATAAAACTATTTGAATTTCGATCCCGATTTGTTCGGGAGAACATTCTAAACCAAAAACCTCAAATTAAAAAAGTCCGTGCAACTCAGCGTTGATTTTATTTACAATTGCACCAAGATCTTCGGGGTTATCTGCAAAATTTATTTCATCAATATCAATGATAAGAATTTTACCAAGATCATATTCTGATATCCATGCTTCATAACGCTCATTCAAACGTTTTAAATAATCGAGGCGAATGTTGTCTTCATAAGTGCGCCCGCGTTTCTGTATCTGGTTAACCAATGCAGGCACACTGCCGCGAAGATAAACCAACAGATCTGGTGGTTTAATAAAAGCTGACATCAGTTGAAACAAATCAATATAATTTTGAAAATCGCGCGATGTCATTAAACCCATTGCATGCAAATTAGGAGCAAAAATATTTGCATCCTCATAGATGGTTCTATCCTGGATAATTGTTTTAGTGTTTTTCTGAAACTGCACCACTTGCCTGAAACGCGAATTCAAAAAATAAATCTGCAGGTTAAAAGACCATCGTTGCATGTCTTCATAAAAATCAACTAAGTATGGATTGTTATCCACCAATTCATAATGAGGCTCCCACTTAAAATTTTTGGCGAGAAGAGTAGTGAGTGTCGTTTTTCCTGAACCGATATTACCGGCAACAGCTATGTGCATTCCCATGAGATCAATCTATGATTAACGAAAATTATGGATTTCAAAATTTTTACGAATTAAAAGTAAAGAATCTGAATAGCGAACATTTTCTTTTGAACATTATCAATAAAGACTGAAAAATCAGAAAGAATAGACTTCAAGCGCATTTGCTTTTTTTACATATAAACGGTGTTGTTCCATGCGGACTGCTGATGTGCCTGTCAATTCAGGAGTTTCGAGTATTGATTCCTTGCCGGTATCTATATCAAGCGTGTAAAGTCTGTTTTCCTTAAAATATAAAATTCGATTCTCTGTTGCCTGAAAATTGCCGGTTACAATCAAAGGGATGTTTCTGTAATAATTACCAAACTTGTCAAATATATAAACTGTTGAATCAGCATTGCGCATCATCAGCCATGTATCGGTTGCAACAAGAAGCCGTGGATTAAGTGAATGATCAATAAGCTGATTGAAGGAATTCCCGGTAAGTAAAATATTTCCCTTTTGATCAATTTTTATAAGCCGCTGATTTTGCTGATCGTATATCCAAAAATTACCATCGTCAGTAACACAAGCCAAACGCGGCAAACCGAGATCATTAAAATAATTCAAATCAATTTCGCCTTGTATATTTAAGCGTGAATCAAGCGTTCTTATTTTTAAGAATTCAGGCTGAAACAACATTACTTTAAACGGGTCAGTTGCATCAAGGTAATTTATTGTGCCAAGATTTTTATAATTATAGCTGCATAAGGAATCCCCATCACTATTATATTTTCTTATTTCGTTTTGTTCGATGGTATAAAAATTTCCAAGCTTGTCAGTGGTAAAGAATTTTGCTGTTGTTGGGATTGTTTTGATTAATGAAAACTGCTGCGCATTAACTGTGCAACTGGAAACCCATAACCAACAACCAATAACTAATAACCTCATTGTGTTTGTACCTTCAACTGATTCAAAATTTCTTCTACTATCCTGCGGTGATTAGAAAGTCGCGGAACCTTGTGTTGCCCGCCCAGCTTGTCTTTCGACTTAAGCCAGTTATAAAAAGTATTCTCCTGCATGTTACGCACAATCGGAAGCCGGAGTACTTTATCGTGATAGCGTTTGGCTTCATAATCAGAATTCAATTCTTTTAATTTCTGATCAAGATAGTAAACAAATTCGCCCATGCTTACAGGTTGTTTTTCAAATTCAATTAACCACTCATGTGCACCGCTTTCGGCTTCACTGAAATAAACAGGCGCTGCTGTATAATCGCGCACCACTGCGTCAGTTTTCTGACATGCTGATGCTATTGCATGTTCAGCATTTTCAATAATCATTTCTTCGCCAAATGCATTAATGAAATGCGCTGTGCGGCCAGTAATTTTAATTCGATATGGATCTGTTGAAGTAAACATAACTGTATCGCCAATCATATAACGCCACAAACCGCCATTTGTTGAAATCAGCATTGCATAATTTTTATCAACCTCCACATCACTCAGTGAAATTGCTTTGTCATGATCGAATCCCAAATGATCTTCTTCTATAAACTCATAGTAAATTCCGTAATCCAACATCAATAACATTTCATCAGAATCAGTCCTGTCCTGTATGCCAAAAAATCCTTCTGAAGCATTATAAGTTTCGAGAAAATGCATGGTACTTTTAGGAATAAGATTTTTAAATTGTTCTCGATAAGGAACAAAACTTACTGCACCGTGAACGAATAATTCCAAGTTAGGCCACACTTCAAGTATGTTGTTTTTACCGGTGATGTCAAGAATGTATTTTAGCAAAACCAGCGTCCATGAAGGAACTCCGCTGATGTTGGTTACATCTTCTCGAATCGTTATCGCTGCCATCTTCTGAATTTTTTCTTCCCACTCATCCATCAATGCAACTGATAAATCGGGAGTACGAAACAGTTGAATCCAGAAGGGAAGATTTTGCATAATGATAGCAGAGAGATCGCCATAAAATGATTCATTGCTGAATGCATTAATTTGATGCGAACCACCAAGCGATAAAAATTTTCCGCTGAATAAATTTGAATCAGGATTATTGTGAAAATAAATTGACAGCAAATCTTTTCCGCCTTTGAAGTGACATTCCTCCATGCTTTCAAGACTCACAGGAATGAATTTGCTTTTATCAGATGTGGTGCCCGATGATTTTGCAAACCATTTTACATCGCTCGGCCACAAAAGATTTTGCTCACCTAACATCAGTCGTTTGATATAAGGCTTATGCGATTCGTAATCCTGAACAGGAACATTTTTTCTGAATTGGTCTGCATTTTTAATTGAAGCAAAATCATAGGAGTTACCGAACTCCGTATTTTTTGCAGCGCTTAACAACTTGCGCAACAGCTCTTCCTGCACATCAATAGGATATTTGATAAAAAGCTCAATCTGGTGAATGCGCTTTTTCATAATCCATGAAAAGAATGAGTTGATGATGGGCATGTTGCGGGGGTTTGTTGTTTATTTCTAACAACTTTCGGAAAGTTGAAGGAACTTTCCGAAAGTCTAACTATCATAATAAGTAACGTCATTGCGAGGAACGAAGCCCGACCGAACGGAACGGGCGGGCAATCTGTTAATGATCAATAGTTTCATTTATTATTTACAAATTATTTTAAGAACGAACTAAAGTTCGTTGTTACAGGCTTACGCATGTGCAATAATATCAGCAACATTTTTACTATCACCAAATTACCTATTTCCCTTTTCCGATCACCAAATCACCATGCAATAAAATTAAATTTTATTTAGAAATACTTTTTATTAAGATATTTATTGTGTTGATGTTTAAAAAGGTGTTGAATGGAATGATATTTTTGAAACCAAATCTAACTGAATGAAGAGAATTAAAAAGATCAGAAGTTTACTAATTGCAATTATGTGTGTTTGCACACAACTATATGCGCAGGATAAGCCCGAAAGCTGCCATTGCCCAGGTATGGCTCCTGTGGGCAAAGGAACTTTTTATTTTACGTTTGGATACAATCTTGATTGGTTTACGAAAAGCGACATTCATTTCAAAAGTAATGGATCAGGCGATTTTGATTTTACAATTTATAATGTCAAAGCAGAAGACCGACCGGGCTTGAAAAATATGCTGCATGAAGATCTTACCATTCCGCAATACAGTTACCGCTTTGGATACTGGTTAAACAATAAAAAAGATTTGGGTTTTGAGATCAGTTATGATCACGTTAAATATGTGATGATTCAAAATCAAATTGTGCATTTAAAAGGCATGATCAACGAAAAATACTATGACCAGGATACCATGTTGGTTCCGGAGTTTTTACAATATGAGCATACTAATGGCGCTAATTACTTTATGATTGAAGGAATTAAACGCCTTAATTTTTATCATGCAAAAAATGAAAAGCATTGGGTTAGCGCAATATTCAAAGCAGGCGGAGGAATAGTGGTGCCACGCTCAGACACTAATGTTATGGGACAACATCGCAATGATACGTATCATGTGGCAGGTGTTGTTTTTGGGGGAGAGGCTGGTTTGCGTTATGATTTTTTAAAACACTTTCATTTAGAAACAACATTAAAACCGTGCTATGCAAATTACTTTAATGTTTTTTTGTATGGCAATGGAACAGCAAGTCAGCATTGGTTTTCGATGGAGTATATTTTTACTTTGGGATTTCAGTTTCCTGCAAAGATTTTTTGATTTATGCAAATCCTGTTTCAGAAGCAGGATTTGCATAAAATAAAACTTTGTGAGTTCAGCATGACAACTACTTTTTAATGACAGAATTTATTTCACCTCCACATCAAAATCCATTCTCATCTGTATTCCTTGTCGGGTCACCAACTGTTTAATGCTCTGATAATATTTTGCATTATCGCCTAACTCATTTTTTATAAATGATGATTGTACATCGCCATTCAATTCTTTAATAATTTCCTGGAAAGTATCCTTTTGTTCAGGCAATTCGTAGATGCGATACTTATCTGTTTTTGAAAGACGTGCTGCAATTTTTATTGCATCACCAAGATTACCAAGTGTGTCAACCAAACCGATTCGCAATGCATCGTTTCCGCTCCAAACTCTGCCCTGCCCTATGCTGTCAACATCAGCTTGATTTATATGTCTTCCATCTGCAACACGTTTTGTAAATGTGTCATATACGCGCTCCACACTGTTTTGCATTTTCATTCTTTCAGATTCGGTAAGCGGACGTGTGGGCAAACCTAAATCACCATAAGGTCCTGTTTTATATGTATCAAATGTGAGTCCTAATTTATTGTTGAATAATTTCTGCATGTTGAAAAGCAAACCAAATACGCCAATCGAACCTGTGATAGTATTTGGCTGAGCAACAATTTTATCGGCAGCGCAACTGATGTAATATCCGCCAGAAGCCGCCAAATCGCCCATTGAAACCACAACTGGCTTTGCTTTTTTTGCAAGCACAACTTCTCTCCAGATTACATCAGATGCCAGTGCACTTCCGCCCGGAGAGTTTACACGCAATACAATTGCCTTTACGTTTTTATCCAATCGCGCTTTGCGAATATCTGCTACAGTTGTTTCTGAACCTATGCTTTCATCATCACCTTTGCCGCTGCTGATTTCACCAACAGCATAAATCACAGCAATCTTATCTTTTTCAAAACCGACTTTAGATTCTGTTTTATTATACTTCGTTAACGAAACTAATTTTGGTTTTTCATCTTTTGTACCTGATTTTGTTTTCAACAAATCCATCAACTCATCTTCATACATAAGTTTGTCTGCAAGTCCATATTTCACCGCATCCTCAGCACTTTCCACTTTCATGCTGTCAGCAATGTTTTCAATTTCTTCAGATGATTTTTTTCTTGATGTTGCAATTCCATCTTTTGTGTGATTCCAAAAATCATCAACAAATCTTTTTACCTGTTCGCGATTTGCATCGCTCATTTTATCAGCAATGAAAGGTTCAATTGCACTTTTAAATTTACCATGACGGATTACTTCGGGTTCGATTTCTAATTTATCCAAGGCGCCTTTCATAAACATTAAAGTTGCAGCATAACCACGCAAATCAATTTCGCCTTCCGGATTCAGATAAATTTGGTCGGCAACAGAACTCAGGTAATAAGCATTCTGAGAATAAAATTCTCCGTAAGAAATAATAAACTTGTTTGATTTCTTAAATCTCAAAAGTGCATTTCTGATTTCTTCAATCGTTGCAAGTCCGCCACTTACATTTTCTACATTAAGATAAATTCCTTTGATGTCCTTATCATCAGCGGCTTTGTCAATGCACTCCACAATGTCATTCAAGCCAGGTTGAAAATTGGATTTCATTTTTCCAAAGTCAAAAGACTTTAACGGGTTGTTCTCTGTACGTTGTGTAACTGGCTGGTCTAATCTTATCTCGAGCACTGTGTTTGCACTTATTCTCGTAGTTTCTTTCTTATCAACTGAGGCAACTAACGCTGCTATGAAAATAAAGAAGATAATTGTTACTACAAATATGCAAAGGAAAAATCCAAGCATTGAGGCAAACATAAATTTAAAGAATTGTTTCATATTAATTTTTGTTATTTGTTTCGATTATTCGTGTGATGTGTTTGTGAGTAAACTTTCGGAAAGTTGACCCCGATAGCTATCGGGGTTTCTGAAAGTCTGTAGCGCAAAGTAAATCATCTATTTATTTAAAGGACGCTTCAATTCAGGAATTGTTTCACTTGACAAAAAAAGAAAAAATAATCAGATATGAATTATAAAATTAAAAGTTTATCGCGAAATCAGTATTCATCAGCATTATAATGAATTATACAAAACGAAGTTTAGTAAGTATTGCATTGCTGATTGCATTGATTTCATTAGTTTTTGATTTGTGGAATTACAATCGCATTACTATTGATGCACCGAGTTATTACGCATATCTGCCGTCCACTTTTATTTATCATGATTTGAAATTAAATTATGTAAATAATAATCCTGATTTCTTCCACGATAAAATCTGGTTTCAAACTACATCCGAGGGGAAGCGATTAATAAAGAGCACTTATGGCATGAGCGTTGCGCTTTCCCCTTTCTTTTTTATAGGACATTTTATTGCACCGTTGTTTGGTTATCCGCAAGATGGTTATTCATTGCCCTATCAAAATGCAATGAGTATTGGTGTACTCATTTATTTATTTATCGGATTATATTTTTTGAGTAAAACGCTGCTGAATTATTTTTCCGACAAAGCTGTTGCACTCACTTTATTTACAATTGTCATTGGCACCAACCTATTATGGTATGCGACTTTTGAAGGGTTGATGAATCATACCATTTCTTTTTCATTCCTGTGTATCTGCATTTATTTATGGAATAAATGGATAACCGAAGACAAGAAAAAACACCTGATTTTATTTACAGTGATGTTTGTTTTAGTTGTACTCATCAGGTCGTTATCAATAATGCTCTTTCTGTATTTTTTAATTGCGGGAGTGATGATGAAAGGTGGCTTAAAGAACTTTTTCCTCTTCCTTAAATCATATCAAGCAACAATAATAATTTGTCTGGGAATTATTCTGCTGATGATTTCACCACAACTGTTGTATTGGAAATATGCAACAGGTCATTGGATGGTTGATGCATATATTGACGAACATTTTTTCTTTTCGCAACCATACTTCTTTTCATTCCTTTTTAGTTTTCGCAAAGGATGGTTTGTTTATACGCCTGTAATGTTTATTGCTGCGCTCGGATTGATTTTACTTTATAAAAAACAGAAACCGTTTTTCTATGCAACATTAATTTCGGTTACAGTTACTGCATATATTTTTTCATCATGGTGGGCGTGGAGCTATGGAATTTGCTGGGGAATGCGACCTATGATTGATTCTTACACCTTGATGAGTTTCCCTTTGGCTGCTGCATTTTCATTTATGCTTGAAAGAAAAAAAATAATTTCAAATATGATGCTTGCATTTGTTTTTCTTTTAATCATGCTGAATCTTTTTCAAACATGGCAATACAAAAACGGATTAATTCATTATGATGATATGAGCAGGGAAGCATACATGAAAGGTTTTTTTCAAACATCACAAAAGCCAGGATGGTATGATGCACTTAAACCTTTTGATTGGGAAAGGCGAAGACAAGGTTTGCCTGAGATTAAATATTCAAAGCAATTTTTTGACAACCTGAATGAAACAACACCGATTTGTTTGAGAGGTTACAACCTTTGTTATTTATCTTCAAGCAGTCAATCAGATTATATTATTACTTGTAACTATAACGATATAGGTAGCGAAGAATTATTTTATTTGTTTCGCTTTAGTGGCGATACAGTTGCGTTTAAATCATCAAACGGAAAGTTTCTCTCCGTAAAAAATGATATGAAAGGAATGTTGGTTGCTGATGCAAACTCAATAAACGATTGCGAAAAATTTATTTTTCATTTAATCAGTGATGATGATAATAGAATTGCTTTAAAAGCATGCAATCAAAATTACTTGTCAGTAACATTGCGTTTTCCGAATATCGTTGGAGCAGTTACCGATAGTATCTCAAAAGTTTCCACATTCAGAGTATTTGTTCAGGATAAAAAATAAAATATGCATACTGTTTTTTTATTGTTAGGAAGCAATCTCGGCAATCGCCTACAGCACTTTGCTGATGCGGATTTGTTCCTCGAACAACAAATAGGAGCAATTACAAAATCATCATCCATTTATGAAACTGCGCCTTGGGGTTTTACAGAACAACCTGAATTTTTAAATAAGGTGATTGAAGTAAAAACGAAACTAACTCCGCAAGAAGTGCTTCAAAAAATATTAACGATAGAAATCAAACTCGGTCGCGCACGAAATGAAAAATGGCATGAGCGCATTATTGATATTGATATTTTGTTTTATGATGATTTGATTATTCACGAAGATAATTTAAAAATTCCACATCCGCATTTGCATGAACGCAGATTTACACTTGAACCATTAAATGAAATTGCTCATCAGCTTATACATCCCCTATTAAAAAAAAATATAGCTGAACTGATTTTTGAATGCGCTGATAATTCTTCAGTTGAAAAATTCACTCAATAAAAAACCCCGATACTTTTAAATATCGGGGCTTTGGCACTTATGTTTAACGTTAATTATTCTTTTGTTTCTTCTGTTGTATTATCCGCTGATTCTTCAGTTGCAACTTCTTCTGTCGCAACTTCTTCAGTTGCTTCAACAACAGGTGCAGCTTTCTTTTTAGATGCACCTCTTCTGCGTGTAGTTTTTGCTTTAGCTGCTGCAGACTTCTTAGTGTTGCCTGTATAGATTTCGTTGAAGTCAACTAATTCCATCATGCACATTACTGCGTTATCGCCTAAGCGGTTTTCCAATCTGATAATTCGGGTGTAACCACCGGGGCGCTCACCAACTTTAGGAGAAACTGTTTTGAATAATTCCTGCACAGCTTCTTTGCTTTGAAGAAATGAGAAAACTGTTCTGCGGCTGTGTGTTGTATCATCCTTTGATTTTGTAATCAATGGCTCAACAACTTTACGCAATGCTTTTGCTTTTGCAAGCGTAGTATTTATGCGCTTATGCATTATCAATGACGCTGCCATGTTACTTAACATTGCATCGCGGTGGCTTGCCGTGCGGCTTAAGTGATTTATTTTTCTTCCGTGTCTCATGCTGAATTCTGAATGTTGAATTTTGAATTTTGAATTTTGAATTGGGTTTACGTCAATCCTAAAATCCTCTAATCCTTTAATCCTAGTTAATCTTTGTCTAATTTATATTTCGCTAAATTCATTCCGAAGGTTAAGTTCTTACTGCGCACTAAATCTTCTAACTCAGTAAGTGATTTCTTACCGAAGTTGCGGAATTTCAAGAGGTCTGATTTGTTGTAGGAAACAAGGTCGCCTAATGTTTCAACATCTGCAGCTTTTAAGCAATTCAATGCACGCACCGAAAGGTCCATGTCAACCAACTTCGTTTTCAATAACTGGCGCATGTGCAATGAAGTCTCGTCAAACTCTTCAGTTGGTGTTTTCTTCATTGTTTCAAGCGTAATCTTTTCATCGCTAAATAACATAAAGTGATGAATGAGAATTTCAGCAGCATCTTTCAAAGCATCTTTCGGATGAATTGAACCGTCTGAAGTTATTTCCATAATCAACTTTTCATAATCAGTTTTTTGCTCCACACGATAATTCTCAACGTAATATTTTACGTTTTTAATTGGTGTAAAAATTGAATCAACAGGAATTGTTCCCATGAGCATGTTAGAGTTTTTATTCTCTTCAGCAGGAACATAACCGCGTCCTTTATCTATCGTAATGTCAACCTGGATTTTTACGTTTGATTCCATGTTGCAAATAACCAATTCAGGATTTAACACCTGGAATGCTGTGGTGTGCTTTGCAATATCACCTGCAGTAAATTGTTCCTTGCCGCTAACTGATACTGTAACCTTTTCAAATGTTGTTCCTTCAATCTGGCGTTTAAAACGCACCTGCTTGAAGTTAAGAACCATTTCAGTAACATCTTCCACAACACCTTTTAATGTTGAAAATTCGTGGTCAACACCCCCGATTTTTACTGAAGTAATTGCATAGCCTTCGAGTGAAGACAGTAATATTCTGCGTAATGAATTACCAATTGTAACTCCATAACCCGGTTCAAGCGGACGAAATTCAAATTCACCTTGTGTTTCAGATGAATGATTCATTACAACTTTGTC
>JBDTRM010000257.1:0-17348 GCA_039931675.1 Bacteroidia bacterium | reverse complement strand
CGAAGTAGTAAACTTGATTAAAAAATCCGCTTAGTGCAATTTGTCATACACACAAGCTTTTCACCATTCACATCTTCAAAAATTTTATCGTAATTTGTATTAAAATTAAAATACAATATGACAGTAGAATATCTAACAAAGGGAAAAAAGAAAGGTGTGTTTCTTTCTGTTGAAGATTGGGATTCAATCCAGAAGGAATTGAATTTATTGAAAGATGAAATTTCTGAAATTGAAAAAAGAAGAAAAGAAATTTTAAAAAATTTCAATAAGTCTAAAAAAGAAAAGCTAAAGTTTTCATCTGACCTGAACCAATTAAAGACTGCTCTTAAATAATGGAAATAGCTTTTAGCTAATCATTCAAGAAGGCCTTCGGCAAAATTGTGAAGAACAACAAATCGCTTGAGCAAAAGTTTTGGAAAAAGACAGAACTTTTCATCGCTGAACCTTACCACAAAAGTTTACGAACACACAAACTCACCGGAGAACTTCATAACTTTTATAGCTTTTCCATTGAATACGATTGCCGTGTAATTTTTTATTTTCAAACAAATACAAAAGTTGTTTTTATGGATATAGGTAAGCATGATGTAGTTTACTAATGTTATTCGCAACCAAGATGTCTGACACCCGAAAAAGGTGTCTGACATCAAAGCACTCTGAACCTAAAACATTTTTAAACCATTCCCTTTCCAGCTCATCTAAAATTCAATTCGGCAGTAAGTTGTAGCACACTATTAGCTGAGCATTTTTCGTTCTCACATAAAAATTTTTAGGATGACTGTTTCGCAAGAAAAGAAAATACAACACCTGTGGAGTCGTGCTGCTTTTGGCTTGCGGCCTGGTGAGTATGAGCAATACATTTCAAAATCAATTGCAGAAAATGTGAAACAACTTTTTGTTGATGCCGATGATTATAAAATAATTCCTGCTGTTGCATTTACTGCTCCGCTTAAAAGAAAGGGTGATTTAAGTAAAGAAGAGAAAAAGGAATCACAACAAATGCGCAGGCAAATGTTGATTGATTTAAACTCGAAGTGGTTGTATAAAATGCAAACCGATAAAGCTCAGTTAACTGAACGAATGGTTTTTTTCTGGCATGGGCATTTTGCCTGCCGCGATTTATTCGGGAACCTTTTGCGCGATTTGAATAACACCATGCGTGTACATGCACTTGGCAATTTCCGCGACCTGTTGACAGAAGTTTCTAAAACCCCGGCTATGATTTTGTTTCTCAATAATCAACAAAACCGGAAGCAGCACCCCAATGAAAATTTTGCACGCGAGTTAATGGAGTTGTTTACAATCGGCAGGGGTAATTATACCGAAGAAGATGTAAAGGAAGCTGCAAGAGCCTTTACTGGATGGAGTTTCGACAGACGTAACCTTATATTTGAATTTAAAGAACAATTTCATGATTATGGTGAAAAAACTTTTTTCGGAAGAAAAGGAAAATTTGGTGGAGAAGACATTATTGATATTTTATTAGAGCAAAAACAAACTGCCAAATTTATCACTGCCAAAATTTATAAGCACTTTGTAAATGATGAAATTGATGAGCAGCATGTAAACGAACTTGCAGAAAGTTTTTTTCAAAGCAAATACAACATCAGCGCCTTGATGGAAAAAATCTTTTCTTCAGATTGGTTTTATGATGAAAAAAATATCGGCACTAAAATTAAATCTCCGATTGAATTATTAGTTGGTGTGAACAGAACTTTCGATGTGCGTTATGATAATCCGCGCGCACAAATGTTTTTTCAGCGTGCATTAGGTCAGGTGTTATTCTTTCCACCAAATGTTGCAGGCTGGCCCGGAGGCAAAAACTGGATTGACAGTTCATCGCTCATGCTGCGTTTAAAAGTTCCGTCACTGTTATTGAATGGCGGCATCATTGAAATGAAAGTGAATGATACGTTTGCCGATGATACACAAATGATGCGCGATGAAATGATGCAACAGGAAGTTGACAAACGTATTCAGTCTCATCCCGATTGGAATTATTTTCATAATACCCTTAATAATATTACGAAAGAACAATTGATGAATCGCTTGCTGTTACCAAATGCAGTTGCATCAAGTAAAATATCAGTTGGTGATTTAAATAATGAAAATATTAAAAGTGTGGTGCTGGAGGTAATGAGCTTGCCGGAGTTTCAGATGTGTTGACAAATTGATGTAAATCGGGATAGCATCCCGATCCGAGCAAAGGAAAACCATTAATAATTTGATTCCGATTAGTCGGAAGATTTAAGAACAATAGAATTAAGAATCACTTCATGAACAGACGCCATTTTATAAAACATTCAGCCTTCGCATCAGCAGGTGCAATGATGATTCCATCATTCTTAAAACCATTTGAAGCGTTAGGTGCTGATACACTTGCGCAAAAAATTTTAGTAATCATTCAACTTTCAGGTGGCAATGATGGATTGAATACTGTCATACCTTTTGAAAATGATTTGTATCACAACAAACGTCCTTCATTGGGTTATGGTAAAGAAGAAGTTGTGAAACTAAATGAGCAATTAGGATTGAATCCTTCAATGCAATCGCTGAAAGAAATTTTTGATAATGGCTGGATGAGTATTATCAATAACGTAGGTTATCCGAATCCCGACCGTTCGCATTTTCGTTCGATGGACATCTGGCAAACAGCAAGCGGGTCTGATGAATTTTTAAGCACAGGATGGATAGGCAGGTATCTTGATTCGCAATGTTCAGGTTGCCAGAACCCATACCAGGCAATAGAAGTGGACGATACACTTTCGCTTGCAATGAAAGGGGCAACAAAAAAAGGATTGGCAGTAAAGGATGCTAAACGCTTATTCAATGAAACTCGCGAACCGTTTTTTAAAAATATTGTAAGCAATTACAAACCGGAAATGTTGAGCGAAGATCATCTTGGTTACTTGTACAAAACCATGATCGAAACTTACAGCAGTGCCGACTACGTTTATAATAACGTTAGAACTTACAACAACAATTTTATTTACCCGCAAAGTCAGTTTGCAGATCAATTGAAAACAATTTCAAAATTTATTCAGAGCGGTTTGTCAACCCGCGTTTACTACGTTTCACACGGAAGTTTCGATACGCATGTTGGACAAAAAAACCAACAGGAGCGATTATTAAAACAATATGCTGATGGAGTTGCAGCTTTCTTAAAAGACTTAAAACAAGGTGGTAAGTTGGACGATGTATTGGTGCTTACGTTTTCAGAATTCGGAAGACGTGTTGAACAAAATGCAAGCAACGGTACTGACCATGGAACAGCGAATAATGTTTTCGTTTATGGAGGAGGGTTGAAACAAAAAGGAATTTTAAATGACTTGCCCAACCTTGCTGATTTGGATGAAGGCGATTTAAAATACACAATTGATTTCAGAAACGTTTATGCTACAGTGTTAGACAATTGGCTGCAGATAAATAATCAACAGGTGTTGAATAAGAATTTTAAGAAGATGGATTTTGTTTAAGAGGATTTCAACGATTATTAATTGATTACACCGATTAAAAATGATTTAATTGTCACTCCTGCTCTTGTTTATTTTACACTTTATTAACCGAAACAATTTTTCTATTAATTAATTTTCCGCTTCCATTTTAAAAACACTTGTTATGAAGCAATTAATACTTTTTGCATTTAGCTTACTTATCTCAACCTTTTCATTTGCACAAACTCCCGGCTGGAACTACCTGCCCAATGCCCCCACAGCATTTGGCGCTGCGCGTTTCGATGATATTTATTTTGTAAATCCTGATGTTGGCTGGGCAGTGAATGGCGATGGACAAATTTTTAAAACTGCTGATGGTGGCACCAACTGGACATTGCAACTAAGTACAAGTGATTATTTCCGCAGTGTTGAATTTTTAAATGCGGATACAGGCTTTGCCGGCACACTCAGCCAGGAGTTTTATCAAACCACCGATGGCGGAACAACGTGGATCAATATTGATTCTGTTTTTACACAATCTGTTAACGGCATTTGCGGAATGAGTCATGTTGGCAATAACATTTACGCTGTAGGTATCTGGTACCAACCTGCCCAATTTTTAAAATCAACCGATGCAGGTCAGACCTGGTCTGTTATCAATATGAGCACACATGCCCGCGCATTGGTTGATGCATGGTTCATAAATACCGACACAGGTTTTGTAAGCGGACAGGAAGCCGTTACCGGCATGGGAGTAATTTTAAAAACCACGGATGGCGGAATAACATGGACTAAAGTTTATGCAACAAATTACTACAATGATTATTGCTGGAAATTATTTTTTACTGCAACCGGTATTGGTTATGCATCTGTTGAGTCAACCGTAAGTGGTGTTTCACAGATTTTAAAATCAACTGATGGTGGCGATACCTGGCAATTGAAAATGGTTACACCCATTCAGAATATTGATATGGAAGGCGTGGGCTTTATAAATGACAGCGTGGGATGGTGCGGAGGCTGGAGCAATGGTATGTGGGAAACAACTGATGGAGGAGATAACTGGACGTTTCTGAATTTCGGAAGTAATCTTAATCGTGTTTTCAAAGTTAATGATACGCTCGTTTATGCAGGCGGTTATTCTATTTATAAATATACTGACACTGCCACGGGCATCTCTGATCCTTCACCTATGGCTTATAAGCATGAATTGAAAATAAAGCAGAACCCGGTTACCGATAATTCAATTATTGAATTTACACTTGACGTGGAAACATTTTTAATTCTTGAAATTTTTGATGTGCAGGGAAAAGTGATCAAGCAATTTGCAGGAGGGATTTTCAAAAAAGGAATATATGAATACCCCATTTCAGCTAAAGATTTTGTAAAGGGAAATTACATTGTATCACTAAGAACCAATGAACATTTTCTATCACAGAAAATAACTTTTACCGGTCGTTGATTTTAAATCATTCTACAGCAATACCTGAATCCCAAACCTCCTACCCGTTAAATAAACCTAAAATCCTTATCAGTTATTGCTAAACTTATATATTCGCACGCTTTATTAAATACATACTATGCAACAGTATCAAAGGATTAACAACATTTTAGGCTGGATTGTATTCGCCATAGCCTCTTTTGTTTACCTATCAACCATTGAACCTACAGGCAGTTTTTGGGACTGCGGTGAGTTTATAGCCACGGCAAATAAATTACAGGTTGGCCATCCTCCCGGTGCTCCGTTATTTTTAATGCTTGCACGTGTTTGCATTTTATTTGCAGGCGATAATGTTAAGCTGATTCCTATAATGGTTAATTCGCTTTCAGCCATTATGAGTGCATTGTGCATCCTGTTTTTATTCTGGACAATAACTGCCTTTGCTAAAAAAGCAATAATAAAAGATGTGACCAACATCACCATGGATCAGATTATTACAGTGATGGGAAGCGGCTTTATAGGTGCTGTAGCCTATACGTTTACGGATTCATTCTGGTTTTCGGCAGTGGAGGGCGAGGTGTATGCAAGTTCGGCTGCATTTACGGCCTGTGTATTTTGGGCTATCATGAAATGGGATGCTGTGGCTGATGAAAAACACTCCACACGATGGATCATTCTCATAGCCTTCCTGATGGGATTATCAATAGGTGTTCACTTACTTAACTTACTTACTATACCTGCGCTTGCCCTGGTTTATTATTTCAGGCGTTACAATTTTAGCTGGTTTGGCGTTATCAAAACGCTGGTAGTTGGTGTTATTATTCTTGCTATTGTTCAATTTGGTGTTATACAGGATTACCTGAAAATAGGCAGCTATTTTGATTTGTTTTTTGTAAACACTTTGCACTTGCCATTTTGGTCGGGCATTATTTTCTTCAACCTTGCTGTTATTGTGGCTCTGGCTTATGGAATCTACCGCACTCAAAAAAGCAAGAATCCATTGTGGAATACTGTATTGCTTTGTTTTGCCTTTATACTTTTGGGATACTATTCTTATGCGCAGGTAGTAGTTCGTTCTGGTGCAAATCCTCCTTTAGATGAAAATGACCCTGAAAATGTTTTCGGTTTATTGAGTTATCTCAATCGCGAGCAATACGGTGATTTTCCATTGTTGTATGGACAATATTTTAATGCACAATTGATCAGGCAAGATCAGGGGTCAACTATTTATGCTCAAACAAAAGATAAATACATTCCTGTGGGCAATAAGCCCGTAGCAGTTTATGAACCTGAAAACTGCGGATTTTTTCCACGCATGTGGAGCGGGCAGGAAAATCATATCTCAGCTTATAAAAGTTGGAGTGGCACCCCCGGTGACCGTAAGCCAACTGCTGGCGAAAATCTGTTATTCTTTTTTAAGTACCAGGTTAACCACATGTTTATACGTTACTTCATGTGGAACTTTGTCGGGCGTCAAAATGATATGCAAGGACATGGCGACATACTCAAAGGTAACTGGATATGCGGCATTAACGCTATTGATGCTATTCGCCTTGGCCCACAGGATCATCTTCCGAAAAGCATGACAGATAATAAAGCCCGGAACTGCTTTTATTTTCTTCCGTTAATTTTAGGATTGCTGGGCATGGTGTATCATTTTATGAGCGACCGTAAAGATTTTATGATTGTAGGATTATTGTTCCTGATGACAGGCATGGCAATTCTTCTATACCTTAATCAAACTCCATATCAGCCACGTGAACGTGATTATGCTTATGCAGGAGCTTTCTATGCTTTTGCAATTTGGATTGGATTAGGAGTTGCTGCAATTGCTGATATGCTTCGTAATAAAATTAATCCTTCTACTGCTGCAATAACTGCAACATTAGTTACATTGGTTGTTCCTTATGTATTAGCAAAAGATGGCTGGGATGATCATAATCGCTCGCACCGCTACACTTCGCGGGATTTTGCTGTTGATTACCTCAACTCATGCGCGCCCAATGGAATCATTTTTACAAATGGCGATAATGATACTTTCCCGTTATGGTATGCACAGGAAGTTGAAAATGTGCGTACTGATATTCGTGTTGTAAATCTAAGCCTGTTGAATACTGATTGGTACGTAAACCAGATGAGACGCAAGGCCTATCAATCAGAACCGGTTCCGTTTACCTTGCCCGAATCAAAATACGCGCAAGGCACACGCGATTACATTCCTTATTACGATAAGAAAATACCGGACTATACCGATATACAGGAAGTGTTCAACTTTATTACCAGTGATGATGAACAACTTAAGCTGCAAACTCGTGGTGGCAATGACATTAATTATTTGCCTACGAAAAAACTTCGCTTAAAAGTGGATAAAGAAGCCGCTATAAAATCAGGAACTGTTGCGCTTAAAGACACAGCGAAAATTGTAGATTATATACAGTGGGATTATAATAAAGAATACGTTTCGAAAGCTGACCTGATGATGCTTGACCTGATTGCACATAACAATTGGAAACGCCCGATTTATTATGCAGTAACAATAGGAAGTGATGGCTACATTGGCTTAGAAAACTATTTCCAGGCTGAGGGTTTAGCTTACAGGTTAGTACCCATTAAAGCAGTAAAAAATGACGGGCAGCCTGGCCGCGTTGGCGCTGACCAGATGTACGATAATATCATGAATAAGTTTGTATGGGGCAATATGAATGACTCACGCGTTTATCTTGATCAGAATAATTTAAACATGACCATGAACTTCCGTTTCAATTTTGCGCGGTTAGCTGATGCCCTGATAGATGAAGGCAAACGCGATTCGTCTGTTAAAGTTTTAGACAAGTGCATGGAAGTGATGCCTGATAAAACGGTTCCGTTTAATCTTTCAAGCCTCCGGATTATTGAAATGTATTATCGTAATGGATTGCTAGCACAGCAAATGGATTCATCAGGAAGCATGAATAACGATGTTGAAAAGATGCGCATGTCTGCCAAAGCTAATTTTGATAAAGGCAATGCAATAGTAAAACGCCTCGCAGATATTACGGCCGATGATCTCAATTATTATTTCTCGCTGGCCGGAACATCCTACTATAACAATGTAGAACGCGAAACCAATCAGTCTATGGCTGTGTTTATGGAAATGCAACGCTTAACCAAAATGGCCGGGCAAAAAGATGTTGCAGGCGAAATTGAAGCACGATTTAAAAAGTTAGAATCTCGCTATATGCAAAATGGTGGCGGTGCTCCGCAGTAAGCTTCAAAATTGGAATGATGGAAATAAAAAACCCGCCCCCAATCAAATTCAGGGCGGGTTTTTTGTTGGACAGATTAGCAATCTGTCCGAATTGCAAAGCAGTTCTCTTTATAGTGATTGATAAAGGAATTATATTCAACGATAAGAGACCAATTTTGTTGAAATGAACAGATTGCTAATCTGTTCTACACAACCAGTTTTACCAAATTTAGGAATAGTAATTTTCCTTGAAAGAACAGATTGCTAATCTGTTCTACATCACTAATTTCATCAAAAAGAAATTGTAAACAATGTTTGCTATAAGCAGCCAAAAGGCAACCTCGGCATACCAGCTTTTTTTTGCAGCTAAAAAATAATAGGCCAGCAGAAATGAAAAGGGAATGGCAAGTACCGTAAACCGGTAGAGTTGAACTTCGGGAGTAAGTACAATCATGATTGCACATACAATATTAAAAATCAGCATCAATTGTTGCAGGTTTCGCGTTCGTATTACATTTTTATTAAAGTGCTGGCTTAGCTTTAGTAATGCCAATACCAACAACACAAGTATATATCCTACCGTGATGCCAAACCCTTTAGGCAGCAAACGCCACACATCTATGTCCTGGCGAATATTAGCTGTAAAGAAACGTGTAGTGAGATATTGAAACTGGTCAGTTAAAAAATAATAAGTAAAAACAAAAAAGAAAGGCAAAATCAATCCCATCAACCCAACTATCCAATCGCGCCATGCAAAAGGCTTTAGAATAATAACCCCGGCAAAAAACAACAGCACCAATATTATTGATGGATAATAAAACAAGGCTGAGGTACTGATCAGGAATCCAATATCAAAGTCGAGGGCAAGCGGTTGTTGGTTTTTATAGAGTTTGAAGATTTTATCAATTATCAATATCGTAATGGAATTAGCAATAAGTATTGGCTGAAAAACTAAGAACTGCGGTATGAGGCTCATCAGCAAAACATAAAAAAGCGATGGCAGCCATGAGTTCTTATAGATTACCTCATGCTTATTCAATACAAAGTTTAAGTGAAAAGCCTGCGCAATAACTAACAGGCAGCCCGAAATACTATAAAACAACTTTTGTTCGGGTAAAACAAATTTTATGAGCAAATCGTAAAGCGGCATGGCACCGTTAGTTGCAACCATCAAGCCCTTGCTATATGCCAGTACCCATGCTAATATGGCTATGAGAGGCACAATAATAAAAGCAATGCCGGGATTAGACTTGAGTATTTTTATCATAAAGAATATGCTGCAATAACCAAAATGAAAGTTGAAATTTGTTGTAAAAAACTAATTATTACTTTCGCAGCAAAATTATTAAAACTATGTGGTCAACAATATTTTACGGAATAGGCGATGCCTTTCAATGGTTTTTTAAAATTCTTCCTTACATAGGTAAGATTGTAGCAATAATGTTCTGGTGTACTATTGCAATAGGTTGTTTCTATTGGTTAGCGTATGGAATGAAAATTGAAAATGGTGCAAAGAATTACCTTGGAGAACACGGAAAGACTGATGACGACAAAAGTTAATTCGTAATTGCTTTAGTTCATTAAAACTTATAAGGCACCGATACTTTGTGTTGGTGCTTTTTTGTTGCTTTATTTATTGAATCTTTTATGAGTACTGAAGTAAATTAAGCAGTTAATTTCTACAATTATTCAATTGAAAAAGACAACAGAAAAATTACCAGGTTTATCATCTTGTTATGTAGTTTTACTTTCCTAAAAACTTATATCATGAAAAAATCCATTACTTTATTTCATTTATTATTAGTTATTATATCAACCGTCAATGCGCAATGGACACAACTCAATTCAGGCACCACTGAAAACCTCAACGAAATATTTTTTCTTTCAACCGATACCGGCTATGTTGTTGGGAATAACGGAACAGCATTAAAAACTACCGATGCAGGCACTTCATGGAATCCGCTTACATTAAACACCTCACTGCATTTTAATGATGTCTTTTTTCTTGATACTCAACAAGGCTGGATAGTTGGTGATTCGGGTTTGATATGCAAAACAACTGACGGAGGAACAACATGGAATAAAACGAATTGTGATTCAGCAGGACTATCACAATTACGAAGCGTTTATTTTATAAATGCCAATGTTGGATTTGCAGCAGGTGCACGAAACTTTACTGATGGTTTGATTTTAAAAACAATTGATGGCGGCAATACATGGACAAAATGCCTTGTTGAAGGTTATACTGTTTTTGATGTGAGTTTCAGTCGGATTGCTTTTGTCACTCCAGATACGGGCTATGCAATCAGTCGCGGATTAATTTACAAAAGCACAGATGCAGGAGGTAATTGGTTTATTACTGATAGTGTTACAACAGTATCAGGCGCCTTATTCTGCGTGCTCGAAGATTTTTATTTTTTCAGTGCTGATACTGGTTTTGTTGTTGGATGGTACGGACCTTTGCTGGCATCAACTGTCAATGGTGGCAATCACTGGGATTGTAATTTTAATGTTGGACAGCTTTATACAATTGATTTTCCTTCGCGCTATACAGGTTACGTAGCCGGGTGGGGTTACATCAGCAAATCAACTGACGGTGGAAATTCGTGGACTGATATAACCAACGGTTCCGCATTGTTTACTGATGTTTACTCCACGGATTTTACCGATGATAACACAGGTTATGTTTGCGGTTATTATGGTAAGATTCTTAAAACAACTACTGGAGGTATAACAGCAATCAATACCTTGAATAACCCTTCTTCAATTGTTATTTCACCAAATCCATCCAACGGAAATTTTCAAATTCAATTTTCATCTCCAAAAATGAGTATAGAAAAAATTGAAATGTTGAATGTGCTTGGAGAAAAGGTTTTTGAAAAAAATGTTGGAGTAGTTGCCGGAGAAAATAAAATAAGCATTAGTCCAAAGCTGGGCAGTGGTATTTATTTTTTGAAAATGATTTTGGGCGGAAAGATTTTTACAGGGAAAGTTATATTGGAAAAGTGAAGTGGAAAATAAACTATTTAAAGTATCTTTTAAAAAACGCAACGTCATTTGGTAAAAGCATATTTGATGTAACAAATTTACATTTGCATCGTCAGATGTAGTTAATGAAAAGGTTTTGTTTGTTAATATCTTTTCTCATTTAATTAATTGTTTATTCGCAATAATCACATTTCAAAACTAAAAGCGAATAAATACTTTAGCCGAAATTAATACTGTATCAATTATGTTGTTCAAAAAAATAAGTCTTGCTTTAATTGCTGTTGCAATTTTTACACATACCGAAGCGCAAAAAAAATGGTCGCTTAAAGAATGTGTTGATTATGCATTAGAAAACAACCTCCAGATTAAGCAAACCGGTATCAATACGGATATCACCCGTGTTAATTATAACCAGAGTTTTGCAGCATTTTTCCCAAGCATAAACGGAAGCGCTAACCAGTCTTTTAATTACGGGCGCTCTGTTGATCCTACTACAAACGTTTACTCCAATCAAAATATCAATGGATTGCAAGGCTCAATAAGTGCTGATGTAACCATATTTAACGGGTTGCTTTTGCAAAACACTTTGAAGCAATACAAATTAGATTATGCAGCCGGCAAATATGATATTGATAAAGCCAAAAATGACATAGCCATGAGTGCAGTGGCTGATTACCTGAGTGTGCTGTATGCACAGGAAAATTTGAAATTAGCTAACGACCGTGTTGATATTACTACCAAACAACGCAACAATATAAAGTTACAGGTTGATGCAGGTAATCTTGCACAAGGCAACCTGTTAGATATTGAATCGCAGGTTGCCCTTGAAGAACTTGGAGTGGTAAATGCCGAGAACACTTTGCGTCAAGCATTTCTGAGTTTAACACAAGTGATGAATCTTGACTCGGCCGAAGGATTTGCTATTGATCCGCCAATAGTAACATTACCCGATCAATCAGTACTTGCACTGACACCCGAAGCTATATATGCAACATCGCAAGGTATAATGCCAGAAATTAAAAGCAGTGAATTAAAATTTCAAAGCTCTGAAAAAAGCATAAGCATTGCCAGAGCATCTTATTATCCGCGTCTGAGTGCCTTCGGGCAGTTAAGTTCTAACTATTCTAATCAATCAAAGCAACTGGATGGACCCCCGGTTATTACCGGCTATTCCTTCAGTGGCCAGGTTACGGCAAGTGGCGAAGAAGTGTTATCGCCCGATTATAAAATAAACTATAAATACACTTCATTCAGCGACCAGGTAAACAACAACTTTAATAAGGCATTCGGCTTTGGTTTAACCATACCGATTTTTAACAGCCTCAATGCAAAATCGAATGTTGACCGTGCTAAACTGACAATGAAATATGCAGGATTCACGCTTGATTTGCAAAAACAGCTATTGTATAAAAGCATCCAGCAGGCGCATATTGATGCTTTAAATTCTTCCAAAAAATACCAGGCTGCCACTAAAAGTGTGGATGCTTTAAAGACATCATTCAGTTATACTGAGAAAAAATTTAATGTGGGCATGATCAATACTGTAGATTATACCACAACAAAAAATAACCTTGCAAAAGCCGAATCAGATCTATTGCAAGCCAAGTATGAACTTATTTTCCGTATTAAGGTTTTGGATTTTTATATGGGGAAGCCTTTGATGTAATCCTTAATCAACGAATTACGAATCAAAACGAATTTACGAATGTTATCCTCACACTTTTTGTTACTTCGTTACTTCGTCACCTCGTTACAACAAACTTAAAACAGTAAATTTTTTTTAAATATGAACAAACTTTTAGTCCGTATAGGCATACCGGTAGTGATATTAATAGTACTTTTAGTAGTTGCAAAAAAAGTGGGATGGATTGGCGGGGCCAATGAAATAAAAGTAAGCATTGACACTGTTGGCCGTCACACCATTACTGAGATCGTTTCGGCAAACGGAAAAGTTCAGCCTGAAAAAGAAGTAAAAATTTCGAGTGATGTTTCGGGCGAGATTGTTGACCTTACGGTAAAGGAAGGCCAGTTTGTTCAAAAAGGAACATTGCTTTGCCGTGTGAATCCCGAAATTTATAAAAGTAATTTAGAACGTATGCAGGCTAATGTAAGCAGCGCACGTTCGCAGGTTGATAATGCAAGGTCGAGCGTATCGCAAGCTGAAGCTGAATATAAAAAAGCCGAACAAGCTTATAATCGCAACAAACAATTGTTTGACCAGGGCGTAATATCGCAGGCTGATTTTGATAATATTAAAGCAGCTTTTGATGTTTCCAAAGCCATGCTTGATGCAGCTAAGCAAAATGTATCAGGTTCATCTTTCGGAGTAAAAGGTGCCGAAGCATCGCTGAAAGAATCAGTTGAAAATCTGAACAAAACCAGCATCTATGCGCCCGTTGACGGAACCATTTCAAAACTAAGCAAAGAAAAAGGCGAACGTGTAGTAGGTACCAGCATGATGGAAGGCACAGAGATAATGCGCCTCGCTAATCTTAATGAGATGGAGGTTATAGTTGATGTAAGTGAAAATGATATTGTGCGTGTTCACCTTAACGATACAGCCCGTATTGAAATTGATGCTTACAGCGATCGTAAGTTTAATGGCATTGTAACTGAGATTGCTAACACTGCCAATAATTCAAGCGCGCTGTCAACCGACCAGGTAACTAATTTCACCGTGAAGATTCGCATTCTGCGTGAATCTTATAATGATCTTATTCCAAAAGATGATCCAAATCAATCACCCTTTCGCCCCGGTATGAGTGCCACGGTTGATATTGAAACTAAAAAAGTAACTAATGTTATTGCCATACCTATACAGGCTGTTACTACGCGCGATACATCTGTGAAAGAAACTGCTAAAAATGATTTAAAACCCGGTGAAGGCCCACCTGCAAAAACAGATCAAACTGCTGATGAAAAATCGAAAGCAGAAAAAGATAAAATGAAAGAAGTGGTGTTTACAGTAAAGGATGGAAAGGCACAATGGAAAGCTGTAACAACAGGAATACAGGATAACAACTTCATAGAAATAACAGCCGGAGTTACGGATAAGGAAACCGTTATATCAGGACCTTATAACACAGTTTCAAAAGAATTGAAGAATGGCGATAAGGTACACGTGGTTGACAAAGCTGTTTTGTTCAGTGACAAGAAGGATTAAAGGTTTTTTTGCCACGAAGGCACAAAGTCACGAAGTTTAAATCAAAATCTTAGTGTCTTTGTGCCTTCGTGGCATTTTCCTTTTCTCTATATTCGCATTCCCTTTTAAAAATTATTTCAAACAAAAATATAATTCGTTTAAAATGAAAATACATTTATCCAAAATACTTTTAATAATAATGCTGCTCAATGCAGTAATAACTAAACAAATTCTGGCTCAGGATTATTTGCCATGTGGAATTTACCTCGCTGAACAACAACTAAAACTACGCAATCCCAATATTGAAATTGACCGCAATAAATTAGAAGCATTTACAAACGAATACATTCAAAAGTTTCCACATCAAACTACAACAAACGGCACCATTCTTTATACGATACCTGTTGTGTTTCATATTATGCATAACTATGGTGGTGAAAATATTTCGAAGTCACAGGTGCTTGATGCCGTAAGAATTATGAACGAAGATTTTCAAAAACTCAATGCTGATACTTTTGATGTAGCTGGAGTATTCAAGCCATTAGTTGCTGACTGCCAAATCGAATTTAAACTGGCGCAATTGGATCCTAATGGTAATTGCACTGATGGTATAACAAGAACAGTTACACCACTTACAGGTAATGCTGATGATAATGTAAAATATCTTATAGCATGGCCAAATAATATGTACCTGAATATTTGGGTGGTAAGAAACATATCGTTCGGTGCAGCAGGTTTTGCATACTATCCGGGCATTGGCTCGCCCGAAGATGGTATTGTAATACTGCATAACTACACTGGCAGCATAGGCACTTCACCGGGCAGTAACTATAACCGCCATTCGCTTTCGCATGAAATTGGTCATTACCTTAATCTTCGCCACACATGGGGAAATTCAAACTCCCCGGGTGATCCTGCTAATTGCAATGACGATGATCTTGTGTTTGATACTCCCAATACTATTGGTGTAAGTAATTTTTCATGCGATACTACCCAGCATACCTGTGGAGCATCAATGCCCGATAACGTACAGAACTATATGGATTATGCTGCCTGTCATAATATGTTTACCCCGGGACAAAAAACTCGTATGCATGCAGCGTTGAACTCAGCAACCAGCGGGCGCAGTAATTTATGGAGTGTGGCTAATCTTGCTGCTACAGGCACCAATGCAGGTTTTACACCAACAGCATGTAATATGATTCCTGATTTTCCTGGAGCAGGCAAAGGTATTTGCGAGGGCGCTACTATTACCTATAAAGACCTTTCATGGAACATTAACAGCACTTACACTCGCCTTTGGTCGTTTCCGGGTGGCACACCATCTACCTCAATCGACTCGATGACGGTTATCACTTATAACACCGCAGGCGTTTATGATGCAACGTTAAGTATTATCAATACAGCCGGAACCTTTACACTTAACCGCCCGCAATATGTTACGGTTACTCCCGCATCAGGTACAGGTATAGTCCCATACAGTGAGGGATTTGAAACAATTACATTGCCCGGTGCTGCTAACTGGACCATTGAAAATGACGGGGGCCCTGCATGGCAGGTTACCACTACTGCTGCAAGTACAGGGAGCAAATCAATAAAAGTGCTTAACGATGGCACCAATCCTGTTGACATGCATGATGTGTTTATTACCGAAGGAATGAATCTTTCAAATATTACATCGCCCACATTTTCGTTTAAACTGGCCTTTGCAACTAAAGCTAATTCGGCTGATCAATTAAAAGTATTTGCATCAAATAATTGCGGACAAACATGGGTGATGCGTTACAATAAAACTTCTACGGTGCTTGCTACGGCAGGCAATGTGAATGGTAATTTTATTCCTACGGCTAATCAATGGCGTACCGAAAGTTTTCCTATTGGTGCATACCAGGGATCTGCCAGTGTTCGTTTTAAATTTGAATTTACAAACCAGGGTGGTAATCATATTTATATTGATGATATTAATATAAACGGCACAGTAGGAATTCAGGAAATAAATGCTGCTGCTTTGCAATTAAATTTGCAGCCTAATCCTGCACAAACACAAACAACACTTTCTTATACTTTAGATAAAAACGAAAATGTAAAAATTGAGTTGTATGATTTAGTGGGCAAGCGAATGCAACAAATTGAAAATTCAAAACAAACAGCAGGCGAACATCACATCAATATTCATAAACCAAATGCAGGAATGTTTTTATTAAAGATGACAGCGGGTGATAAGCAAGTAATTCAGAAAGTTGTTTTTGAATGATGATGGGTATAATCGAATAACAAATAATTAATAACAAATAACTGAAATGCTTCTCCCTCCTTTTAATTTACAAAAATGGATTGACGATAATCGTCACTTACTAAAGCCACCTGTTGGCAACAAACAAATTTACATCGGTAACGAAGATTTTATTGTGATGATAGTTGGCGGACCTAACTCACGCAAAGATTATCACTTCGAAGATGGTGAAGAATTATTTTACCAGGTAGAAGGCGACATCTCCATCAAAACAATCCAGGACGGAAAAAATGTTGATGTGCATATAAAGGAAGGTGAAATGTTTTTATTACCCAAGCACATTCCGCATTCACCGCAACGCCCTGCCAATACGATTGGATTAGTGATAGAGCGCAACCGCACCGAGGAAGAAATAGATTCCTGTTTATGGTTTTGCGAGAACTGTGCAAACAAATTACACGAGGCAACTTTTAGTTTGAAAGATATTGTAACGCAATTGCCTCTGGTGATGAATGCTTTTTATGCTGATTTAAATTTGCGCACTTGTAAAAAATGTGGAACTGTGATGGAGCCTCCGGTGATGCCAAAATAATTTTGAATTTCGAATCACCATTTTATTCGTTTGGAGGAAATAAACTCACAAATGATTGATTCGAAATCGGATTCAATAAACCAGGCTATTTCAGCAATACTATTGGCAACAGATTGTTTAACGTTACTTTTCTTTTGCCCATTGCCTGATTAATTTCTTCGAATACGCTCTTGCTTCATCAATGGTAAAAATCTTTTCAGGTTTTGTTTTAAGAGCCGCCTTCTTTTGCATCTTAAAATAATCGTGTGTATGACAAATTGCACTAAGCGGATTTTTTAATCAAGTTTACTACTTC
>JBDTRM010000256.1:0-7758 GCA_039931675.1 Bacteroidia bacterium | reverse complement strand
CCAAAAGGGAAAATTGAAAAAGACGAAAAAAAGAAAGCCGCTGCTATGCGCGAAGTAGAGGAGGAGTGCGGCATCAGCGGGTTGACCATCATTCAAAAATTAACACCAACCTTTCATTCATATAACATAAAAGGTAAGCGTGTTTTGAAAATTTCTTATTGGTATGAAATGAAAACGGTAGATGACCGTAAATTAATTCCGCAGTTAGAAGAAGATATAACCGAGGCACGATGGGTAGCTAAAGAAGAAATTCCACAATTGCTTAATAATAGTTATTCTTCAATTAAATGGCTGATGGAAGAATATTTAAAAAGAACGTAATGCAATTAAGCCTTCAAAGCCTCTTTCATCTCAGCACTTTCAACCCTTCCCGGATATTGCTGCAATGCATTTTCCAAACAAGCCATTGCTATTTTTAAATCTTCAATTTTTAACACGTACGCTATACGAACCTGGTTTTTTCCAAAACCGGGTGTAGAATAAAATCCTGTTGCAGGCGCAAGCATTACAGTTTGCTTGTTATAATTAAAATCTTCTAACAGCCATTGACAGAATTTATCAGCATCATCAATCGGTAATTGTGCAATACAATAAAAAGCACCATTAGGTTTCGGACAAAATACTCCGTCAATTTTATTCAAAGCATCTACTACATAATTTCTTCGCGCCACATATTCTTCCTTAACTTTTACAAAATAAGAATCAGGTGTATCTATTGCAGCCTCTGCAGCTATCTGTCCGAAAGTTGGCGGGCTTAATCGCGCCTGTCCGAATTTTAATGCAGTTGCCATAATTTCTTTATTCTTCGAAATCAAAGCGCCAATGCGGGCGCCACAAGCACTGTATCTTTTGCTTACACTGTCCACCATCACCACATTTTGTTCAATCCCTTCTAAGTGCATTGCGCTTATGTAATCATTATCCTCATAACAAAACTCGCGATACACTTCATCCGAAAATAAAAACAAATCATATTTCAAAACTAATTTGCGCAAGGCTTCCAATTCATCACGTGTATATAAATATCCGGTTGGATTATTCGGATTGCATATCAATATTGCTTTGGTTTTTTTAGTTATTACTTTTTCAAATTCGCTTACATCAGGCAACGCAAATCCATTTTCAATTTTTGCAGTAACCGGAATTACTTTGACACCGGCTTGAATAGAGAAACCATTATAATTAGCATAAAAAGGCTCGGTTACAATTACCTCGTCACCTTCATCTAAACAGGTCATCATGGCTATTTCTATTGCTTCTGAACCACCTGTGGTAATCATGATATCAGTGTAATCTAACTTAATATTATAACGATTATAATATTCAACCAAACGTTTGCGGTAAGATTCAATACCTGCACTGTGGCTGTATTCAATTACCTTAAGCTTAATGTTTCTTATTCCATTTAGCATGGTTTCAGGAGTTTCAATATCTGGCTGGCCAATGTTGAGATGATAAATTTTTACACCGTTCTTCTTTGCTTTCTCAGCATAAGGAACTAATTTGCGAATTGGAGAGGCAGGCATTGTTGAACCTTTGTGTGAGATTGTCGGCATTTATTGAGTTGTTTATTTGATGTCAGACACCTTTTTCGGGTGTCAGACATCTGATGTGAGTTATTACTATTTGTCTGACACCCGAAAAAGGTGTCTGACAAAAAAGGAGAACATCTTACAAAAAAAATGCGCCCCTGATTGTTATCAATCAAGGGCGCAAATATAGAATTTAATAAATTCAGAAATTAGTGAGCATCTGGTGTTGCAGGAGCTGGTGCATCAGCTGGCTTGTCAACATTTCCTTTGATGTGCAATACTGCAGGATTTGTTTTTGCATTTGAGTTAATGGTAACAGTTTTGTCCTGTGGACCCATTTTACCTGCTGAATTAAAGGTAACTTTAATTACACCTTTTTCACCTTTTTTAATAGGCTCTTTTGGCCAATCAGGAACAGTACATCCGCACGAACCATGAGCGCTTGTAATTACCAAGGGCTCTTTACCGCTATTGGTAAATTCAAAGTTGTGGGTAACTGATTCACCTTGTTTAATAGTGCCATAACTGTACTCCATAGATGTTTCAGTAAACTTGAAGTCAGCCTGGTTTTTGTTTTCAACCGGTTTAACTTCAGTAGCTGATTGATCAGTCTGGGTCGGTGTAACTGCAGGTGTAGCAGTTGCCTGGGCATTTGCGAATGCAACAGCAAACATAAATGCTGAGGCAAGAAGAATGTTTTTTTTCATTTTTTTTAATTTTTAATTTAATTATTATTGATGTTTATACTTATTTAATTCGTCTTTTCTAATGGAGAGAATGTACTGTTCTTTTTAATCGGTGACTGATTTTCTGTTTCCTCCTGGCTCATTACAGTACCTTTAATAGTAATAACCTTAGATGCAGTTTTTGCATTTGATGTTATGGTAACTGTTTTTGTAAAAGGACCAGTACGTTTTGTATCATAGCTAACATTGATAACTTGCGATTGTCCTTTCATTATCGGCTCTTTTGGCCATTTTGGAACGGTGCAACCACACGAACCACGTGCATTTGATATTACCAAAGGTTCTTTACCCGTATTGGTAAATTTGAAATCGTAAACACCGTTACCGGCATAAGGCAGCGTACCAAAGTCGTGCAGTTCCTCTTCGAAAGTAATTTCAGGCGCATTCGGATTATTTGAATTATCCGGGGCAGCAGCTACTTTTTCGTCTTGTGCAGTTGCAAAAGTTGCAATGCTTAATAAGAGTGTAAGATTGAATAAAAACTTTTTCATATTGATGGGGTTTAATATTGTTAATCTCTTTAACAGCGTCAAAAGTAATTTAACCTCTATGAAATTACAATGAAACAACTTTTGAAGCTGCGGGGTAAATATAGATTTTTTCATTTAGTGCAAAAGTTGTGCAAATTATTTTCATAAAACATTTAACGGATTCGTATAATCAATATTCAAAAAATTAATTTTGTCCGCATATAATTAATTTTAATGATGAATTCAAAGAGTAATCACATTTTAGTACCCGTTGATTTTTCAGAACAGTCATTAATAGCGCTTCGTCAGAGTTATAATATAGCGAGGTTTAATAATTCAGATATTACCTTGCTACATGTAATTGATGAAGACTTGCTCACTAAACTAAAAAGTCTTTTCACCGGCAGCGATGATCATGAAAGCCGCATGCGTGAGGACTTACAAATCAAATTAAACGAACTTGCTATAAAAGTTGAATCTGAATCGGGATTACAGGTAAAGGTACTTATTACCTCAGGAAAAATATATGATGAAATAGTGAGGGTAGCCAATGATCTTAATACAGTATTTATTATTATGGGCACTAATGGTCCTGAAGGATTGAAGAAAAGATTTATCGGGTCTAATGCGATGCGCGTAATAAATGAAGCCAATTGTCCTGTGATTTCGATAAAAGGTAAAGATCACCACGAGGGTTGTAAGCGCATTGTGTTACCGTTGGATCTATCACGCGAATCGCGTGATAAGGTGAATAAAACTATTGAGATTGCTAAATATTTTAATTCAGAGATACATTTGATTTCATTACATGATACCAATGATGAATTCCTCCTCGATAAATTAGAGTTGCAAATGAACAGTGTAAAACAGTTTATAGCTGATGCCGGCATAGCTGTAGTTGCCGAAATTGTAAAAAACAGCGATATTGCGAAGGCAGTATTAGAATATGCAAGAAAGACAGAAGCCGATCTTATTGTAATTATTTCGCAGGCCGAACCCGAAATTGCTGAATGGTTTTTAGGTTCAGCGGCACAGGAAATAATCAACAACTCTGATATTCCTGTTATGTCAATTAAAGCAATGAGCAGAAAAGATACTTATGAGTATGCCTATTAAGTATTTTTGGATTGAGATTTGCATAAAATAATCAGCAATGTTTTTATTTAAATAAATAATTATACATTTCGCCATTCAAAAACCCCTCTATTTATATGCAACCAAAGTCAAAAATTGAACGCGTCCTTATCCCCTATGACTTTTCAGAAACTGCAGCATTGGCACTTGACCACGCTGTTTTTATGGCTAAACTATTAAAGGCCGAAATCAAGTTAATTCATGTGGTAGAAACCATGTCATTTACTTCGGCAATAAGCCACGCTTTCAGCGGCTTTGAAAAAAAGATTGAAACAGCCTCTGATGAAAAGCTGAAAGAAATTGCGGATCGTTTGCACCGCGAATCCGGTGTTAATGTTACTGTTGCCACAGAAGTTGGGCGCATTTATAAAAAAATCGCTTACAGCGCCAAGCAATGGCATGCTGATATTATCATCATGGGAACTCATGGAGTAAGCGGCCCGCAGGAACACGTGGTAGGAACTAATACAGTTCGCGTTATTTCTGAGGCTCCGTGCCCGGTAATCTCAGTGCAAACTCATGCAAAAAAAATGGGATTCACTTCTATTCTTGTCCCCATTGACGACACTGCTAACTCACGTCAAAAAGTTCCTTATGTATTAACTTTGGCGGAGGCTTACGGAGCACATGTTCATATTATTGCATTTGAGCCAAAATCAGCAAGAGAAGAAGCGAAATCCAAGTTCAGGATAAAGATTGAACAAACTGAAGATTTCATGGCAGAGCACGATATCACTTACGATACATATTACAGTGATTCAAGAGATGTTGCATCAGCCACACTTAAATATGCCGAAGAAAAAGAAATTGACCTTGTGCTAATTATGACTGAACAAGAGTTCAGTCTTACCGGAACATCACTCGGTGCCTTTGCAAATCAGATAGTGAATCATAGTAAAATTCCTGTGTTGAGTGTTGCTCCGCGCGAAGTTGATGCAAGTACAATTTCAGTAGGTTATTAATTTACTTTTACTATCAAAAAAAATATCCATCTTCGTAAATAGCGGTGATGGATTTTTTTTTAAATCAATCAATCCTGAGTTCATTAAAAAAGACGCATAAAAAATAAGCGTCACCATTGTTTAAATGATGACGCTTATTTTTTAATTTAGTTTCAGCTAAATTATTTATCTCCTAACATATATACCAGTCCCATCTGAAGGCCACCTGTTGCAAGGGTTGTTTTTACATATTTAAAATCTCCGTTTGACTTTCTATGTGCGAAACCATCTGCAATTCCAATTTCTTCTTCCAGATCTGTGTTATTTAATTCGTCCTGACTGTATTCTTCAGTTGCATCACCAAGGCTGGCTGCAAGACGCAAGCCTGCTGTTAAAGCTAAATGATCAGACAAGTCAAACCTTCCGCCAAATCCAAATACTATTGAAACAACAGTGCTTTTAAAACCCTTTTCAATATTAAGGCTGCTGTAGTCAGCAGGATTTGATGGATCAGAAGTAAATTCTTCAGTAGCCTTGCCGCGTAAACTGATTTTTGGGCCAATTTCAAAATAAAAACCGCCTTCAGATTTTAGCTTGAATAAAATAGGAATCTCAGTATAGTGAATAGTTTCTTTTGCTTCATAAGTAGCAAAGCCATAGTCACCACTATACTTTTGATGTACAGTTGCAAAATTAAGCTCAAGGCCGATACCCACTTTTTCACTCATATTAAATGTAGCTAAAAAGCCAAAGTTGGGACCACCTGAAAATGCATGATTGATAATGTCATTCTGGTCAAATACATTTTTATTCATCAACCAGGTGGTGTATAGTCCTGCATTTACACCTATTTCAATTTTTTGAGCTTGAGTGCTAAACGCCATTGTTAGCATTGTAAGAGAGAGAATAATTTTTTTCATTTCGTGTTTTGTTTATGAGTTATATTTGGCAAAAATAATTTTAAACTTTAAAGTGCAAAGAAATTTAAATTTAAGTAATTACTTTGTTTTTAACCGCTTTAAAGAAGTTGCAAGATGATAATAATAAATTCACAACAAGAAAATTATCACAATATTACACCACTCACAATTTTAAAAGCCGAAATTTATGAAATTACTTCAAGGTAAAACAGCATTAATAACAGGTGCATCGCGAGGTATCGGACGAGGTATTGCATTAAAGCTTGCCGAACAAGGTGCAAATGTTGTTTTTACATTTAACTCATCTATTGAAAAAGCAAATCAGCTTAAAGAAGAGCTTCTCACATTCGGTGTGAGAGCAATAGGTTTTCAATCAAATGCAGCCGATCATAAAGCAGCCGAAGATTTAGTGGCGCTCATACTTGCTCAATTTCCATCAATTGATATTGTAGTAAATAATGCAGGCATCACACGTGATAATTTATTAATGCGAATGACAGAAGCTCATTTCGATGAAGTAATTGCAACCAATCTTAAATCTGTTTTCAATATTACTAAAGCAGTACAGAAACAATTGCTCAAACAAAAGTCAGGTTCTATTATTAATATAAGCAGTATAGTGGGCATTAAAGGAAATGCCGGCCAATCAAATTATGCAGCATCAAAAGCAGGCATAATAGGTTTTACAAAATCTGTTGCATTAGAATTAGGTTCACGTAATATAAGGTGTAATGCAATTGCCCCCGGCTTTATTGAAACTGAAATGACGGCAGCGCTTAACCCTGAAACTGTTCAGCAATGGCGACAGGCAATTCCATTAAAACGTGGAGGCACGCCCGATGATGTTGCGAACCTTGTTGTTTTTTTAGCTTCCGATTGGTCATCATATATAACTGGACAGGTGATCAATGTTGATGGCGGAATGTTGACGTGATTTAAATAATTGAGAAACCGCAATCAATCTGAAAAATTTACCCGTTGGAATTTATTATATAAAGATTTCTGATGACGAAAAAGTTTTAGCAGGAAAAATTATTTTAAAACAAGATTAGTAAGCTGCCATAAATTGAGTTGCAGATTTTTTCACTAATCCGAACTTTGATTGCAATATCATTTCTCCGTGATAGCGAAATTCAACTTTTAATAGTGCGTGCTTAGTTTCAAATTTCTATTTTCAAAACATTTGGATTCAAATTTTTTTAGTACTCTTAATCGTAAATCTTTTTTATTAATTGTTAATAACCGATCAATTATAAATGTTGTTGAAAAAGAAATTTAGCATCAAAAAATTTTCTTCTGAATTAAAAAATGGTTTTAGGAAATTTTTTTTTGTAGAAAATTTAGAAAAATATTTCAAATAATGTTTTGATCCAGGAAGATCCTTTTTTGTAAAACGAAAGTAAAACACAAAATAAATTCAGGAATAAAATACAATTCCGTAAAAAATCTTTGAAAATTTATGTGGTTGAAATATTTTTTTCCGGCTTGATTTATTTTCAATTAACAGAAAAGGTCATCACAAGTAATGACATAATAAAACGCTAATGGATTAAAATGAAAAAGGTCACGCTATGCGTGACCTTGTGCTTGTCTGCTCTGTTAGAAGATAACTTATTTCTTCTTAGCAGCTTTCTTAGCAGCCTTCTTAGGAGCAGCTTTCTTAGTCGCAGCTTTCTTAGGAGCAGCTTTCTTTGCAGCTTTCTTTGTTGCCATAATTTGTAAGATTTAGTTACGTTATGCGTCAGCAATATTGCTGTTGCGTTTTCCTGCTTTGAAAAGTTTCTTAGTCCTTCTCTAACAGTTACTCTATATGTAGATGAGTAATTTTATTTTTTGTGATCAAAACTTCAAAGAACATTTTTTTGTTTTGATGTTGTCAAATGTATGTGAATAATTTTTGCAAAAAAAATTTTCAGCAATTAAATACTAACAATTTTATTAACATTATATTTTCCATTTTCTAAATTCACTTTTACTTTTTTAAAACTTTCGATTGTATAATTTACATCTTCGAT
>JBDTRM010000255.1:0-1635 GCA_039931675.1 Bacteroidia bacterium | reverse complement strand
TAGAGTCTGTCAATTAATATCAAGATGTTGATAAATAAGGGGTTTGGGGGTTAATTGAATTAATTTAGTTTTCAAATTAGCGGCATGAAAATACAATTATTTGAGACACTGAAACTAAAATTTGATCAACCTAATTGGGAACGTGATCCTGCACTGGGCTTAGTAGATACACTATTGGAGATGAATACTGAACTGATAAAATACGTGGAAGCTGATATCACCAGAGGCAGCAAGCAAAGCGACTTTGGCAGAAAAGATGTGCCCAGTGTTGAACAAATATTTCGGGCTGCGATATATAAAGAGTTAAAGCAATTGGAATATCGTGATTTGGAGTATCATCAAACAGATTCACGGATATGCGCCCATTTTATAAAAACAGATGAATTGCGTCCCTATAGTTTTCAGATGTATCACAAATACATATCGCAAATAAAAGCAGAGAATCTGCAAAAGTTGATGGTTGCAATAAACCAAATAGCCATTACAGCAGGATTGGAAGATATAGAAAAACTTCGCCAGGATAGTACCATAGTAGAAACGGATATTCACTACCCCACCAACAATTCATTAGTATGGGATTGCATCAAAGAGAGCCATAGGTTGTTGGAGCATCTGAAAGAAGAAATTGAAAATTTAGATTATCGTGATTATACCAAAACGGCAAAAAAAACCTATTTCAAAATCAACAATACCAAAAGCGGAGATAAACGAACCGACTTGTTTAAATCACAATTGATCACATTTACCAAATGCATCAACCAGGTGTCTAATGTTATAAAAAAAAAGCACAATTGTAGCTTAGCAGCCACTGCCATTATTATGCAACTCGAACACCATTTACCCGTGATGCAAAAAGTATATGACATGACAGAGCAACACGAAATAAAAAAAGAAACGGTTGCCAACGCAGAAAAATTATTTTCGATTTATGAACCGCATACCGACATTATAGTAAAAGGAAGCAGGGAAGTACAATTTGGTCATAAGATTAATCTGGCTACAGGAAAAAGCAATTTGATATTAAGCTGCGAGATACTCAAAGGTAATCCGTCAGACAAAGAACTGTTTCAACCTACGATAGAAAAAGTAATCACCGACTATCAAAAAATACCCAGAGACAGTGCAACAGATGGCGGCTATGCAACAAAACAAAACGGTGAGTTTGCAAAAGCAAAAGGCATCATCAATGTTGTATTCAACAAAGTTACAGGAAGCCTGAAGAATACAGTTAGCAGTTTAAGTATAGAGACACGGTTAAAAAAATGGCGCAGCGGAATAGAGGCAAACATATCAAATCTGAAAAGAGGATATAACTTGCAACGATGTAACTGGAAAGGGTTTGAACACTTTTGTTCCAAAGTGATGTGGAGCGTGATTGCCTATAATATCAGGGTGATGACATCTGCAATCTTGCAACAAATAAAAGAAGTCTGAAACAAAAGATTAATAGACACACCGTGGGAGAAGTGTGTCCAATCATTAAAAATAAAAGAAAAAATCAAACGAAAATCAAAATTGTCAATGAAAAAATAAGGTAAACACGATAAACATCAGCTCAGCGGAACTATAAAAAGCAAATCTCAAAAAAATGCTCTCCCACAAAAATATTTTCCCCGACTTTATGGACAGACACTA
>JBDTRM010000254.1:0-8163 GCA_039931675.1 Bacteroidia bacterium | reverse complement strand
GCGGGGCGAGGAGTAGCAGCGGATAGCGGGAATAGCTTCAAAAAAAACCTATTACCGCAGCAAACTTCCACTCTTTAAATTTTCCAATCTTCAAATTCTCAAATCAATTCGCAATGCGTCCACTCTTTACTATCGTCAATGAATTTCAATGCCTTAAGTTTAAGAAACTGTTTTAGGGTATCAATTTTTATTTTTGCTAATGTGCTGCCATTCCCTGTCAACAATTGCACAGGCTAACTTGAATAAATATTGATCAACTCCGTGGTCATCTACTTTTCCATCTTCAAATTTTGCAGTATAGGAAAATACCTCCAAACGATTGGGAGATGCTGTCATAAAATTAGTAGTTGCCTTTATTGATTTATCTGCCTGCTTTATTTTATTCTCGATTTTAATTTTCTGCTCAGCATTCAATTCATCAAATTCCTTTTCTTCGATATTGTGAGTGGTGCTGCCATCGCTCACATTCAGGGTAATCTTATGGTCTTTATTAAACATTCGTACCGTTCCGGGGTGAACAAAACCTAAAATTTCAGGTGGTACGGTAGGCACTATATCTGTATTATTAATATGCAGAAATGTTTTGCTCTTCAGTAGCTCATCGTAAGATTTTTTAAACTCTGAATTGCCAACACGCGGAGAACCGTAAGTATATACACCCGCTACCGAATATTTTTCAAGTGATAACCGATGTGCTGCAAGTGTGGCCAAAGCTGCACCAAGACTATGACCGGTTACGAAGACTTTAGTGTTTTTATCTACTTTTTTTATGACCTGGGACCACACGCTTTCCAGTGCATTCTGAAAACCCCTGTGCACTTTTCCTATACCTCCGTAAGCAGTTGTTTTAGAAATCCAGGCATCAACACCTGCATCAGTAATGCTGCTGGTTCCTCTGAAACAAATAACGAGGTAATCATCTTTACAGGCAACGAAACCTTGTGTATCTGATCCTTTGTCTTCAAACCAGTTAAGTAATTTATAATTCCAAAGTTTAAGCTGCTCTTTTACAAAGGGCTTTTCAAAATAAGCAAGGTTTGAAAAATCTGCTAAAATCATAGCATTCTCAGGAGCGTACGCTGTATCTTTTGAATTAAAACTAAAGGCTGTTGATGGAATTACATCCGGCCTTCCATAACGCATTTTATTAATCTCAATACCGGCACTGCGCAGTGCCAGGTAATCAGCTCCTTTACAATCCATGCATGGTTCCGTCCTTTCTGCAAGGTTTAGTGCAGGCATGTCCCCATTCATGACAGTATCAGTAATACTAAAACCCAGTGACCGGCTATAGTTCCTGGTGATATCTAATATTTCCAATGGCGTTGAATCTTCCCTAACGGGCACTATACCATCTGTGTTTACCACATAATGCATAAAGACTTTGTCAATCATTTGTGGCCGGTATTCAGTTAAAGAATCTGCCTGGCTAAGCCTGTTACGGTATATGATAAGGGTTTCGGCTAATTTCTTGTTTTCAGGATATATATCACGTAAAAGCTGGTTCTGTTGCGCTACCGGTGAAATGGTAAATTGCCAGATAATATTAAAAATATCCTGGTCCATGAGCGAGCCACTTCCTAACCTGGAAAGAGATTTCGCGATGTTTTCGCTTGAAGGAGAATTGAATTCGATTGGCATGTATGGCGACTGCAAATCAATAGTAGTTGCGATATCATCTTCTAAATCCTCCGCTGCTGTATGGTTTACAGTTGATGTTTTGTTATTTGAGCAACTTGTCAGAATAAAAAAAGTTAAAAGCAGGCAGGTTAAATGTTTCATAGTTTGTTGTATTTCTATTACCGGTAACAAAGAAGGGTAATTTTTTTTTAAGCATCTGTGCACTGTTTTTCTGAGAAGTATCAATCAGGTTATTTGTAACCATCGGGTGGCTGGTGGTGTGCAGGTCTGAGTTTGTTATGCGCTTTTCTACCTGGGCAGGATTTTCCGACAAATGAAAATCAGGAGTTAAATAAACTATTTAGCTTTTCCAATTCTATCAATTTCACCTGATTTTAAATTTACCACTTGTTCAATTGTCCATTGCGGATAGTTAGGATCTAAATCGGCAATGCCTTTATCTCCGCCTATCTGTATTAAATTTGGATTATTGGCGGAGTTATTTAGCAATCTTAGTGCATTGTAATTTCATCTACTGCCCTTGTATGAATGTTCGGTTGAAGGAAAATTTTACCGACTTGAAAACTCAGACTACCGAGAGCCACCCGCGTGGACACAGCGCAGCAGCGGGGGTGAGGAGAATACCATTTGAAGAATTCTTTCATACCAGGTTTTATGTTGTTATTGTGTCCCGTCTAAAATACCGCATAACACCACTTACTGAAAAAAACCTCTTTATAACCTATACCATATATGTATTTAATCACGGGTGGCAGTATTTATGTTTGTTACGATTAATTGGAATCAAATATAATAAAGTGAACTACATAACAGCAACGAGATAAATCAAAGGCGGTTTACTGTATCACGCACAGGTGGAGACACCTGAGGTAGCACTTGACCAGAGCGGGGGTGGACACAACGGGGCAGCCATGCTATCGAAGAGCGGGGGGCACTAATGGCAACTTTTCAACAAATAAATCTGTTTATATTATTCAATAATTCAATGTGAGCTATTTTTTGCTCTTTGACGCCTTCAATAAACAAATAAAATTTTTCCGATAACAATTTATCATTCGAAAAATTCAGTTTATTGTATTGATCAGGTTTAGTTTCAGTAAAAAAGTAAAACAGAATATATTTTTTTAATAGATGCCTTGCAATATTTTGTATTCTTTCGAAGTGCTCATTTACATGAATCAAAAAGTCCGCATCTTCTGCATTACCGTGAGCAATCAGGTTTCTGTAAACTCTTGCGCCTATCAATTTCCACTCTGTAGAAGATTTATAATTGTCTTTCCCTGCATCACTTACTAACCAATTAATTTCATCATCACAGTTGGGATAATCTGAAAGGATGATATTTGCTCTTTGTAAAAATCGTACGTTGACTTGCGTTTTATGAATTTTTCTTGCTTTTAAATCACCCAGGATACAATCAATCATTGTAAAGAGGAAATTGACTCTGTGACTATACCCTCCGAATAAATTGTAAGACATTCTGAAATTTTTTATGGCATAATCAACAGATGAATTCGGAGTGATACTATTATAATCACTTACAATCTTATAAGTATTTGCGAATGGGGTGTTCATTATCATAGCGTTATTAATAGTTAGGTCATTTTTATTTAAATAATATTGTTTCGGGAAAAGCCCATTAAATTGATCGAAATTTATTTGCCTGAATGGCCCGGTATATCGTCCTTTAAAAACACCATTTTCGTTTAAAACAAAAAAGAGCTGGTATTGCTGAGGGTTAAAAAACCAGCCCTCCTTATATAATTGTAATGACAATACTACTTGTTCAGTTATCTTTATTAGTTCTTTTTTACGTTGCACATTAGATTTATCTTCAATATCTTCTAATGTGAATTGAATACAATAAGGTATATTTTCTTCATTTACCATCATAGGAATTCCTTGTCTCTGCTGTTCAGAAAACACTTCAGGCTGATTTAGAAATTCCCATCCCTCGAGGGATGGTTTAATTACTTCCAAATCTTTAGTTAGAAACCCTGAAATATCTTCTTCTGATTTTACCCCTAAAAGAGGAATGCAAACATTCATGAAAATATCTTGTTCCATTTCTGTTGTATAAATTGATGAAATTCATTGAATAATTCTTCGTTTATTTTATATTTTCCTCCGTCATCCTCAAGCATTTTATCAAGGAAACGTCTTAAAGGATTCAACATGATTTTACCAATATCATCTCTTTCTTTATATTTGACATCACTCCATGGCAGATAATCAATGGTTGAATATTTTTTGTCAAAACACGAAAATTTTTCCTTGCAAAGAATCATCAGGATTTTTATTGTATGTGCAAATAAAAATCTGCACTTTAAGTACTTATTCCGATTTACTTCAGAATCAAAATCCAGGTGCGATTCACCATGAATTAATTTACTTCTTAACCTGTAATATGTTGATAATTCAATTGCTGTATTCGGAACCATATTTATGTCTGGCTCTAATAGAAGTGACCAATATAAACCGAAGGAATCAGTAATTCCCAAATCAAATCTTTTTGTTATATCAGCAAACAAAATTGATTCAAGCAACTGAACTATTCTTACAAAGCCGAATTTGTAATCAAGGCAGTATTCATCATAGCCTATTCCTTTGTATGCAAATTCCACATTAGCAGTTTCATTTAATACATCAATTGCTTTTTTTAAGGGTTCAAAAGTTTTTATACTGTGGAAATCGGCCAGGTAATCAAAAATGCAGTTCGCTTTTTTCAACGCGTTTAGATCAAACTCAGCGGGCCAGACATTGCCGTATAGCATCCAATCACGCTGAAACGCACCGCCTTTTATTATTGTTTTAGAATCAACTCTAATGTAACTTATAGATTGGGTAGGAGTAGGCAATAAATGAGTACCCGGCTCAATGCTCAAAGCGAGATGAAGATCCTTGACCGTTGTTTCAAAACTACTAATCCAGAAATCCTTTTCAGAGTTATCGCAATCAACAATTGAATAATAAAATACCGGTCTTGATTTTTGAAATCTTCCCTCATCAATATTATAATATGGATCAAGTTTGCAAATGAGATCATACGAGGGAATTATAAGGCTTCCGTCAACCAATTGAAATTCTTCAGTTTCATTCAATACCAAGGCGGGCATATGCTGGAATGTTTCTATGGTCATGATTTTTCTTCTTTAGTTTGTTGAGCGATCTATCGGCCTGTGTTAAAGTATGTGCCTTATTTTACGGTCTTAAAATGAGTCATTCAATTAATTCTTCTTTCGCTAACCCACTGCTGAAGTAATGTTTTCTTCATTCATATATAGTATTCTAAAAAACATGGAGATAAAACTTCATTAGTAATCACTATTGACTGAAATTATTTTAAAGTTAGTTACCAAATAATTAATAAGATACCAAACTCGGGCTTGCGAAGTACAAACCACAAGGACTTGTCAGCGCTGGGCTCTTCACTCCAACTATAACTCAATTAAAACATTTCCTGTTTGTAATGGACGGGTAGGAATGTCTTCGGGTGATAAAAGAACAACACCTGCCTGATCTTTAATGTAAAAGCGGCTCGGCTCGTTATTCCAAAAACTCTTTTTTTCGTAGATGATTTGCTGTGCTTTAAAGGCAAATATTACTGGTTTATCCTCATCTGTTTTATATACCAGTTCGATAGCGTTATTGTTTTTTCTGGCTGCACTTATATTCGCATCCATAATACCTTTAACAGTTGCATCGGCACTAATATCCTGACCATTCTTAGCAGTAATAGTTACAGAAATATCATTGCTTTTTGCCACAGCGTTTATTACATAAAGTTCATTATGTTCCAGTTTATCTTTAAAAGTATTAATTTTTTCCCTGCCTGGCTTTGAAGAGCTGATGAAGTTATCAAGTTCCAACAAACTAACTTTATCTTCTTTTATTTTAAGGTATGAAACCGTAACCTCGTAGCTTTCGTTAAGGCTTACGTTGGCAGACATCTTTCCTAAATTAAGTTTATTAAGTAACCAATCAAGCATGTTAATGCCGCCCTTTGCATCAAAGGTTAACTCAGCAGAGCCTTTTATGTCTGTTGCCTCCTCATCCCTTTTTATTAGTGGTGGTGCAGCATCACCGGTTTTAAACAGATCTTTCAGGCTGGCTTCTACTGAACTAACGCCATTAACTGTTTTATACAACAATGTAAGTGGTTGAATACCTGTTTTTGGCCAGGCAACCATATTATATCCAAGATTTGTTAACGGAGATTGAACAGTTGACATAAATAGTTATTTTAAGATACTTTAATTAGCAAATTTTATATTAGTTGTGGTATATTATAAACCTCATTATCATCAATAGCATCAAAGGGTGGTCTATTATATTTTATGCCTTGCACGGCAACCTTGTGGCAAAATTGTACTTCCTTGCCATTAAATAAAGCATCATAGAATTTTTTTGCATATACTATAGCTGCAGGGTCAGGAAAAACATAATTAGTACCCATAGAAAAATTGCAGTATTGCTTAACTGCTGTTGCATGTCCCAATGAATTGCAGGCACACAGAATTATAGCATCAGGTTTTTTCAAATCAGTAAGCAGTTTTATATAATCTGCAAATTCTTCTGCCGACATGGGATCGGGCTTTTTAGCACTGTCCTGAAAGTAAAGGCCTTTTATTTCAGAAGCATGAAGGGTAATATGGATGTAGTCAGGAGTATTGTCTGATAATATCTTCATAACCTTATCTCTCTCAACACCGGATGCAAGTGGAAGCAACGTAAAATAATCTCTGTCAGTTCCCGACTGCAATGCCTCGCTGATTTTTTTAAACTGCTCACCAAAATCAATAGGGTTACTGTCGGTTGGATTTGATGTAATAAATAAAATGCTTTTTTTTGGCGGAGATGCCTTCATTTTGTTTTCAAGGTTTTTCAAATTTGCCCGAACATGCTCATCAAGTACTTTTTTAAGCTTCTCCTCTAGTAGTGTGGCAAATTGAACATTATCTTCTTCGCTCTGCAAAGCAAAATTTCGTACGCTCCCCTGCGGATTTGAAAATCGTTCCTTCTTAAAGATCTTAGCAGGTGTTTTTTTCAGGTAGTTTTTTAACGCAGGGTCGCTGTTATCAGAATCAAACCCATTCATTAATATGCGTACGGTTTCCTTTTCTGAATTTAACCGAAACAGGTTTACATGTCTGTTCTGCAACTCTGACAATACTGTATGAGATTTTAATAATCCCAGTTCATTTAATTGAAACAACCATACTTTAAAAACATGTTGTTTGAAATTACATTTGTAACCATACAACTGAACAATGCTTCCTTCAATGTTGAACTCATCAAGTTTTTCAGCATTAACCGGTAAATGTATATTATCATCGGCTGCAAATGTCAGTGCAATACACGCTTCTCCATTTATAACATATTCATTGGCCGCTGGTTGTTCCTTGTTTTTTGTTGTGGCATAACAATAATTCTTTGCCAGTACAGAACCTAAATCACCAAGTTTAATTGCTGCCCAGTGATTTGCACTTTTTTCAACATCAGTTGTATTCGAAATTTCATCCTTGCTATTTACAATATCCTGCACCAGCAAAGGCATACTAATATAATGTTGCAAAATATCAGATATGTGAACAGGTTCCTTTGGGGCATTAAATTTTAGCATTGATTCCAATTGATCTGAGAATCCAATTTCAGCATGAACCGTATAAATTCCGCCTGCCCTCAAAATTTTATTAATATTGAATATAGGAGTAACGGATTCATTTAAAGGAAAACCTTTATCATGCATGCTACCGGGTTTCACACAATTAATATTGCAGTAATATCCTTCAGTACCGCTGGTTACTTTCCCAAAATTGCGAATAAAGGGAGCTTTCTTTATTAACTCCTCAACCTGTGCTCTGCTCATATCGGCAGTCGGCCATACATTTATGGTTTCGCTCACTTGCGATGGCTGCCGTAAGTCAATAACAGGAACTTGAAAAACGAGATGCATGGTTGGGAGAGTTAATTAAGGGTACAGCATACCCTGCGAGGCAGGGATATGCTTATACCCTTTATTTAAGTGTACGGTTCACGAAGATACCTACACAACGTTACTTGAATGAAACAATCCGATTATTTAACCGGACCACTACATGCAACAAATGTAAGTTTTTTTTATTTGCAAAATCAATTATAGAAAATAATTAAGGTTCAATCAGCAATATGCAATTTTGAGTAGGGCCCCCCGCTGCCGCGTGGCGGCCTCGCCCGTGGCTCCCAGTAGTATGAGTTTTCATGCATCAATAAAATTCCTTTTTCGCGCCAGGTTCGCTCATCAAACCTCATCCTCTTCTTCTTTTGCATAGTACCATTATAAAATAAAAATTTCAGCCCTGGTTGGAATCCTTTCCAACAAGCGAGGTTCTTTTATATGCGAATACGATGTTTAACAATCCTCTAACGATGCTTTAATTAGTCTTTGTCCTCTTTATCAATTTCTTTGTTGAGCATTATAAAATTAAGAGGAATATCTTATGAATGTAACCCGCAGAAATTTCTTACAAAGCTCCTTGCTCA
>JBDTRM010000253.1:0-16415 GCA_039931675.1 Bacteroidia bacterium | reverse complement strand
TTGGTTCGGGTTGGGGCGCAGCTTCTTTACTCATGCCTATTGCAATTTCAATTGCAGTGGTGTCCGGAGCAGGCATTCCGCTATGTGTAGCGGCAATTATTACCGGAGGCACATTCGGAGATGTTACTTCACCGGTTGCAGGAATGACGAATATGTCTTCCAATATTGCTCATGCTAACCATTCAGACTATTTAAAATATGCAAGCCCTTATAATTTCATTGCAGCAGGAATTGCAGCTACATTATTTTTAATTGTAGGAATAATTAACTAATTAAAAATTTGCGAAACGTAAAAATGAGATTTCCAAAATAATATTTAAACAAAATAAATTCAAAATTATGACAGACATCACTATCAACATCAAAACAGGTTCGGAGAATAACGAACCCAAGGTTACAACAACTACGGACAATGCTAAAGCTGTTGTTCCAAAAACAGAATCACCAATTGCAGAAACTGCAAAAGCGGAAACTCCGAAAGAAGAAATTACTTCTGAAAAAGAATCTCCAAAAAAAGATGATTCAAAAAAAATGGATATGACCGAAGAGGAACATGCTAAAATGAACACTGATAAAACTACAACTTCAAAAGAAGATTCTGAAAAAAAGTAAGCGGCTCATTCTGAAAAAGGTTCACACAAAAAAGAATAAATAAAATGTAAAATACCATTGCACGATTGCTAAAGGATTAAATATCTCCTATGATTTTTTAATAAATAAAATTCAATACCATGACAAAAATTACTATCAATATAGATACAGATGACGGTGACCCCAAGGTAACCACTGTCACTGAAAATCCTGCTACTAATGTTTCAAAAACAGAATCTGCAAAAGAAGAAACTCCGATAGACAAACCGAAGGAAGAAATTCCTATAGAAGAAAAAAAAGAAGAACCTCCAAAAAAAGAAAAGAAGGACGGTACTTCTTCAGAAAAAAAATCCGTTACGGATGAATCTTCGAAGAAAGATGATTCGGAAAAAATGGAGATGACAGCAGAGGAGCATGCCAAAATGAATCATGATAACACGAAACCTTCAGAAGAAAAATCTGCAAAAGAAGACCATTCGAAAATGGACATGACTGCTGAAGAACATTCAAAAATGCAGCACGGCAATGCGCCTATGGGACACGCAGGACACGACCATCACAAAATGATTGCAGATTTTAAATTGAAATTTTTTATTGCACTTGGTATTACCATTCCTGTGATGATTTTATCTCCGATGCTCCAAAAATTAGTTGGTGTAAACTGGCAATTTCCAGGCTCTCAATATATTTCATTTGCGCTTTCATCAATTGTTTTCATTTATGGCGGTTCTCCTTTTCTGAAAGGATTTTGGAATGAATTAAAAAACCGTGTGCCCGGAATGATGATACTGATTGCAGTTGCAATTTCGGCTGCATACATATATAGCACTGCAACAGTATTTGGTTTAAAGGGTGAAGATTTTTTCTGGGAGATGACTTCATTAATTTCCATCATGTTGCTTGGACATTGGATTGAAATGAAATCCATTGCAGGTGCATCGCGTGAATTAGAATTGCTTGTGCAATTGATGCCCGATGTGGCGCACTTAATAAAAGGAAATGAAACAAGTGATGTAAAAACAGATACGCTTAAAGCAGATGATGTAATTCTTATCAAGCCAGGAGAAAAAATTGCCGCAGATGGAATTTTAAGTGAAGGCGAAAGTTATGTGAATGAATCCATGCTCACCGGAGAAAGTGTTCCGGTGAAAAAATCAGTTGGTGATAAACTGATTGCAGGTGCATTGAATGGCGAGGGTTCATTGAAATTAAAAGTGAGTCACGCATCGCAAGATTCTTATCTCTCGAAAGTAATCAAGCTGGTTGATGATGCGCAGAAATCAAAATCAAAAACACAATTGCTTGCTGATAAAGCAGCTCTCATTCTCACCATCATTGCATTGACATTGGGTTTCGGAACATTTGCATTCTGGATGTTCGCGGGGCAATCAATGCAATTTGCAATTGAACGAATGGTAACGGTGATTGTAATCAGTTGTCCTCATGCACTCGGTTTAGCAGTACCGTTAGTAGTTGCAATCTCCACTTCGCTTGCTGCAAAAAACGGATTGCTTATCAAAAACAGAACTGCATTTGAAAATTCAAGAAAGATTACCACGCTCATCTTCGACAAAACAGGAACACTCACGCTCGGAAAATTTGAAGTGGCAAGAGTAGTATCACTTCAAAAAGAATTTCCGGAGAATGAAATCATTCGCATTGCTGCTGCACTGGAAAAAAATTCTCAACACCCGATTGCAACAGGAATTTTACAGAAAGCGAAAGAGCAAAAAACTTCTCTTCCTGAAATAAAAAATTTTCAATCCATTACCGGCAAAGGTGTGCAGGCAGAAGTGGAAGGCAAGCAAGTGAAAGTGGTAAGCCCCGGTTATCTAAAAGAAAATAAATTATCGTTTCCCGAAAATTTTCAGACAACAGAATCGGAAACAATTGTTTTTGTAATAATGAATGAAACTATAGCAGGTTACATTGCTCTTGCAGATAAAATTCGTGACGAGTCAGCGCCTGCAATTGAAACACTTCACAAGAACGGTATCAAATCATTTCTGCTCACAGGCGATAATGCAAAAGTTGCAAAGAGTGTGAGTGACCAATTAAAGATGGATGGATTTTTTGCAGAAGTATTACCTGACCAAAAATTAGAAAAAATAAAAGAGCTGCAAGCCAAAGGAGAATTTGTTGCAATGACCGGTGACGGTGTAAACGATGCGCCCGCATTAGCACAAGCCGACATAGGAATTGCAGTAGGAAGCGGAAGCGATATTGCAGCAGAAACAGCAGGAATAATTTTAGTGAACAGCAATCCGAAAGACATTGCAAGTTTGATTTTGTTTGGCAAAGCAACTCATCGCAAAATGATTCAGAATTTAATTTGGGCAACAGGATACAATGTAGTTGCTTTGCCACTTGCAGCAGGTGTTCTTTACAAATGGGAAATTATGTTAAGCCCGGCAGCCGGTGCAGTGCTGATGAGTGTTAGCACGATTGTAGTTGCTATTAATGCAAAAATGTTGAAGGTGAAATCAAACAATAAAACGAAAGGAATATCTGAATAATAAATTCTCAAAATGACAATAAAATCATTGCGCAACTTTTTCAAAAAAGATTGTTGCAAAAATTAAGATGGATAAAAAAGAACGGCTGAAAATTATTGAGAAGTCATCCAAACAAGTTGGACCGGGCGTGTTTTATTCCACCATTGTTGTAATCACTTCTTTCCTCCCTGTATTTTTGTTGACCGGTATTGAAGGCAAACTTTTTCATCCGCTGGCATGGACAAAAACTTTTATCCTCATCATTGATGCATTCCTTGCCATCACACTTGCACCTGTTTTGATTTCATTTTTCCTGAAAGGAAACTTAAAACCTGAAAGTGCAAATCCTGTTACACGCACTTTAGAAAAAATTTATACTCCCATTATTTCGTGGTGCCTGCATTGGCGCAAAACAGTTTTAGCAATTAACATCATTGCACTTATAGTTGGTGTAGTGATGATGTTACGTATGGGTTCTGAATTTATGCCTCCGTTAGATGAAGGTTCCATTCTCTTTATGCCCGTTACACTTCCTGATGTTTCCAACTCAGAGGTGAAACGGATTTTGCAGGTGCAGGATAAAATTATCAAGTCGGTTCCGGAAGTGCAGAATGTATTGGGTAAAGCCGGTCGTGCAAACACGGCAACCGATAATTCTCCAATCAGCATGATTGAAACAATCATTCTCCTCAAACCAAAATCTGAATGGAGAGCAGAAATGAATAAGGATGACATTATTAATGAACTCAATGCAAAGCTGCAAATCCCCGGAGTGGTAAATGGTTTCACACAACCTATCATCAATCGCATCAACATGCTTTCAACAGGTATCAGAACTGATGTGGGTTTAAAAATTTATGGACAAAATCTTGATTCAATCTATGCACTTGCAACTCGAATGAAAAAAGAATTAGAAGGCATCAACGGCATCAAAGACTTATATGTGGAACCCATAACAGGTGGCAGATACGTTGATGTAACAGTTAAGAAAGATGAAATCGGAAAATATGGCTTGAGTGTGGATGATGTAAACATGTATGTTGAAACTGCATTGGGCGGAATGAATCTCACCACAACAATTGAAGGCAGAGAACGCTTTACAGTGAATGCCCGATTTGCACAAGACTACAGGAACAGTTTGGATGCAATCAAACAAATTCCTGTCAAGACAATGAACTATGGAAGCATTCCGCTTTCGGCAGTTGCTGATGTTACCATTTCCGAAGGTCCACCGATGATAAATTCTGAAAATGCAATGTTGCGCGGAACTGTTTTATTCAATGTGCGCGACCGTGATTTAGGAAGTACTGTTAAGGAAGCGCAAGACAAGTTGAATAAATTGTTTATCAAACTTCCGAAAGGTTATAATATTGAATGGAGCGGCCAATGGGAAAATCAAATCCGTGCAAACAAAACTTTGACATTGATTATGCCGATTGTTCTGGTCATCATTTTTATGGTATTGTATTTCACTTACAAATCTTTGAAGGAATCTTTGCTCACAATGATAACGGTTCCCTTCGCTTTGATAGGTGGTGTGTATATGGTTTATTTTTATGGAGTAAATCTTTCAGTGGCAGTTGCAGTTGGTTTCATTGCATTGTTTGGTGTAGCAATAGAAACCGCCATGCTGATGACTATTTACCTGAATGAATACATGGAAAAATTAGTTACAGACAAAGGCAATTCATCAGCAACAATTTCAAAAGACGATTTGCGCAAATACATTATGGATGGCGCTGTGCAGCGTTTGCGACCAAAACTCATGACCGTTTCTGTTTCGTTGTTTGGTTTGATTCCCATCTTATGGTCAACAGGAACCGGTAGCGATGTGATGTTGCCGATTACGATTCCTTTGATTGGTGGTGTAATCACTTCTACTATATATGTGCTGTTAGTTACACCTGTTGTTTATGAAATGGTTAAAGAAAGAGAATTGAAAAAACATGGTAAAATTATTCTCCCTGGAAAAAATGAAGAAGTTTAAATCCATATTGATTTTTCTTCTCAGCATTTGCACGATGCAATCAATCGCGCAAGTTCTGACACTTGATTCTGTTCTAAATAGAATTCAGACTAACAATCCCATGCTCAAAATGTACGATGAGCAAATTAATGCAGTGAATAATTATTCTCAGATGGCAAAAAGCTGGATGCCGCCAACTTTTTCAACCGGACCGTGGCAAGCTCCATACAAAAATTTCAATCAGGGAATGTGGATGTTCACAGGCGAGCAGATGATTCCAAATCCCTCAAAACAAAAGGCTAATTACAATTTCATGCAGGGCATGTCATCTGTTGAAGCTCAGGGAAAAACTGCAAAGCAAAATGAAATGTTTGCGATGGCAAAACGGAATTATTATGAGTGGATTGTTTTAAAAAAGAAATATGATGTGTTGGTGCAAACGGATTCATTGCTGAGTTACATGGTTCAGGTCGCACAACTTCGTTACACTTACAACAAAGAAAAACTCAGCAACATTTATAAAGCGCAGGCAGATTTATTTGAGTTACGAAATATGGAAACCATGTTTCTTAGTGATATGAAAATGAAAAATGTGGAGTTGAATACGTTGATGAATGCTGAGAAAAATTTTCAATTTGACATTGACACAACAATTACTCAACACAATTACGAATTGCAATTGCCCGATACTGCTGCGATTTCATCAGCACGAAGTGACATAAGGGAATTTGATGCAAGTATGGGATTAATCAAACTGCAACAGCAATATGAAAAATCAAAACGATTGCCTGACTTTGGAATTTCTCTTAGTCACATGCAGTCGTTAGGAGAAATGCCAAACCAATATTCTGCAATGGGAATGATTACCATTCCGATTGCACCGTGGGCTACCAAAGAATATAAATCGAATATTAAAGGATTGGATAACACTTCCAAAGCAATCACTTATCAGAAGCAGTCACTTATCAATGAAACTGCAGGAATGATTGCATCACTTCAAACACAAATTCAATCAGCAAAATTGCAATTGGCAAATTACAACAAGAATATCATTCCGAGTTACTACAAAAGTTATCAATCATCAATGATTGCTTACGAACAAAATACTGAAGATTTATTTGTTGTGCTGGACGGGTCGAAAATGTATCGTATGGCAAAGATGAACGAGCTTGACCAATTAAATACACTTTTGAAATTACAAGTGGAATATGAGAAAGAAATGGAAATACGATAAAGTAAAGAGGCAAAAGGCAAAAGGCAAAAGGCAAAGATTTGTCTATTGCAATTTTTCTATTACAAATTGCAAATTGCTTTTTGCCTCTTGCTTCTTGCAATTTATCTTTTGCTCCTTGCCTATTGCTTATTGCCTATTATTTCTTTCATCATGTGGAAACAAAAATGAACACAAACATATTCCAGCCAACAAAACAAGCGAGTTAGATGGATTGGTGCAGCCTGCAAATCAAACAGTGTTCAGTGAGGTAAAAACAATTTCTCCAATTCAGAAAACTTTCACTCCAACATTATATGCGACCGGAGTAATTTCTTATGACCCGCGTTTGCTCAATACTATAAGTGCGCGTTATAGCGGACGAATTGAAAAACTTTATGTGCGTTTCAATTTTCAATCCGTTACCAAAGGTCAACGTATCATGGACATTTACAGTCCTGAAATATTAACTGCGCAACAGGATTATATTTTTCTTTTGAATAACTCAGATGTACAGGCGCAAGATTTTGCGTACCTGCTCAATTCATCAAAACAAAAATTGCAATTGCTTGGATTAACTGCAGAGCAACTCAAACTTATTGAAACAAAAAAGCAGGTGATAAATCCATTGCCTGTTTACAGTTCTTATGACGGACATATTCATGACATTGGAACAAGCGCAGGGCAAGAGGCAATGAGCAATAAGCAAGGAGCAATGGGAAATTCGCAAATGGGTAGTTCCTCTTATCAATCATCGCAAGTGCAAATTGAAAATCTTCCTTCATCACAAACCTCTGCGCTAACAATTAAAGAAGGAATGTATGTGCAAAGCGGGCAATCGTTATTTTCAGTTTATAATACAACACAGGTTTGGGCCGTGCTTAATATTTTTCCTAAAGATGCTGCGTTAATTAAGGTGGGAGATAAAGTTTCAATTACATCAGAAACAAATCCTGACAATGTGATTGACGGAACTATCAATTACATCGAACCTGTTACCGGGCAAAATGCATCAGCAATAAAGGCAAGAGTGTATTTGAAGAATGTCGAAAATCTGCATCTGAAAATCGGAACAATTCTGTCTGCAAAAATTCTAACTCATGAAATAAACGGAATGTGGCTGCCAAGAAAATCAGTTGTTGACCTCGGTCAAAAACAGGTTGTATTTATCAAAGGTGAAAATCATTTCAGCACAAAAATTATTCAAACAGGAATTGTTACCGATTCATTGGTGCAGATTCTTAGCGGTTTAAATAGAAATGAAAAAGTTGCAGACAATGCACAATTCTTAGTTGACAGTGAAAGTTTTATTCGAACGGAAAACAAATAGGCAATGAGCAATAATCAAGAGGCAAAGGGCAAAGGGCGAAAAATAAAAAATAACCAAATGGCAATTGGCAATATTAGAGTTGAATTAAATCGGCTATTTGCAATCATCAGACAAGGAATTGCCAATTGCCAATTGCTTATTGCCTCTTGCTATTTGCCTCTTGCCTTTTGCCTCTTGCTACTTGCCTCTTGCATCAAGAAAAATAATCAAACTGACCTTGCAGCTGCAGATGAATACTACACCTGTTCAATGGACCCGCAAGTGATAGAATACAAAGCAGGCAACTGCCCAATCTGTCACATGAAATTGATTAAGGTAAAGAAGAACAATCTCAAAGCAGGACAAATAAAACTCAGCGCACAGCAAATAAAATTAGCCAACATCACATTTGACACTTTACGTATGGAAGAGTTGGCAAAAGAAATAACGCTAACGGGCGAGGTAACCGTTGACCAAAATCTTGCAGAAGCAATCAGTGCAAAAGTTCAGGGAAGAATTGAAAAATTAGCAGTGAAAAATGTTGGCGACCATATAAGTAAAGGACAATTGCTTTACGAAATCTATAGTGAAGATTTGAACGCAGCGCAACAGGAATATATCATTGCAACGCAACAAGAAAATATTTCTTCTGCTGATAAAAACTCAACTTCACAATTTATTGGTGCCGCAAAAAATAAGTTGATTTTGTTTGGAATGAATGAAACGCAAATGAATCAATTGAAAACTTCAAAACAGGTTTTGCAATCTGTTCCTGTTTACTCAGCTGCTGATGGTTTTGTAAGTGAAATTTCTGTTGCCGAAGGAAATTATGTTGCGATAGGAACAACACTTTTTCGTCTTGCTTCCCTCCACTCTCTTTGGGTGGAAGCGCAAGTGTATCTGCCTTACTTGCCCTACCTCAAAGAAAGAACTGAGGCAAATTTTTCCATTCCTGCTGCAAGCGAAAAACTATTTCATGGCAAAGTAATTTTCATTGACCCGCAGGTGCAATCTCCTGAACGATTTGTGTTGGCACGTTTTCAAATCACTAATCCTTCACAAGAAATAAAACCCGGTATGTTAGCAAACATTGCTCTTCAAACCGAAAATAAAAAAGCACTTACGCTTCCGATTGATGCAATCATACAGGATAGTAAAGGTGCAAACGTATGGGTGCGAAATAATGATGGAGTATTTGAAAATAAAATGATAACAACAGGAATGCAAAACAGCAGGCAAATTGAGATCATTGATGGTTTAATGGAAGGCGAAGTGGTTGTTATCACAGGAGCATACCTGCTTAACAGCGAATATGTATTTAAAAAAGGGGCAAACCCGATGGAAGGTCACCAGGATATGCCAGGGATGAAAATGTAAGTTCAATAATCAAATTCAATAATTAAATTCAAAAACAATTAAAATGAAATTAAAATGAAAAAAACAATTTTTATCTCAGCAGCAGCAATTGCCTTGATGATTGGCGCTTGCAAAAATTCATCAAACAAAAGTGAATCAACAAACGCTTCAGATTCAACTAACACACAAGATGCGAACACAGCACAGGTCTTCAATCTTGACACTAACACGTTAGCAAGTGGAGCAACTTATTATCAATGTTCAATGGACCCTGAAATAATTTCAGACAAGGCTGGCAACTGTACGAAATGCGGAATGGAATTATCGGAAATGAAAAAGAATTAATTAATAAGCAATTAGCAATTAGCAATTGGCAAAAGGCAATTCATTTGCGAAAAAATTTCATGCCTAATAATTGCACATTGCCAATTGCCAATTTATTTCTCTTGCTGAATACACATTGCAAATTGAAAGAACATGGTTGAAAAATTAATTTCATTCTCGTTACGCAATCGCTTTGTCGTGTTGCTTATTGCTGCCTGCATGTTTGGTTGGGGAATCTATGAAGTGCTACACAATCCCGTTGATGCAATTCCAGACTTATCGGAAAACCAGGTGATTGTTTTTACAGAATGGATGGGTCGCAGTCCGCAAGTGATAGAAGACCAGGTTACGTATCCGCTTGTCGCAAATCTTCAAGGTATTCCAAAACTGAAAAACATAAGAGGTGCGTCCATGTTCGGAATGAGTTTCGTGTATCTTGTGTTTGAAGATAATGTTGACATCTACTGGGCAAGAACCCGTGTGGCCGAGCGATTAAACTTTGCACAGAAATTATTACCCGAAGGAATTTCTCCAACACTCGGTCCTGATGGAACAGGTGTCGGTCACATCTTCTGGTACTCATTAGATGCAAAAGGTTATGACCTTGGCGAGCAACGCGCCTTGCAGGATTGGTATATCAAATTCGCATTGCAGACAGTTCCCGGTGTGAGTGAAGTTGCTTCCTTTGGTGGATTTCAAAAGCAATATCAGGCTATCATTGATCCTGTAAGATTGAATTACTACAACTTGTCCATGATGGATGTGTTGAAAGCTGTAAAGTCAAACAACAATGATGTTGGCGGAAGAAAATTTGAGATGAGTGATAAGTCATACATCGTGCGCGGATTGGGTTATATTAAGTCTATCGGTGAAATAGAAAATATTCCGATCAGCACTTCTAACAATGTGCCTATACGGATAAAAGATGTTGGCTTGGTGCAAATGGGCGGTGACATCCGCTACGGAATTTTTGATGAGAATGGTGAAGGAGAAAAAGTGGGCGGAATTGTAGTGATGCGTTACGGTGAAAATGCAGATGCCGTTATTCGTGCTGTAAAAATTAAGATGGCAGAAGTGCAGAAAGGTTTGCCCGAAGGAGTAAAGTTCAAAATAGATTATGACAGAAGTGGTTTGATTGAAGAAGCCATCAGTTCAGTAAAAGAAACTTTGTTGGAAGTGTTTATCAGTGTTTCAATAATTGTATTGCTATTTTTATTTCACTGGCGAAGTGCAATAATTATTCTCATACAAATTCCAATATCTGTTGCATCAGGCTTTATTCTGCTCAATCTGTTTGGTTTCTCTTCCAACATCATGTCACTCACAGGAATTGCATTGGCTATAGGTGTTATTGTAGATGATGGAATTGTAATGGTTGAAAATGCTTACAGACATTTGAGTGAAGCGCAGTTGAAAGAATAATTTATTATGGAAAGCAATACCATTTTAGAATCAATAATTACATGTCCTTTTTGTAATCATAATAATAAAGAAACGATGCCTGTTGACGCTTGTCAGTTTTTTTATGAGTGTGAGAACTGCAAAACAATGTTAAAACCCAAAGTAGGAGACTGTTGTGTGTATTGCAGCTACGGAAGTGTAAAGTGTCCGTCAATCCAAACAGGGAAAAATTGTTGCTGAATTAAACAACACAACTCCGAATGATACTGCTTTTGGACACACATTTTATTTTGCCCCATTGCACACACCGATTTGAGAACAGTGAGGTGCTGACTTTTAAATTTATATTTGGCAAAAATTACCGACAACACTTTTAATGAAATTAATCACTCACACACCCAACAAAGCCTTTGATGCAGCATTTTTAAAGCACCGTCCTTTGCGGAGTGAGATGGAACTTTTCAAAACTAATCTTATCCGGTTACTCAGCAAGGTTGATGAAATAGAAAGAGAAGAAAATCAAAAGAATTACATCCGTGATTTTTTACGCGATATTTTTTACAAAGAATCAAATGAGATAAACACCAAAGGAAGTCAGGACTTAGTAATACATATTGGCAAAGACAGCAAAACCAAAGTTGGAGTTATCATCGAAGCTAAGCGACCAGGCAACACATCCGAAATGCTGTCTGCGGAAAAGCCTAACGCTAAAGCATTACAGGAATTGGTTCTTTATTATTTGCGTGAGCGCATAGAAGAAAAAAATATTGATATTAAATATTGCATTGCAACAAATATAAACGAGTGGTACATTTTTGAAGCATCATGGTTTGAGAAATTATTTTATCGCAACAAAGCATTTGTAAAGCAATATGAAGATTGGCGTGACGGTAAAAAGATAACGAAAGACACCAACCTTTTTTACAACGAAATTGCCAAACCTTTTATTGAGAGTTTAACTGATGAAGTGCCTTGCACATATTTTGACATTCGCAAGTATGAAAAGAATTTAAAGAATACTGATAATGCAGATGACAAACCACTTATTGCTTTATTAAAAGTTCTTTCACCTTTTCATTTACTTAAAGTTCCTTTTGCTGATGACAGCAACAAACTAAAAGAATCTTTTTACCAAGAACTGTTGCACATTATTGGTTTGGAAGAAGCAAAGGAAGGTGGCAAAAACATTATCAGAAGAAAGATTGAGCAGCGCAATCCGGGTTCATTAATTGAAAATGCAATTACAAGTTTAGAAACAGAAGACCCTTTGCATAAAGTAGTTGATGTTGCAAGTTTCGGAACAACTAAAGACGAACGCATTTTCAACATTGCATTGGAACTTTGTATAACATGGATTAACAGGATTCTTTTTCTTAAGTTGCTCGAAGGTCAGTTAGTTAACTATCACCAAGGCAATCGTGATTATCGGTTCCTGAATTCAGAAATGATACATGATTTTGATGAACTGTTTAAACTCTTTCACCAGGTGTTAGCGCGATTGCAAAATGAAAGAAGTGAAGCGAACAAGAAAAAATTTATGCGCATTCCTTATCTGAACAGTTCGCTGTTTGAGATTAGCGATTTGGAAGACCAAACCATTCGTATTAATTCACTTGATAATTCCGCACAACTTGAATTAATAAGCAGCACTGTTTTAAAAGAAATAAAAAAGAAGAATCAAAAATTACCTGCACTTGATTACCTGTTCAAATTTTTAGATGCTTTTGATTTTGCAAGTGAAGGAACTGAGGATATTGAAGAAGATAACAAGACACTCATCAATTCATCAGTGTTAGGAAAAGTGTATGAGAAAATAAACGGTTATAAAGACGGTTCAATTTTCACTCCCGGTTTTATTACCATGTACATGTGTCGCCAATCAATACGATTGGCTGTACTTCAAAAATTTAAAGAGGCTTATCCCAATTGGAACATTCAGCAATTTGACGATATTAAAAATTACATAGCAGACCGAAAAAGCACCAAAGACATTTTAGAATTTAACGCACTTATTAATTCCCTTCGTTTGTGCGACCCTGCTGTTGGTTCAGGGCACTTTCTCGTTTCATCGCTCAATGAAATTATTGCAATTAAATCCGAACTCGGTTTATTGGCTGATGATACAGGCGAACGCATACGTGATTTTGAAATTGAAATTGCCAATGATGAATTAATTATCACTGACCATAACCGAAACATTTTTGAATACCAAATTCACAACGCCCACCTGCCGGACGGGCAGGGCAAACCTATAAGCAAAGAAGCACAGCGGTTACAAAAAACTCTCTTTCATGAAAAGCAAACCATCATCGAAAATTGTTTGTTTGGTGTTGACATCAATCCAAAATCAGTTTTGATTTGCCGACTTCGCTTGTGGATTGAACTTTTGAAAAACGCTTACTATAAAGAACCTGTCACGATGAGCGGAGTCGAACCGTTTAGCGAACTTGAAACACTTCCCAATATTGACATCAATATAAAATGCGGAAACAGCCTGTTGAGCCGCTTTCCTTTGAATGCTGATTTGAGCAAGGCACTTAAAAGCATTAAGTATGATATGAATGCATACAGGGGTTTTGTGAATGATTACAAGAATGAGAAAAGCCGCGAAGTAAAAAGAGGTTTGCAAAAAATCATTGATACGATTAAAAGCGATTTCAGAACAGAGATAGGAAAGAACGACCCGAAACAAATTAGGTTGAGCAAAATAAGTGGCGACCTTTTTAATCTTTTGAACCAAATAAAAATATTTGAGTTGGATGCGAAACAGAAAAAAGCACAGAAGGAAAAGAAAGAAAAGTTAGAAGCAGAAATAAACAGACTTGTAAAAGAGATTGACGAAATAAAAACAAACGCACTTTACAAAAACGCTTTTGAGTGGCGGTTTGAATTTCCCGAAGTGCTGAATAATGATGGAGATTATATTGGGTTTGATGTCGTGATTGGAAACCCGCCATACATCAGACAAGAAGAAATAAAAAATCAAAAGGAGTATCTTCTTAATAATTACAAAACATATTCTTCAACAGCCGATTTGTATGTATTTTTTGTTGAAAGGGGTTTTGAATTATTAAAGAGTACTGGAAATTTTGCATACATCATTCCTAATAAATGGATGCAAGCAGGATATGGAAAAGCGATGCGTTCATTTTTGCTTGATAAGCAACTTCACTCTATCATTGATTTTGGCGACTTGCAGGTATTTGATAACGTAACTACTTATCCTTGTATTTTAAGTGCATCTAAAATCAAAACAGAAAATATTTTTCAATCAACAGTTGTTCGCACACTGAAATTTGACAAAGGATTTGACGAGTATATAAATGCTAATAAAAACAAAATCAACAGCAGTGAATTAAACGATGACAGCTGGATAATTTCGTCAAGTGGCGAACGAACCCTTCTGTCAAAAATTAAATCACAATCAGTTAGTCTATTTGAATATACAAAAGGAAGTGCCCATTATGGAATAAAAACGGGACTTACAGAAGCTTTCTTAATTGACAAAAAGACGAAAGAGCAGTTGATAAATAACGATTTAAATTCAGAAAGATTTATTAAGCCCTTTTTACAAGGAAGAAATATTAAACCTTATGCCAGTTCAAAAGCAGAAAATTGGTTGATATTAATTCCAAAAGGATTTACTATTAAAAGAAATTTACCACCAAACAACATTAACTATGTAAAAGAACCAGAGCCACGTTATGGCAATATGCCTTATGATGATGCTTGGGAATGGTTTAAAGAAAATTATCCTGCCATTGCAAATCATCTATTGCCATATAAAGCCAAAGCCGAAGCAAGGACAGATAAAGGCGATTTCTGGTGGGAACTCAGGGCTTGCGATTATTACAACGAATTTGAACAACCTAAAATAATGTATCAGGTATTGCAAGTAAAACCTTGTTTTATTTATGATGATACAAATCAATATTGCAATAATTCTATGTGGATTATTCCAAAAGATGATAAGTGCCTGGTAGGAATATTAAATTCAAAAATGGGTTGGTGGTTAATTTCTAATTATTGTACTGCTATACAAAATGGCTTTCAACTTATTTGGAAATACTTTGGACAAATACCTATTCCAACTATTACTTTAATTCAAGAAAAGCAAATGAATGATTTAGTTGACAAAGTAATTTTAAAAAAGCAACAAGGCAAAGACACCACCCACAACGAAAAGAAAATTGATGAATTGGTTTACTCACTTTATAATTTATCTGAAGATGAAATAAAAATTGTTGAAGGAAAATAATAATTCCGCTTGTGAAAATTTTAAATGTGCAGAGTTAACATAAAGTCAATTAAAACAGTAGTAACATAAAGCAACATGATAAAGCATTTACTTTTTATTTTTCTCATGTTTAATTTTTATACAAATGTTTTTTCGCAAGGCACAATTGATACAGCCTCAATCAAAAAACAACTTGAAGCAATTCTTGAAAGAGATCAGAAAACAAGAACATCAGGTGATTCAGCTGCGTTCATGCAAATGATTGACAGTTCCAATTTAGTTTTTGTAGAAGCACTGATAAAAAATTATGGTTGGCCCGGAAAAAGTTTTTTAGGTGCGCGTGGTAACAATACAGTTTTTCTTGTTATCCAACATGCTGAACTGCCAGCACAGGAAAAATATTTGCCTATGCTTATTCAATCGGTTGCTGACAGCGAATCGCGCCCATGCGACCTCGCATTGCTGCAAGACAGAGTTTTGATGAGAGAAGGTAAGAAACAAATTTACGGTTCGCAGGTAGTGCCAAACAATAAAGGCACTATGGATTTTTATCCGATTGAAGATGAAAAAAATGTAAACATCAGAAGAGCCAAAATGGGATTTCCTTCAATAGAAGAATATGCAGCCTATTTTGGCATTGACTATAAATTGCCAAAAGAATAAAACAAAAATGCAAACAGACAGAAAAGAGCACTGGGAAAAAGTTTTCGCAACAAAAAAGGAAACTGAAGTGAGCTGGTTCCAGGAATATCCAAAAACATCAGTTGAATTTTTAGAACTCTTCAACTTGCCGCTAACAGCAAACATAATTGATGTTGGTGGTGGCGATAGTCATTTTGTTGATGCTCTTCTTGAAAAAGGATTTCAAAATATTTTTGTGTTGGATATTTCTGCCAACGCAATTGAGCGGGCGAAAAAACGCTTAGGCGAAAAAGCAAAAAATGTAAATTGGATTGTTTCAGACATTACAGAATTTCAGCCAACCGTCAAATTTGATTTCTGGCACGACCGTGCTGCTTTTCATTTTCTTACTTCTGATGAACAGGTAAACAAATATGTTTCTATTGCAGAGCAGGCAATAAATCCGGATGGTTATTTAATACTCGGAACATTTTCAGAAAAGGGTCCGACCAAATGCAGTGGCCTGGAAATAAAACAATATACCGAGGCAAGCATGTCATCCCGTTTTGAAAAATCATTTGAACGGATAAAGTGCATTGAAGAAAATCATGTTACACCATTCAACACGATTCAGAATTTTCTCTTTTGTAGTTTCAGGAAAATGAAATAGAGAGCACATCAGCACCATCAAAATTAATATTAGGATTTTTTAGCTATCATTATCCAAATCAAAGAACAGGTAATGGATTTTTACAAGCAGAATATTGAATCTGTAATTAACAATTTCAGCAGCAATGCAAAAGATGGGCTTGATGAAAACACCATTGCATCATCAAGAAAAAAATCGGGTTCAAACATACTTAAAGCAGCTAATACCAGAAGCGCTTTCAAAATTCTTTTTGCGC
>JBDTRM010000252.1:0-11971 GCA_039931675.1 Bacteroidia bacterium | reverse complement strand
GACTTCCGGTTCATCTCATCTGATTTTTGCGTAGCTTATTACTTCTCAGGATGACATCTTGTCGTTCATGATGACGATACTCGCAAATTTTTCCGAACCTGATTTGCGCTTATGTAATATCGAAATAGCTTTGCAGTAAATTTTCAAATTAATGAGCGATATTATTAAACTCTTGCCTGATTCGGTTGCTAATCAAATAGCAGCAGGTGAGGTTATTCAGCGACCGGCCTCTGCTGTTAAAGAGTTGCTTGAAAATGCAATTGATGCAGGTGCTGATACAATTAAACTGATTATTAAAGATGCGGGTAAAACACTAGTTCAGGTAATTGACAATGGTTGCGGAATGAGTGAAACCGATGCCCGTATGAGTTTTGAACGTCATGCAACATCTAAACTGAATACTGCCGATGATTTATTTAATATAAGAACAAAAGGTTTTCGTGGGGAGGCTTTGGCGAGCATTGCTGCAGTGGCACAGGTTGCAATGTTTACTCGCAGGTATGAAGATGAAACAGGAACCTTGATTGAAGTGGAGGGTTCATCGGTAAAAAATCAACAACAGGTTGCCACGCCAGCAGGAACTTCTTTTTTAGTAAAAAATCTTTTTTTCAACGTACCTGCGCGAAGAAATTTTCTGAAATCGAATGCACAGGAAACACGACACATCATTGAAGAATTTCAACGTGCAGCCATGCCGCATCATAATATTAATTTTACGATGCATCATGATGGGCTGGAAGTTTTTAATCTCAAAGCAGGGAATTTCCGTCAACGTATTTGCGGGATTTTCGGTGCCAACTTTAATGAGCGTTTAGTGCCGATTGAGGAGGAAACTAACATTGTGCATATAGGTGGTTTTATCGGTAAGCCGGAATTTGCAAAGAAGATTCGTGGCGAGCAATATTTCTTTGTCAATAACAGGTTCATCAGGGATAATTATCTCAATCATGCTGTAAACAATGGCTTTGAAGACATGCTACCCAAGGATTGCTTCCCGAGTTATTTTATCAAGATTGATATTGACCCTTCGAAAATTGATGTGAACATACATCCAACCAAAACTGAAATTAAGTTTGAAGATGATAAATCAATTTATGCAATTATCCGGGCTGCAGTAAAACGTGCATTGGGAAAGTTTTCAATAGCTCCTTCACTCGATTTTGAAACGGAATCTAATTTTGAAGTTCCTCTTTCGCAGCAAGGTAATTTTCCAAAAGCTCCGCAGATAAAGATTAATCCTGATTACAATCCTTTTAATGTGGAGCGCAAAGAAGCACCAACTTCATTTCCAAAAAATTATGAGCGGACTGAAAAAAGATTTTCTAATTGGGAAAAGCTTTATTCTGATTTAGATAAAGTTGAACTTCCTGAAACCAATACACAGCAAGAGTTATCGCATGAAGCCAAAGCAATCACTTACGATAAAAGCATTCATTGTTTTCAACTATATAATAAGTACATCGCCTTTACAAACGGAACGCAACTCATCATTGTGAATCAGCAGGCAGCACATGAGCGAATAATTTTTGAAAAAAATATCAATGCCATGCATTCACAAAAAAGTATTTCACAGCAGCAATTGTTTCCGCAAACTTTTGAATTGAATGCTGAAGATTTTGAACTGATGAGTGAATTGGCTGATGATTTAAAACTGCTCGGTTTCGATTTGAATATTTTCGGAACATCAACTTATGTAATTCACGGTACACCTTCGTATGTTGATGCAGGTAAGGAAATTCAATTGCTGGAGTCATTGCTTGACCAGTTTAAAATGAATTCAAAAAATTTCAGGATTGACAAGCAAAACAGCATAGCAAAAAATATTGCACGTTCACTTGCAGTGAAGGAGGGCACCCAGCTTGACGAAAAAGAAATGAAACATTTGCTTGAAGAGCTTTTTCAATGTGCGCAGCCTGAACGCTCAGTTTATGGAGGAAAAGTTTTTGTAACGATTGATGATGTGGATGTGGATAAAAAGTTTGCACGATAACTTTTCCGGTTTAAAATCGGACAATTTTTCAAAACTGTTTTTCGGTTTTTCAATGTTTGAATGACTATTATGAGTAGAAGATGCAGTTTTTGCTTGTACATAATATTCTACAAATTAATTTATTTCGGATATATACTTTCGGCCAAAATTTAAAAGCCCATTTGGCACTTGTATTATCAGATAACTTAATTTTATTAAAAACTCGATGAAAAAAATTACTTTAATTATTGTTACAGCTTTGAGTTGTTTTGCCGCACACGCCCAGAATTGTGCACCAAATTCTGCATCGCTTAATTTCAATGGAACGTCATCATACGTAAATGTGTCGAACCAAAATTTAAACATCACCGACAGTGTTACGGTTGAAGCATGGATTTACCCTACGCAGTGGGGGGCCAGCGAGTTCTCAAACAGTATTTTCTGCAAGCATGCAGGCGGAGCAACACCAGTGGGTTATGTATTGCGTGGTGGAAATAATGGCCAGATAACGTTTGCTATCAGAGGTATTGATTCAACAGGTGCAGATGCCGGCTGGCTTATTAATACGGATACTACATCACCGGGAGTTGCGCTCAATGCATGGCACCATGTAGCAGGTACTTTTGATGGAACGGTATCAAAAGTTTACATAGATGGCGTTTTGAAACGTACCATGCCGTTCACGGGTACTATCAAACAAACACCCGTTATCAGTCCAAGGATAGGCGCATGGGCTGATCCAACACAGGGACCTGCGCGCTATTTTAAAGGTAATATTGACGAGGTTCGTGTATGGCATCGTGCATTATCTCAAACAGAAATAACTGCACAAATGAACAATCATATTGATACAGCAACTGCGATTGGCTTAGCCGGATATTGGCGCTTTAATGAAAACAGCGGCACTACAGTAAATGATATCAGCGGCCATGGTAACACAGGTACTTTGGTAAGTACAGCATGGGCTACCATTATTCCATTTAATCCCATTCCTGCTATTCCGATTATTACCTGGAGCGGAACAAATATTACGGTTAATACCACCCTTGCTGTTCAATGGTATTTTAATTTTAACCCTATACCTGGAGCTACCACTACCACTATTACTCCAACTCAGAACGGAACCTATACGGTAGTAGTTACCAATGCAGCGGGATGCACCAGGATGAGTCCCCCGTTTAATTTAACATCGGCCGGAATTGTGGATTTAACTTCAGGTCAGAATTTCATTCTCTATCCAAGCCCTGCATCAATGGGTGAATTAATAACGCTCCAACTTGCTAAGCCCGAAAAGAATTTGCTCCTTAAAGTGATTGATGTAACAGGAGAAATAATTATGGAAGTTAAAAGCAATGGGCAGTTAAGTGATAAAATAACATTTGACAGCAGCAGGTTGACAAAGGGAATTTATTTCTTTCACCTCCAAAGTGAGGACATCAATACAGCAGGAAAATTGGTTATTAACTGACCAGTAAGAAAAAGTTAATTGGTTGTAACAGTAATCGGTAAGTGCCGGTGTACTTCTCAATTAAGACGCCACTCTATAGCAGGGTGGCGTTTTTTTTGCGCTAAGCGGTAAATTGAGTAAGAGTGGCATTATCCTTATCGCAATTTCAAATGCTTGAAGTCGTTTTAGAATGAACTTCTTCGCGGCCAAGTTTGCTTAAATTCTTAAGGATGATTTTCAAATCTTCATACACGTTATACTCTTTTGCATAAAGCATATTCAATCTTTCTGTCGTTGCTTTATCGGGCTTGAAATCTTTTAATGCGTCTAACGGGGACAAGACACCACACTTGAATTTATTTTGAAAAGATGCATCAGAATTTGCAAAACTTACCCACGTCATTTTGCTTATCAATACATTGAAAAGATTTTTGATATACTGCAAAGGCTTACGAACAAGAAAAATATTAACAGGAAGTGTTATCAATAATCCTAATGAAACCAACACATCCAATAATCTTTTGTTGCGCCTGTTGGTTGATGAATTAATTGTATTCAAATCAACAAAGTATAAACTGCCGGTATCGTTTATAGAATTGCTGCCAATTATAAATACACTTTCTTCAGGAGCGATTTTGTATTCCACATTGGTACCGGCATGATGAAGCATATTGTTGATGATGGTGTTTGCGGCAATATTCTTTGCGCAAAAAATCACTTCATCAATTTTATAAATTTCAATAACCTCATCTAATTGAATTAAATTCCCAAGAGAATAATTGGATGATTTACTTTCACCATTACTGTTTACAAAACCGATAAAATTAAAATTTACTTCACTCATCTGCATCAAACCCAGCACACGGTTTCCTTCCTGTTCATCGCCAACAATTACCACGCGTTTCTTTTCATTGGTTTCGAAAGAATAAATTTTTACTCCTATTGCATTGAGAATTATTCTAAAAGAAATTGTTGCCAATGCAGCCCACGCTGTTCCCAATAAAATCAATGCACGAGAAAAGCGCAGGTTTTCGGGCAACAAGGCGTACACCACTAAAATAAAAACAGTGCCCGTAATTAATCCTCGAACAATTTTTGAAAGCTTCAAAGGCTTATCATAACCGCCACTCAAATAAATTCCAAGTAACCAAACTAAAACATAAGCGGGAATAAAAAGTGTATCGTATATCTGTGGATAGTGAAATGCCTTATAGTTATTTTCCCAATAGATTTTTATCAGTACAAATCCGCCATAAATAAAAAGTGCATCAACTGCAGGTGCAAAAATTTGTTTGGCTAATCGCATGGTAATGGCAACACCTGCACGCAGGTAAACAGCGATATTAATCAGCATTGAAAACATTCGTGCATTCTGATGGCTGTAATGCTTACGTGCAAAAATTACCATGGCTTTATAAAATACCATTACATAATTCACACTGCTTTTCTTGGTGCTTTCGCCTTTGTAATGAATAATTTTTGTTTCAGAGAAATAATAGTTTTTGAAACCGCCTTGTGTAATACGATAACTCAAATCAATATCTTCGCCATACATAAAAAAATCTTCATCGAGTAAACCCACTTTGTCCAAAGTTGTTTTTCGCATCATCATAAATGCGCCACTCAGCACATCAACAGCATGAGTTTTATTTTTGTTGAGATAGCCAAGATGATAACTACCAAATAATCTTGATTTTGGAAACAAAGCGCTCAATCCGAAAACTTTATAAAATGCTACTGTAGGAGTTGGCAATCCGCGTTTCGATTCAGCCAAAAAATTTCCTTTGCCATCAATCATGTAAACGCCCAATCCGCCTGCATCAGGATGAGTTTCCATAAACTCAACGCATTTAACGAAAGTATCTTCTTCAACAACAGTATCAGGATTGAGCAGCAAAACATATTCACCATTTGCGATACGCATAGCTTGGTTGTTAGCTTTTGCAAAACCTGTATTAATTTTATTTTCAATAAGAATAACCTGTGGAAATTTTTCGCGAACCATATCACAACTTCCATCCACGGAATTATTGTCAACCACATAAACTTCAGTGCTCACTTTTAGCGCAGCCTTAAAAACCGAAAGCAGGCACTGCTCTAAGAAGTACTTTACATTATAGTTAACAATGATGACTGAAAGTTTTTTCATGCAGATGCGAAAGTGTAAAAATCTTTTAGAAAATTTGCCTTTGTATTGTCCTTAAGTAGGTTTATTATAAAAAGTGCACATATTGAACAACAAAATCATTCAGAAAGGCTCACACTTGCACCGCAGAGAAATGTAGGTTTTCCATATTTGTTTTAGATTCACGCTGATTTTAAAAAATGAACAAGTACAAAAGTTATGCTTCCATTTCATCACTGCAAGGGCTCGCAAGTCATGAGACCTTGCGGCAGCAATCGTGGGGAGACTATGTGGGAGCGGGGGTAAGATTCAAGATGAAGGTTATTGAATAATATAATGAAAAAAGCAATATATATATTTTATGCTTTAGTATTGGTGCAATTTTTTGCAAGAGCAAATTATTTTTATTCCAGTAAGTTAAGACTTTCACCTGAACAATATAATCTTTGGAATTTTATTTTATTTAATTTATCCCCTTACAATGATAAATATAATGATCCTTTTTTGCTGTTAATTTTTCTTTTTGGATTGGTAATTTTATTTTTATTATTAATAAATGTATTCCGAAAGAATAAATCTAGTTATAAATTTCAAATGTTAAATCAACTGATTTTTTTGATTATTCTATTTCTTGAAATGGTGTTATTTATATCTGATGGAATGGATAAATCAGGATATCGTCCTGATTTGTTTGGGAAAAATAATTTTAAAGTGACCATTGAATTAATATAATATCTTATGCCCAACAAATATTATCACATCGCTGACGCAAGGTCTCCAGACTTGCGAGCCCTTGCGGTGCCGAAATGCAACCGCTTTTTTTTGTAATTGTTCTGCTGTTACTCTTAGTTGCCGAGTGTTCACTCCTAAAAAAATAAAAAAACGTGAGGCACAGCAACCGTTACGGATTACAAAGTAGGATGTTATTATTGCCCAGGCCATTGTCGAGTTTGATCGGTTCAAGTTTTGGCAGCTTAGAATAAGATAGTTCGTTCTTTTATAAACGATGAAAAGTTATTTAATAAGCGAATTTTCATAAGCAACGCGATTCACAATGCTTCTTCCAAGTGTTATTTCATCAGTATATTCTAACTCACCACCTACGCTTACACTGCGTGCAATTGTAGAAATTGTAATATTATAAGGAGCCATTTTTTTTGTAGCGGTAAAAAAATACTGCTTGGTATTTCATTATAAATACTCTTTAAGGAGTTCTTTAATTTCTTTATCAGAAATACTGTCTTTCTCACCTTTACTGTAAATAGAGATTAAATAAACTGTTTCGTTAATAATTTTCACAAAAGAAATTACTCTTGCTCCTCCTGACTTTCCTTTTGCCTTCGAAGAAATAGCAAGACGAATTTTATATACATTATTGCCTAATGGAATGCCAAGTGTAGGATTCTTTGAAAGTTCCTCGCCAAGAGTTTTAATTTCAATGCGAAGAGAAGCATATTTTTTGATAAGTTTCTTTGCTTCCTTTTTAAAATTGTCGGTAAGTTCAATTTTATAATTCATTGAGGAAGTCATCTATTGAAGTCGTTTTTAGTTTACCTTTTTTTATGAGTTTCAATTCTTCAAAACCCTGTTTTAAATTGTTAACTATTTCCTCTTTAGTAGGCTCTTCATCTGTTTCAATTTTTTTGACATAATGAAGGTTTTTAGCCAGCTCAACAAAATGGTTGTATTCTTTATCTGTTGTATAAACCGTAACGTGTCTCATTTAATTCGCTTTAATTTTTTTGAAATAATAAACTTAACTACTCGCAAATTTACCTAAAAAGATTTGCTGTTGCTACTTCACTAAGGAATTTTCATAAGCGACACGATTCACTATGCTTCTTCCTAAAGTTATTTCATCAGTGTATTCCAACTCGCCACCCACGCTCACTCCGCGCGCGATTGTAGAAATATTAATGTTGTATGGAGCTAATTTTTTGTAGAGATAAAAAACTGTTGTGTCGCCTTCCATTGTTGTGGCTAACGCCATCACTACTTCGTTTATTGTTCCCGTTGCTGCTTTGTAAACGAGTGTTTCAATATTTAATTGCGAAGGACCTATGCCATCCATCGGTGAAATAATTCCCCCGAGCACATGATACAGACCGCGATACTGTTGCGTGTTTTCAATTGCGATTACATCACGAACATTTTCAACCACACAAACTAAAGCAGCATCACGTTTGGTATCAGCGCATATATTACAGATTTCAGTTTCAGAAATATTGTGACAGTTTTTACAATACACAATTTCATTGCGAAGCTTTATCAATGCATTGCCAAATCGTTCCACATTTTCTTTGTCTTGCTTCAAAACATGCAGTACCATTCGCAAAGCAGACTTGCGCCCGATGCCTGGCAGTCGTGCAAATTCATTCACTGCATCTTCAAATATTTTACTGGGATAAGTTATCAAGGAATTGAATTTAGAATTAAAAATTGAGAATTAAAAATTATCGGTAGCGACACTTTCACTTTCATTTTCCTCTTCACCCGGTCTGCGCGTAAATGTGTTAAAAACCTTTTATGATTGAAAATATTTATGAGCGTAATAGAATTATGTTTGCAGAATTCATCAACGAATTCCGAATTCCGATGCATCGGAACGAATGTACGAATACAAAGAGAAACGTCATTGCGAGGCAGGAAGTAATCTCCGGAAGTTTAAAACTGAATAAAAATTGACGATGCTGGAATGGGCAATTACAAAACATTAACAGATTGCTTCGTTCTTCGCAATGACGAATTACTGCAATTTTTAATTCTCAATTTATTTTTCAAGAATGTCTTCAACATTAATTCTCCTTTTTGTCCTTGCATATTTCATCGTGCTGCTCGGCATTGCCTTTTATACAGCACGCGGTGCTGATAATGAATCCTTTTACATCGGCAAAAGAAAATCGAATTGGATGCTTGTGGCTTATGGTATGTTGGGCACTTCATTAAGTGGAGTAACATTCATGAGCGTTCCCGGTGAAGTTCAGGCAAAACACTTTACCTATATGCAGGTAGTTATTGGTTACCTGCTGGGTTACATAGTTGTTGCTTATATTCTGCTGCCACTGTATTACAAGCTGAACCTAACCAGCATTTACTCTTATCTCAAATCACGGTTCGGAGTTGTTTCATATAAAACAGGTGCTTCGTTTTTTATTTTATCACGAACGCTGGGAGCATCCATCAGGATTTATCTTGTACTAATTGTATTGCAACATTTATTGCTTGATGAGCTTCACGTCCCATATTTTGTAACGGTGTTTACTATACTGCTGCTCATTTTGCTTTATACATTTAAAGGTGGTGTAAAAACAATTGTGTGGACAGACACATTGCAAACCACAGGAATGATATTGGCATTAGTCATTACCATTTTTCTAATCTGTAAGGAATTAAATTTTTCATTCAGTGAAATTTTTGCAGCCATTGGTAACAAGGGCTACACAGAAACTTTTCAATTAACCGATTGGCAAGGCAGTAATTATTTTTTAAAACATATTCTTGGCGGTGCTTTTATAACGATCACTATGACAGGGCTTGACCAGGAAATGATGCAGAAAAACATTTCTGTGAATACACTTGCCAATTCTCAAAAGAACATGGTAGTGTTCAGTATAATACTTGTTTTTGTAAACCTCTTGTTTTTAATTCTTGGCGGAGCGCTTTATGTTTTTGCTGAAACTAAAGGCATTCAGATTCCTGCAAAAACGGATGAAACATTTTCTCTTATTGCCTTAAATCATCTTTCGCCTGTTGCAGGATTAATTTTTATTATCGGTTTGGTTTCAGCTTTGTTTCCAAGTGCTGACGGGGCACTTACTGCACTTACTTCTTCCTTTTGTATTGATATTTTAGGATTGAAGGAAAGAAATGATTTAAGTGAAAATCAAAAAACAAATACTCGCAGAACAGTTCATATCATCATCACCATTATTTTTTTCATTCTGATTTTATTGTATCAAAAACTGATTGAAGCATCTGTAATTTCAACAATATTAAAAGTAGCCGGTTATACTTATGGTCCTTTGCTTGGTTTGTTTGCTTTTGGTGTGCTCACAAAGCGAATAATAAATGATTCATGGCTCGTTCCTGTTATCTGTGTGATTTCACCATTAATATGCTGGATAATAAATGAACATTCACAACAATGGCTGAATGGATATAAATTCGGATTTGAACTTTTGATTCTTAATGGTGCGATTACATTTTTTGGATTGATGATGGTGAGTAAGAGGAATGAATAAAAATCACACATTAATTATTTCAATCTATCTTTGTAGAAAAATTAAATAATGGAAAAAGTATTGGAAAGAATAACAGTTAACCCTGCGCAATGTGGCGGGCGTCCCTGTATAAGAGGAATGCGCATACGTGTAAGCGATGTTTTAGATTTGCTTGCCAATGATTTGAGCCGCGAACAAGTGTTGCTTGAACTTCCTGATCTTGAACCCGAAGATATAACGGCTTGTTTAATTTATGCTTCAGCAAAAATCAATCATCCTGTTTTAAGTGCAGCTTAAATTATGATTTGGATTGATGCTCAGCTTTCGCCACAACTTGCACAATGGATTGTTGATACGTTTAATTTGCCTTGCAAAGCAGTCCGTGATTTAGGTTTGCGGGATGCTGATGATTATATCATTTTTATGGAAGCGAAAAAAGCAGATGCGATTATTCTAACCAAGGATAGCGACTTTAGAAATTTACTTATGCAATTACATTCACCGCCTAAAATTATTTGGCTTACATGCGGTAACACTTCAAATCAAAAACTCAAGGAAATTTTGTCTAAACATTTACACACTGCACTTGATCTTTTAAAGCAGGAAAACATTGTTGAAATAACAGATTGAAAAGTTTTGATTTGAATTGTTTTGCGTTCACCCTTCCCTTACCACAATAGTAACCCCATCATTCCTCACCACTTTAATAGTTTTATCTTTTACGATGTATCCGCTTTCTGCACTTGCTGTGTAAACTACATCATCAATTATAACTTTTCCTGATGGTCGTAAATCGGTTTGTGATTTCCCTGTTTTGCCAAGCAATGCATTGTTATCCGAAGAAAGATATCCTTCACTTGAATTCATCGTATCCTGCAATACCATTTTATGAAATGCTTTTGATTGCATAAACCTGCTACCTGTAAAAATAAACAGCACCAGCATCGCAACCATTGAAGTAATTACTATAGCAAGCGATTGCATTAAGAACTCAGTTCCGCTTACGGTGAAATCAAAACCTTCATTGTTTACTAAACTATATGTAAGCCCTACTATCACTAACACTATACCTGAAATGCCGGCCACACCAAAACCCGGGATGACAAAAATTTCAGCGAGAATCAACAAAAGTCCAACAACAAAAACAACAATTTCCCAATTGGCTGCAAGTCCTTCCATGTAGTGTGGAGCGAAGTAAAGAACCGCAGCTAAAATTCCTAAAATCAAAGGTAAGCCAACACCGGGATGCTGCATTTCAAAATACAATCCGCCAAGCATCACCAATATTAAAACTCCGGATACAGCAGGGTTTAAAAGAAAACCGATAAAGCGGTCAATCCATGATGGTTCAAATTTTTGAATGGAGTAATCAACAATATTTTCTGCTTTCAAAACTTCAGAAATATTTTCTGCCTTGCCATCGCAATATTTGTTTTTGATAGCTTCATCAGCAGTAAAAGTTAACACCTTTCCAGAATCATTAACATTTGGAATATAGGTTCTCGGGTCAACCATAGCTTCGGCAATACGAGGATCGCGACCTCTTGCCTGGGCGGTAGAGCGCATAATACTTCGCATGTATGACTGGTATTTATCCGGCAATGCTTCTCCCGTTTCATTCACTACAGTAGCTGCGCCAATATTTGCGCCACTGCGCATATAAATTTTATTGCATGAAATAGAAATTAAAGCACCTGCACTTGCAGCATTGTTATCAATAAAAACTATAGTAGGAATTTTACTCTCTAAAATTTTTGTGCGAATACTGTCCGCAGCATCAAGCAGGCCGCCATAGGTATTGAGATGAATTAAAATATAATCTGCTTTGATGCGATGTGCTTCTGCAAAAGCCTTAGTAACAGTGCGAGATGCAGACGGAGTTATCTCCTCAAAAATATCAAACTGAAGAATTTTTTTCTTCATGCTATCACTTTGCGCAAAAGAAAATTGTGCTGAAAGAAATAACATTGAAACAACAACGTTTATTGAAATTAAAATCTTAGATGAAAATCGAAATTTGAAATTTGAAATTAAATCCCCGGTGTCAAATGCCAAATTTCCATTTTCAAATTTCGAGTTTCTAACCTTGTTAATTAAAGTGTTGATAAACATAACTTATAAATTGAAGTGAACTTTTTAATGCAAATACCTTTGCAGGAAGTGCTAAATTAAAATATAAAGATGAGAAAGATAATTTCATTGTTGTTGAT
>JBDTRM010000251.1:0-12976 GCA_039931675.1 Bacteroidia bacterium | reverse complement strand
GTGATATTCCAGAAAGGATTTCCATCTCCCAATCCTTCAAAGCCGCTTCCGTTATTAGCTGCTGACGAAGAGTATTCATAGAGCATTTCGCTAAAGCCATGATGACCGGGATTATTCAGCCAGCCGGATGCATAACCTGCAAACCACCAACCCATAGCCGTATCATTTGCTGTAAGGTAACTTGCCAGTGCAGTGCCTGAAAGAATGAACAACGGATGTATCAGAAAAATAATCATGGCGATTTTCATTTCACGCGCTTCTATCTTCTTGCCGAGAAATTCAGGGGTTCTTCCCACCATCAACCCGCTGATAAATACAGCGATGATGATGAAGACATAAAAGTTTAGAAATCCTACACCCACTCCGCCATAAAAAGCATTTACCATCATACCCAGCAATGCGCACATTCCTGAAATAGGCATAGAGCTGTCGTGCATGGAATTGACAGAACCGTTTGATGTGTTGGTTGTGTTTATTTCCCACAATGCAGACGCAGCAGCACCGAAACGAACTTCTTTCCCTTCCATGCTTCCCATCGGTTGAGATATTCCCATTTTTCCAATAGCAGGGTTGCCATTCATCTCATAATATATCGTTGGAATAACCAGCAGGATAAACCCTGCTGTCATCACTCCGAAAATCATCCATGCTAATTTTTTCCTTTTTAGAAAATGTCCCAATGCAAATACCATTGCAATAGCAATAAGGATGATGCTGCTGTCTTCAACTATATTAGTGATGTAATCAGGATTTTCAAACGGCACTGAGGAGTTTGCACCGAAATAACCGCCACCATTTGTTCCCAATTGTTTGATTGCAACCATTGCTGCAACGGGACCCGTACTTACTTGAATGGTATCACCTTGCATGGTAATCATAGTGTCCTTTCCATTAAAAGTCATCGGTGTTCCGCGTGCAATTAGTATTACTGCAACAATAACTGAAAGCGGTAATAATATTCTTGTGCATGATTTAACCAACAGGTTGTAGAAGTTTCCAAGTTTCTCTGATGTGCGTTCTTTCATTGCAATAAATACAACTGCACAAATTGCGATGCCTGTTCCTGCGCTGATAAATTGCCAGAGCATTAACAGCAATTGCCCGAGATAAGACAATCCGCTTTCGCCTGAATAATGCTGGAGGTTCGTATTCGTCACAAAACTCACCGAAGTGTTGAATGCGAGGTCAGGACTCATAGAAGGATTACCGTCAGGATTGAGCGGAAGCCAACTCATATTCATCAATACCAACATGGAAAGTAAAAACCAAACAACGTTTATGGTTAGCAATGCAACCAGGTTTTGTTTCCAGTCCATTTCTTTTGACGCATCAATTCCGCTGAAGCGGAAAAAGAATTTTTCAAGAGGATTAAAAACCGGGTCGAGCAGAGTTTTTTCTCCTGCAAAAATCTTTGCAATGTATTTGCCAAGAGGTATTGCAAGCAACACTGCGGCAGCGTAAATAAGGATGACTCCTAAAATTTCAGTATTCATAGTAAATGATTTTTAGAATTTTTCAGGCTTTACGAGAACATATCCCATGTAGCCGAACATGAGTAATGCGATGATGAATAGTGCTATCATTTTTTTTGTTTTTATTCTATGTTATCCTGAGCAAAGGCTAGGGATTAGATTTTTTCGAACCAGTCAATGGATTTGTAGCAGAGCACAAAACCCAAAAGACCAATCAGAATCATTATAGTTGCTATCATTTTAATATTTATTAATTCAGTGAAACAGTATTTTTATTTTTTCATAAACAATTATTGCAATACATAAGGTCAATAAACATGCAATTACTATAAGCAAAAATTTTTGTATTGCATCCCCTTCATTATTTATACTCCTTTTCATTCATCTGTGTAAATCAACAATTGTTGTGATTTAACATACTTGATTTATATCAATAATAAATATGATAAATATCATTTAAGGATTACTTGCATTTACCTGTTTGTGATACTCCATATCCAGCGACTTTGGAAACAAATCTTTTATGTGGCAATGGTGCACTTCCATAAAGGATGAAACCGAGAACACAAATACATTCGACACTGCATTCTTCATTTCATTGCTTCCTGTTTCAAAAAGTTTTTCGGCTACTGCCAAACATTTTTTTGCTCTTGCAATGTTTCCCTGAATAATTAATGTTTTTGTTAAATCAGCAAACCTTTGCATTTGCTTGTAAATATTTTTTGAGTTTTTAGCTTTCATTTTATAAAAATTTATAGATTGAAGAATTATCACTGTTCTTTCCTTTAATTTATGTTTCTTATGATTAAACCCATCAGGATAGCAATTGCATAAATTCCAAACAGCAGATGTGCAGGTTTTAGCGATAGCCTAAGTTTTGCCATTCTTCTTAATGAATGGAAAGACTGTTTATTTTGATTTTTCATTTTTGAAATTATTTGAACCGGTATTAACAATTTCAAGACCTCTTTTTGCAATTAACCAGGTAATCCTTTACAGTAAGGGGTTTGAGGTGGCGAACTAATTTTGAACAAATAAAAAAACCCTTCCGTTTTGAAAGGGTCTTTTTCATTTTGGCAATGAAGGCGATGTAATATCATCCTCATTAGTCAACTTAAGGAGTTTCTGAATTGGTTTTTTGAATTATTAGCTGCCCTATAAAAGCAAAAGTGAAAATAAAAGCAAGCAGACCACCAAAGAAACCAATTAAAATGATTTTGGTATTTGCATTTGATGCAGACTGCTGAGCTTCATCATTTCTTTTTTCAATAGCATTAATATTCAACTCATTTATTGCATCAATACTGACAAGCAATTTATTGAAAATGCTGTCTTCCGGATATTTGATCCAATTAAAATATTCATCTTTTATTGTATTGGCTAAGAGTCCTTCACCCGGTATAGTGATATTATCAAATTCAGATTGAAGGGTCTTTTCAAAATTAATTCTTAGCGAAAGTTGTTCAGGGTTCGTTTTTAGACTATATAAAATATTTCTCATTTCCGAACAGTACCTTACCGATCGCAAATTATCTTTAATTGTAATAGCTGAATGAGAGGCCATTTTTCTGATATTCATTGTTCCAGAACTAACAAGTACCAAAATTATTGCAAGCTGAAAAGTCAGAATCAAAATGGTTTTGAGATTAACTGTTTTCATGATTCAAATATTTTATGCTCCTAATCGCAAAAGTAATTTTTAAATATCAAAGCTCAATCATTGCAGGGTAAATAAATGCGGCCCTTATAATTTATATTCCTCAATTTTTCTATATAATGTAGTCAAACCAATATTCATCAATCGTGCGGCTTCTGTTTTATTTCCATTGGTATAATTCAACACTTTTTGAATGTGGAGTTTTTCAACGCTCGCTAAATCAAAAGCAGAAAGTGTTTTACCGTTTTGGTTTTTCAAAGTCGTGTTTGTTTGCAATTCAAAAGGCAATGTTTCAAAAGTAATTTCATTTGTGTCGGATAAAATTACACTTCGTTCCATCACATTCTTTAGCTCACGGATGTTGCCGTTCCATTGATGTTGCTTAAGCGCTTTTAAAAAATCACCAGAAAAAGATTTGATTTTCTTGTTCGTTTTGGCAGCAAAATGATTTGCAAAATGTTTAGCCAATGGTTCAATGTCAATCAATCTTTCGCGCAATGCAGGTAAATTAATCTGAAAAACAGAAAGCCTGTAAAATAAATCCTGGCGGAATTTTCCTTCTTCAATTTCATTTTTCAAATCACGATTGGTAGCTGCAATAATGCGCACATTTACCTTTGTGGTTTTGCTTTCACCTACTTTTATAAACTCGCCTGTTTCTAAAACGCGAAGCAATTTGGCTTGCAATTCCAAACTCATTTCTCCAATTTCATCTAAAAAAATTGTTCCTGAATTGGCTTCTTCAAACAAACCTTTGGTATCTTTAACTGCACCTGTAAACGCACCTGCCTTATGCCCGAACATTTCACTTTCCAAAAGTTCTTTTCCGAATGCGGAGCAGTTGATAGCAACAAATTGTTTGCTATTTCTGTTGCTTGCCTGGTGAATGGCCTGCGCAAAAACTTCTTTGCCTGTGCCCGTTTCCCCTGTAAGCAAAACGGTGGTATCGGTTGGCGCAACTTTTTGTGCTAATTCAATAACCTGCTGAATAACCTTTGATTTGCCGATGATGTTATCAAAAGAATATTTTTTGCTGACTTGCTTTTCCAATTGTTGAACGCGCTTAGCAAGTTCAACTTTTTCAACAGCGCGATTGAGTAAAGGAATTATTTTATCGTTATCATCTCCTTTGGTAATGTAATCGAAAGCACCATTTTTAATGGCCTGCACTCCATCAGGAATATTGCCGTAAGCGGTGAGTAAAATAATTTCTGTTAAAGGATATTTTTCTTTTATCTGTTTTGACAAATCAACTCCGCTCCCGTCAGGCAATTTTACATCGCATAGCACCACATCAATTTCAGTATGTTCTAATTTTTTTAAAGCTGATTTACAATTTCCAACTTCAAAAACCTCAAAGCCTTCCAAACCGATAATGCGAGCCAAAAGACTTCTAAGTTTTTCTTCGTCATCTATGATTAGAATTTTGTTCATCCCTATTTACAAAATTTTTTGCAAATTTATTTTTCATTAATAGTTTTATTATTCTGTGCTGCCACGGCAAAGTGATAAAAATATTTTTCAAGTGATTCAAAATCGCTGTCATACAATTTGCCTCCGTAAAATGCATCTCCCAAAACTTCTTTTGCACGGCATAATTCTTTTAATTGCGATTTCCAGCGTTTGTCATCAATAGTTAAACTAAGCAATTCAATTGCACGAAAAAAACTGTTTTCAAAAATTCCCTGGTTTTTGTGCTGCCATTTTCTTGCCCTGCCAACTTCGCTCCCAACGTTGCCTAACTGCTCGAAGAGAGATAACGTGAACCAATCTTCTGCTGCTAATGATGTGTGTTGATATTGCATATTAAGAACGAAATAAAAGTTAAATAAATTTTTGTTTAATCAAATACTCCGCAATCTGCACAGCGTTAGTTGCTGCACCTTTCCGGAGATTATCTGAAACAATCCACATATTTAAAGTTTTCGGTTGCGTTTCATCTCTGCGAATGCGACCCACAAAAACTTCGTCTTTATCATGTGCATTCATTGGCATCGGGTAAATAAAATTTTTCACATCATCCTGCAAAATAATTCCAGGTGACGATTTCAAAATGCTTTTTACTTCTTCCACATCAAATTCCTTTTCAAACTCCACATTCACACTTTCACTGTGGCCGCCAACGGTTGGTATGCGCACACAAGTTGCGGTTAAACGAATGCTGTCATCACCCATAATCTTGCGCGTTTCATTCACCATTTTCATTTCTTCCTTGGTGTAATCGTTATCCATAAAAACATCAATGTGCGGCAGTGCATTCAAATCAATCTTATGCGGATAAGCCATTGTACCTTCAACACCTGCTCGCTCATTCATCATCTGGTCAACAGCTTTTTTTCCTGTTCCAGTTACACTTTGATAAGTGGAAACAACTATGCGCTTTATTTTATATTTATCGTGCAACGGTTTTAATGCAACTACCATTTGAATAGTAGAGCAATTCGGGTTGGCAATAATTTTATCATCTTTTGAAAGTGCACTTGCATTCACTTCGGGCACCACTAATTTTTTTGAAACATCCATTCGCCATGCTGATGAATTATCAATGACTGTAATTCCTGCTGCTGCAAATTTTGGCGCCCATTCTAATGAGGTGCTGCCACCTGCGCTGAACAAAGCCAAATCAGGTTTCATTGCAATAGCATCAGCAAGCATTATCACTTTATATTTTTTTCCTTTAAAAGAAATTTCTTTCCCTGCTGATTTTTCTGATGCAACAGGAATTAATTCCGTTACAGGGAAATTTCTTTCCGCTAAAACTTCTAACATTTTGGTGCCTACTAATCCTGTGGCTCCTACTACGGCTACTCGCATATTGGGGATTGGGTAATTGAGGTAATTGGGAAATTTGTTGTGACGAAGGAACGAAGTGATGAGGTAATGAAGTTATATCAAAGGGAATCCACTGCTACTGCTACTGCCACTTTCCCCTTCTCTTTCACTTTCACTCCGGCACGGCACAAAGTAACATCAACAAGTTTTGTCTTGCAATAAATTAAAATTCTATTTTTACTCGATTTCAAAATCGCAAATTTCTACACATGAGACTTCGAATTATAAAAACCATTATATTTTTATTGATTGTCAATTTTTGCTCTGCTCAATTAATTGAAAATTTTGATGATGGGGATTTTACAAATAACCCTGTATGGAGTGGTGATGCGACTTCGTTTACCGTGAATGCCTCATTACAATTGCAATCAACCAATGCAGTTGCAAGTTCAACATTTTATTTAAGCACGCCTTCAACCGCTGCAGTCAATTCAGAATGGGATTTCTCTGTGAATTTGAAATTCGCTACTTCGGGCGCAAATTATGTTGATGTGTTTTTAGTTTCAAACATACCAGATGTAAACAATACAGGCAGCGGATATTTTGTGCGCATTGGCGGAACGGCTGATGAAGTAAGTTTGTATAGAAACGATGCAGGAACGATTACGAAAATTATTGACGGTGTAGATGGTCGTGTTGGTAGTTCTTCTAATAATATTATCAGATTAAAAATTACTAATGATGCTGTTAACCTTTGGACGCTCGCTGATTCTATTCCAACTGCAATACCAATAGTAAATACAGAAGGAACAGTTACAGATGCTGCTTATACCACGTCACAATATTTTGGTATCAGTGTTACGCAATCAACAGCGGGTTTTTTCGGCAAGCATTATTTCGATAGCATTTATGGAGGTCCGATTATAGTTGACAACATTCCTCCGCAAATAGTGAGTGCAACTGTAAAAGGCGTTAATGCCATTGATGTATTATTTGATGAACCTGTTGATTTAGCCACTTCGCAAACTGCACCAAATTATTCCCTTGATAATGGAATTGGTAATCCATCAATTGCAACTCGGGATGTTGGAAACTTTGCATTAGTACATCTCAACTTTTCAACTAACTTTACTGATGCTACAACCTATACTGTAAGTGTTAGCAATGTGAATGACCTTGCAAATAACACGATTGCCGTAGGAGCAACTACAAACTTTACTTACAATGCACCACATATCAGTAGTGTGACTGTTATAAGTCAAAATACAATTGACGTAAAATTTACGGAAGATATGCAACAGGCAAGTACTGAAACCGTTACGAATTATAGTGCAGATAATAGTCTTGGGAATCCGTCAACCGCAATTCGTGATGCTTCTGATTCTTCATTAGTGCATCTCACTTTTGCGACCAACTTCACTGATGGATTGCAGAATACCCTTACAGTTAATAATATTTTAAGTGTGAGTAATGGAATGATTCCTCCAAACACTACTGCAACATTTACATATTTCGCTCCTGTTGTAGCTGCACCCGATGATATCATCATCAATGAAATTATGGCTGCACCAACGGGAACTTTAGGTTTGCCCAATGCAGAGTATGTGGAGTTGTATAACAGAAGTTCAAAAAATCTCAATCTGAATAAGTGGACCATTCACGATGCAAGCGGAAGCAGCGGTGTGTTTCAAAATATTGTACTGGCACCAGACAGCTTTTTAATTATTTGCAGCGCAACAAATCTTCCTGCACTTTCTGCTTACGGAACAGCGATTAGTGTGACTTCATTTCCTTCGCTGAATAATTCAGGTGATGACATTTCAATTTATGACAGCACGTTGCAGAAAATTAATGAAGCTGATTATACTGATGCATGGTACCAGGATTCTTCCAAAATCAGCAATGGTTATTCATTAGAACGAATTGATAAAAATTTTCCATGCCCGATAGCTTTAAACTGGGCTGCTTCAACTGCAGCAGTGGGCGGCACTCCGGGGGCATTGAACAGTACTAATGGAAATATTACTGATGTAACTCCTCCACAAGTGTTATACGCTCACACTAACAATTCGCAAAGCGTTACTGTTTTCTTTGATGAAGTAATGGACAATGCAACTTTAAATGTTGCAAGCAACTTTGTTATTAATAACGGTATTGGAAATCCTGTAAGTGCTGTATCAACGCTTTATTCCAATTCCGTTACACTCCAGGTTGGAACAACATTGCAAACGGGAATTACCTATACGGTTACAGTTACAGGTGTTAAAGATTGCTCTGGCAATTTAATTGCAACTAACAATGCTGCCACCTTTAGTTATGAGCCACCTGTAGTCAATACAATAACTGTCATCAGCCAAAATGCGATTGATGTAAAATTCAGCGAACAAATGCAACAGGCAAGTGCTGAAACTATTTCAAATTATAATGTGAATAATAGCATTGGAAATCCGTCAACTGCAATTCGTGATGCAGCGGATTCTTCAATAGTGCACCTGACGTTTGCCACTAACTTCACTGATGGATTATTAGACACGTTAACCGTAAATAATATTTTAAGTGTGAGTAACGATACTGTTCCACCAAACTCCACTGTTACATTCACCTGGTTTGCTCCTGTGGCTCCTGCACCAAATGATATTATTATCAACGAAATTATGGCTGCACCAAATGACTTATTAGGATTGCCCAATGCAGAATATGTAGAGTTATATAATCGCAGTGCAAAAAATCTGAACCTTTCAAATTGGACATTAAGTGATGCAACAGGCAGCAGCGGACCTGTTCAAAATATGGTACTTGCGCCAGGCAGTTATTTAATTGTATGTGCAAGTGCAAATGTTGGAGCGCTATCAAATTTTGGAAATGCAATAAGTGTGAGTTCTTTTCCATCGCTTAATAACTCGGGCGATGATATCAGTTTATTTGATAATACAGGTTTGAAAATTGATGAAGTCAATTATGATGAAACCTGGTATCATGATGGAGCTAAAATCAGCAATGGTTATTCGTTGGAACGCATTGATAAAAATTTTCCCTGCCCCTCATCTTTCAATTGGGCTGCTTCAATTAATCCTGATGGCGGCACACCTGGAACCATCAATAGTATTAACGGAACTTATACCGATTCCGAAGCACCGCAGGTTTTGAACGCTGCAATTATTCCTTCGCAAACTGTTACCATAGTTTTTAATGAAAGTATGGATGCGAACACTTTGAATAACATAAATGCATATTCAATTGATAACGGTATCGGAACGCCTGCAAGTGCAAATGCAACTCCATATTCAAATACAATTACACTTCAGGTTGCAGGAACCTTTCAGTCTAACGTTATTTATACGCTTACAATAAATGGTGTGAAAGATTGTGCAGGAAATTTAATTTCTAACAACTCAACCATTCGAATTGCAATACCCGACACTGCAAAAGTTTCAGAGATACTTGTTAATGAAATTCTTTTCAATTCTTACAGTGGCGGTTATGATTTTGTGGAGATTTATAATAACTCAAATAAAGTTTTTGATTTAAGTCAACTGCAAATTGCAAGTGCTGATGTTAGTGTTGACACTTTAATCTATGTTTATCCGATTACTACCGAAGCTTATTTAATTTTCCCTGGCGACTATGTTGCATTAACTGAAAATGCATTGGATATTAAAACGCGGTACTATTCTAAAAATCCTAACGGCATAATTGCAATCGGAAATTTGCCAACGTTTAATGATGATGTTGGAAAAGTTGTTGTTGTAAATCAGAATAATATTCGTGTGGATGAATTCCGTTACGATGCAAAATTTCAATACCCGCTTTTAAGTAATCCCGAAGGCGTTTCGTTGGAGCGATTGAGTTTTACGAGACCAACGCAGGACAGCACCAATTGGCAGAGTGCAGCAGAAACAGTGGGCTTTGCAACCCCTGCTTATAAAAATTCACAGGCAACAGAAGCGAACACCAGCACTTCAAATATTTCTATCACACCTGAAATTTTTTCACCCGATGATGATGGTTACAATGATGTGCTGAGTATTCGTTATCATTTTAATGAACCTGGCTTGGTTGCAAACGCAACTGTTTATGATTCGCGCGGAAGGATAATTCAATACGTAGCGCGCAATGTTTTAATCGGGGAAGATGCAACGCTAAGCTGGAACGGAATTAATCTCGATGATGAAAAAGCAAAAATCGGAATCTATATTTTGTATTCAGAAATTTTCAATACCAAAGGTGATGTGAAAAAATATAAAAATGCTTTTGTGGTGGGTGGGAAGTTGAAATGAACCTTTAGTGCGCTTGGGTCACGGTGAGCGAAGTCGAACCATGTGTGGAAGGCCTTAGCGCTCCCTCGACTCCGCTCGGGATGACCCACGGTTTCTGTTTCAGTTTTGTATCATTGTTTTATAACAGCAATTGTTTTACTCACTCTCTGATTCCCTGAAATTATCACAGCATTATAAACTCCATCAGCAAGTTGCGGTAACTTAAAACTTTGCTCATTACTCCATTGCGGTAATGGATATTTAAAAACAACTTTTCCTGTTACATCATATATCCGAAACAAACCGCTTTGGTTTTGCGGTAAGAGATAACCTATATTCAAACTGTTACGCGTAACTGGATTGGGATAAATGCGAAATTTAAAATCAGGTGGCGATAAATTATTTATTCCTGTTATAAGGCATGGGCAGCCAAGCGTGGTATCACAACCGAGATAATAATTGGGGTGGTAAACATTACCTCTACCTGAAAAGCAAGGAAGATGCAGAGCATGTTGTTGAACATCACACGAGATACCGCCACTATCTGGATAATTAATATAGTGCAAATCAATTACACTATTACCTGAACATATATACATTTTGCCGTTGGCAGCAAGATATGTCATCCAAAAGTTGGTTATTAAAGGATAGAATGGAGAAACAAAGGTGTCATTTTCTGCGACCAGTTGAAGACTTGCTTGCACATTACTCGTATCAGTATTCATTTGAAATACTTTTAAGAAAGTAGTGAAGTACAAATATTTTGAACTCGAAGAAAACGCTAATCCATTTCCAGAATAGGTAGAGTCAACATAACTTATAACCTGGCCGTTCGAAAAATTACCATTACACCTGTCAAAATCATAGAGTCTTATTTGATGAGTAACAGGCAAGCCACCATTATAAAAATCACGATAATGATAAGCAAATTTCTTTCCGTCAGGCGAAAAGTTTGCCTGCCCAATATCATAATAGTGTAACGGAACATTTAATGTTTGCTTTGTAATTGATGTTATTCCCGATGGAGTCAAAAGTATTTTGTAAATATTACTCGTACTATCTTCAAATGCAATTATCCACCAGTCCCTGCCATTGGCATGTTTGCAGGCTGCCATACCTGGTATTAAAGTATCATTTATTGCAATTAAATTCTTTTGTCCAATTGGTACTCCACCTAAACCGCCTGCAAGAGTCATGTCAATAACAGTGTAATAAAGAGCACTTGATTTAGAGTTGTTAACATTATAATCTCCTGTCTCATGAAATAATACAAACTTAGTTGTATCACCCGACCACGGTAATATCATATTTGAATGCCAATAAGGTATTCCAGTAATTGTACCGCACCAATTTGATGTAAACGAATTAGGATTTAAGCCTCCTCCGTTTTGCATGGTATCCAAAGTGGCATCGGCTATCCAGCATCCATTGCTTACCATGAGTAAGTTACCATTTTCATCACTTATATTTCCTTGAGCAGACAAAAAGGGCATTTTAAAATTATCAGGAGTAACAATAATATTATTTGAATCAAATTGTAACCACCCTCTTTTGGAAATCACATTGGTATCAATGCCGGATGTATATCCAATAAGCCAATTGTGATTCTTACCTTGTCCAAATAAATTTATACTGTTCAACAAAAGCGGAACTTGAAATAAAAGGAGCAAAACCTTTTTCATCCTCTAATAATTATTGGCAGCATTTCAAAAAATATGAAACAGCAATTTACAACTTAAACAAATCATTCTCCTTATCCACATCAGGATAAATTCCATTTTGTAATTCTATTTGTTTAATTTTTTTTGCAAAGGTTTTTTGAATGGTGATTGAATTTTTGTTGGAATAAATGTAGGAGAAAAAATTTGATTGCCACAAAGGCTCTAAGACACGAAGATTTGTTCAATGATTTTTCTTAGTGACTTTGTGTTTTAGTGGCTAACTTCATTCCATTCCTCAATATAATTTTCTACTTTTGAAAAAAAATGTTCTGATATGACTACTGCTGCAATAAGACAAAGATTGACAACATACCTTCAAACTGCTGATGAAAAAAAATTAAAAGCAATTTATGTTATGGTTGAAGATGAAATAAATACCCGGGAAAATAATTGGGATGAAAATTTTATTGCGGAATTAGAGAGCCGCAGCAAGCAATTTAGAAATGGAACAGCAAAAACATATAGCTGGGAAGAAACAAAATCGGCTGCAAAAAAAAGTGCAAAAAAATAAATCATGACACCCTACCAACTTCATGAGAAAGCTCACTTTGAATATATAGAATCTTATAGGTGGTATGAACTAAGACAAAAAGGATTAGGCGACAGATTTATGAATTGCGTAGAAGAGCGTTTAATTCAAATCAGCACCAATCCTGAATTCTATCCTAAGAGACATGGGAATTTTAGAGAAGTAAAAGTCAGAGATTTTCCTTATTCAATAGTTTATGAACTTCTTAAGAAGAAAAATTTAATTCACATAGCTGCAATTTATCACAACAAAAGAAACCCTAAACATAAATTCAGAAGAGTTTAAAAAGAGATTACAGCGTCATAACATCACCACCAACAGCACTATTGTTTTATAACAGCAATTGTTTTACTCACTCTCTGATTCCCTGAAATTATTACTGCATTATAAACTCCATCAGCAAGCTGCGGCAACTTAAAACTTTGCTCATTACTCCATTGAGGTAATGGATATTTAAAAACAACTTTTCCTGTTATATCATAAATTTGAAATAACCCACCTTGCTCACTGAGCGTGCCGAAGTGTGTCGAAGTGGGAAGCAAATAACCTATATTCAAAACGTTATTTGT
>JBDTRM010000250.1:0-7250 GCA_039931675.1 Bacteroidia bacterium | reverse complement strand
TTAGCATTTTGAGTTAATACCGCAGCCGATCCGTCACCAAAATCCCACGACCATGAAGTGGCGCCTAATGTTAAATCGGTGCAGGTAAAGGTGCTAAGATTCTGACTGTAGGTGAAGGAAGCCTGTGGGCCGGGATTAACGGTAACTGTAATTGGTATGCGTGCACTTACACAAGGAGGTGCTGAAACCTCCCAATCATAAAAGTAGTAATAAAAGTCAGGTCCGCCACCGTTATTTCCTGTTAATGAAACCATGCCGTTTATATCATAAGGATAGACTGCACCGGCATTGTTACGGTATAAATTTGCGTTGCCTCCGGTACCCAAACGGTGTCCGGTACCAGGCGGTATATCGAAATTAAGATAAACACGGCTTTCACCATCAGGAATATTTACTGTAAGTGATTGAATAACGTTTCCCGTGTTATCCGCCAAATTAATAGTGCGGTTACCTGCCCCCATGGCGTACACTAAAACAGAAACTAACCGGCAGGTTACATTACAATCAAATGTGGTGTATCGGTTCATACCGGGATTATTATAGCCACCACCTCCTAAACTGCTATCAGCAGGTCCGCCATAAAAAGAAGGCTGTGATTGCTGGCTGGCAGCATAAAAAGTGGTAGTTGCTGTCAAGGGTCCTGAAGTATAAGATGCACCTGTATCGAGTTGTGTTCCGCCACTGATGGTATCAAACCATGCAATTTGTCCACTTCCGGAAGCCGTGAGGGTTACAGGGTTATAAGCGCAAATAGTAGTATCGTTAGAAACAGCAGGAGATGTTAAAAAAGATACATGAATATAATTGGTTTTAACAAGTGAATCAATTCCTGCAACACCCACCGTTGTAAGCGTTACGGTGAAATAACCCCCGGAAGTATAAGTGTGGGAAGGGTTCTGAAGAGAAGATGCGCCACCATCACCAAAGTGCCAAATCCATGCATTTGCACCATTGGCTGATAAATCAGTAAACTGAACAATACCTGAGCAGGTAAGCGTATCACTTGCGCCAAAGTCAACAGCAAGAAGTGATAATGAATTATTACCAGAAATAATATTATTGCCGGTTGACTCACTTACATTGCCAGGCAATGCATAGGCGAGATTTAAATTTATTGCCATGAATGTTATCAAAGCAATTAACAAGTAAATTTTTTTCATTTGAATGGTGTTTATTAATGTTTTAAGTGGATGCAAATATGAAAATAATTTGTTTGTATTTACTTTCTTAAAAAATTAAAGTGTTATGGTTATTAACAGGTTGTTTATTGCCATCAAGCTAAAATAAATGTAGTTGCCTGAAAGAAAATCCTGCAAAGGTTTCCTCCTGAATGACACTCAGCGACTGAATGACACTCACCGCATGACACTCACCGCGCCTTGTCATTCAGGAGGAAACCATTTGGAAATATAAAAGGATGCTTGTGTTTAACGATTTTCTTTATTGCAATAAATTTTACTTCAATAAAAAAGTGTTTTAAACTTGAAAAAAGTTTCCTCCTGAATGACACTCACCGCCTCTTGTCATTCAGGATTTCTTTCTCTAAGCAAGGAAGTAATAAATCAAAACATGCATGTAATAAGGCAATGCAAGCAATTTATTTCTCTAATCAAGGAAGTAATAAATCAAAGCATGCATGTAATAAGGCAATGCAAGCAATTTATTTCTCTAATCAATGAAGTAATGAATCAAAGCATGCATGTAATAAGTAAACGCAAGCAAGTAATGAATCAAAACATGCATGTAAAAAGTCAATGCAAACAATTTTTTTCTCCGGGCAAGGAAGTAATAAGTCATTACAAAGAAGTAATATGGCAAGGCAAGGAATTTCTTTCACGGAACAAGGAAGTATTAGCATAAAGCAATAAATAAATTCCGGCCATTAAATTGTTGCAGAGTGAAGTGAACAATGGAACGATTTACATTCGATATTCTTAATCCGATGGCTATCAAATCAAAAGTTGTATAAACATATTAAGTACACTATCCTTTAATTTAGGAGAATTGGAAGTTCAATGATATGTTGCAACCAACCCTGAAAGGGTTGCCTGTGAATAACCCCGTACGAAGTGCGGGGGATTAACCAAGCGGTCAGGAAGAACCACCAAGTGGTTTCCCGTGATGAGTACTATAGGTTAGCGTCACGTCATTCCACCGGTTACACCGGTGGTTATTCACAGGCAACCCTTTCAGGGTTAGATGACTGTAAGGAAGTCCTTAACTATATGAGTTTGCCATTAGGCGTGCAACCTATATGGTAAGGGTTAAAAACTGCTTATGTAATTTTAATGTCATTAACATCTTTTTTATAAAATGTGGGCAATAAGCAAAATTTGTTGGCGTTATTGATTTTAAATCATGCAGAAATATTTTATTCTGCATATCAATTTTCTGTTACCATGATTTATTTCTACCTGCATCTGCATCATACACATCACCAAACGCGGTAAAACAATTCTAACACGGATGCACAACTGCGCACGGTGTTAATACCTTAAAAAAAATGGTATTTGTAATTAAATGTCTGTTGAAGTTTCTAAGAGGAACCCAGGACGCACTGTTTGTTAAAGCCAAGCACATTGGCGAAAGTTTATTGGCTAACGTACTTGATTATCCGGGATTGCTACCGGTGCCAGGTGACGGGCTTAAGACTATTACTGATTATGGCAAGTCGCTGTCTGACCTGGACGGCAGCCATGCAAAAAGGCAGGTGAAGGATGAAAGCAAGTTAAGTGTACAAAACCTGTTACGCAAGTGGGCGGGGCAGGTTGAAGGTATCGCACAAGGCAACAAAACACTGTTTGACAAATCAGGTTTTGATGCACACCAGGGTAAAACAGCATCGCAGGAAGTTGGTATTCCTGCCGGACCGAAGGTTAAAGATGTTAATATTACAGGGGCTGTAAAATTAAGCACGCCTAAAAAGAAAGGTGTGGTGAGTAACCAGTTCCGACATACGCAATCGGATCCTTCAACAGCTACCGATTGGGTAGTAACTGATCCATGCACAGTGAGCATGAAGGTGGAAAATTTAATACCCGGTAAGATGTATTTCTTTGAAGTGAGAGCCACAGGCGCCATCAACACCAGCGGATGGAGCGATGCCACCATGTTCAGGGTAAGGTAATCCTGCATCATTAAGCTAAATCTTTTTTGCCTTTTTGCTTTAGCTTAAATTAAAAACCCGCTTCGGTGATAACTGAGGCGGGTTTTTTTGTTTTTGTTGACATGAATATTGAATCCGATTTGATTAGGATAAATTTTTGTGTTATATTGATTTCATCATGCAAGTCGCAAAGTCCCTGTAAGGTGAAATTGTGGAGTACGAATCCACTATATTTACGTTGGTAGTACTCTTCCAGTTGCGGCACTGAGATTCGGATTTGTGGTCAAATTAAGATTAAATTATTTTTTCTATATCGCTCTTTTATAATCCCATATTTGAACCATGAACTTTTTTGAATGGAAGAATCGTATTTCAAAACATTTTTTCAATCCTGACCACGCAGGTAGAGATATTCATTTGTTTATTACAAAACAAGAAATTATAAACCTTGGGAAAGATGATTTTATTGATGCAGCCGAGAATGAAATTTGGGCTGACTTTTTAACCAAAATAAAAAATGGCCTTCCTGGTTCCCAAGACTATTCTGATATTTTTGAAAAAGGATTGCACTCTTTTGCACAATGGAAAAAGCCTGGTATTAAATCAATTGCAGGATATGAACTTAAATATCCGCCTTATATTTCATATTTAGTTTTTTCGGTTTTGCCTTTAATTGAAATACAAGGTGATTATAATTCAAATAATTATTTTGATAGACTTGAGGATTTCTTAAAAGAAAATAACATCATTCAAAATTTAAGAGGCCGCCTTAAATTAATTGATTCGTTATGGGATGATTTATCAGATTGGTCAATCAATACAAAAAATGGCGAGCTTGGTTTATTCAAAGTAAGCGTATTCAAAAACTCTATATGGAAATTTGTTGGAAAACCATTTTCTCAATGTGTTTTACCCCCCAAAGCAATTAGAAAACTCCCAGATTTGTTCTATTCTGCGGGTTGGGTTCCAAAAACATTTTATTCGGATGAAGCTTTCAAAAATATCCTAATCCTATATGGAGTATCAATACTTAGCTTAAAACCAAGTGTTATTGAGATAATTAAAAAATGGCCCAAAGATGATTTAGCTCTATCAATAATTGAGACTGTAAAAACAGAATTCAACGAGTGGTTAGGTGAAAAGCATGAGATAGCTTTAAAAGATGGTACAGAAAAAAAAATAAGAACAAATACAGTTGTTCCATTAAAGTTACAATTCAAAATAAATGAGGATGGAGAAATTGGTTTCTCATTCAGAGTAAACTATATTTCCGAACCACCCCCGGAATTAAAACTTGATGAATTTGAAGATATTTATGAAAATGAAAAGTGGTCGAGAACTTTAAAGCGAGCTTACAAAGACTCTTTCGAACTGCGGGATCCCAGAAATAAATGGATTGCAAAGTTTGAATCAAAAAGTATCCGGCTTTTTATTCGTGGCGGATATTTCCAATTAGGAAATGATTTTTGGATAGAAGTCGAATCATTGTCAAGGGTGGAGGGAATGTATTTAATGTGCAAGCAAGACATAAATGATTCGATAGAAAATTGGATTAAGCAAAACTGCGCAGAATTCAGAGATGAAAGTTCATTGGCAAATATTCCGTTGGGGTATTCACTTTTTTGGTTTAGAAACCCTCGAGCAAGTCATGAGAAATTTCAGCAGTTAAGGGTTTTCAAAGACAAGAAGATATCAATCAGAACGGGGACCGGCTTAAGAATTATTAACCAAACATTCTTGAACGCAATGCTTCCTGAAATTGAAGTGACAAATGCTGAAGGGAAGGAATCCCTCTACCTTCAATATGAAAATAGCAATGAGAAAATATTTTTGGAGAAGAATACAAACTTAGGCGGAGTTTGGATATTGCCGCCCAACTTGCTTCTTAATTCAAGTTTTTTCATTCAGATAGAAAATGAATTTATAGAAGGAAACAGGCGTTCATATAAAATTGAGTCACCATCATTAAAGCTTTTGCGCAACGAACATTTACCAAGAAGAAATAAATTTTCTGCTGTATCGGAACATGAATCAGATTTTATACAGGGCAATAAAATTCAATACCAAGGCACACTAAACACTTTCGTTGACGAAAAGTCTTTCAGCTCCAATATTAAAGCTACAATACAAAAGAAACCCGGGTTAACATTTAAAGACAATTATCTATTAAAATGGTTAGTGGGTGTTCAAGATTGTTTCATTGATGCATACAATGAAGTTTTTGAAATTATTTTGCATAATTTATTTGAAGGTGAGCAATTAAGAGTTCAGGAGAGAAGAATATCCTCAATAAATATTTTGGACTATCTTGGTTATGTTGAGTATGATTACGACAAAAGAAAAATCTACACACTTCCACCAAAATTAATTTCAATTCCATCTAAAAGAGGACAAAAGGCATTATTGATTGGTGGTAGAGATGAAAACTTAGTAAACGAAATGATTGCATATTGCGACAGGAGCAATAATTCAATTTGCTTATCAGTAAAAAGGCAGAGTGAGAAAAACATTTTGATGCTAATTCCTGATGCAATCATTTTTGAAAGTAACAACAGTAAAGAATTTGAAAACGTTGCTAACCATTTTCAGATTGAATATGACAAGTGGTATTTACTAAAATTGAAAAACTTTTTGCCAAGCATAAAGAACTATGAAGAATTTATAAAAGCAATGGGAAGTTTAGATTCTTGGGAGAAGTTCGGATTAGAGAAAAAAGTTTTTAGTAAAGAAACCCTGAAGTTTGAATTCGCAGACGGATTCGACCGCAATTTATCCCTTACAGAGTGCCGACCAAGCTATGTGCCTGAATTTGGTTTATGGATAAATCAATCCTATTTTAAAGTAGATAAAAATTGGGGCAAATATTTGTTCATTAATCACAGTTCCGAACATGTCAGAGGGTATGATTATGGAAATGTTTTTTCGAAACCAATTGAAATATTTCGCAATGGGGTTAATCTTGCAATTCCCGCCTCCCTTCCCTTGCCCAAATTATTCTCACGTTTAATCATGCAATTAAGTGGTGAAGCCCCTGACTTCAAACAATTAAATTTAAAAGGAAGAAATGTATGGTATAATATTTACCGCGATATACCTTCAACTTTCATTGATAATCTATTCAAATTTAAATTAAATATGATAATCGAAACAACAAATCAAGAATTATGAAAGACCCTATTGGCTCATTTGAGATAATTAAAAACAATTTTATCCGCTATGTTGAAACCGCTTTCGGAACAAAGTTTACAGGACTTGAAAAAGAACGGAATGATTTACTGAATTACGATAAAGTGCTTTATCGTAAGCCGTGGATTGAACCATTGCCGGATTATGTTTCAAGTGGCAAAGGAATTGACAATTTGAAGCCGGAGGATTTAGGTAATTCTCTGAATGAAAATGAAACAAAAATATTTATTGAACTTGTAAAAACAGGTTTATTTCCTGCAAGTGCAAAATTGCACTTGCACCAAACCACAATGCTGAACGAAGCATTAAAAGGAAACAATTGTATCATCACATCAGGAACAGGGTCAGGAAAGACAGAATCGTTTCTACTTCCATTGTTTGCAGAACTATCAAAAGAGTTTACGAATTGGAAACCGACCAATCAAAAATCACTAAACGTAGATTCGTGGTGGAAAAAAGCGAATGGATTGACAGCAAAAAACATTGTTGACCAGACATCAAGAAGCTTAAGTCCGGCAGCAAGCCAAAGGAATCACGACACAAGAATAGCTGGAGTAAGAGCATTGATTCTTTATCCTATGAATGCTTTGGTAGAAGACCAAATGAGCAGATTGAGAAAGGCACTCGATTCAGATGATACAAGAGAATGGCTAATGAAAAACGGAAACGGAAACGCCATCTATTTTGGTAGATACAATGGGACATCTCCGATTGCAGGAGACCTTTTTAAAGCAGATGGAAAAAAGAATGACAGTAAAATAAACAAACTCAAAGAAGAACTGAAAGAGTTAGATGAAGCATTCAAAAAAGTTTCAGAATACATAAAAACAGAGTTACCAAAGGAAGAAGAATTCAAAAAACTTTCTGATGAAAAGAAAAAGGAAAAAATAAAAGAACTGAAATCATTTTTTCAGCGACTTGACAACAGTGCTGAAATGCGTTGCCGATTTGATATGCA
>JBDTRM010000249.1:0-5983 GCA_039931675.1 Bacteroidia bacterium | reverse complement strand
TAAAGAGTAACAACTATTTATTTCCCGAAAAGTAATGATATTATTCTTCCCATAGTTTTTCGTTACTATGCATTTTGCTAAACCACAAATCGTTTTCTTTGTGCAGTACACCAGTTAGGCAACCGCCCATGGCTTTTGAAGATTGGCGCTAGTTGGGTCTGGTTAAAAGTGTTAAAGCCATGCAAGACCATTACTAAGATTTAGAATATATTAACACACCTCCATATCTGGCACATCTTCCATTTTCTTTTCGATTTCTTGTATATGCGTGTGCAAACCTCTGCTGGCAACAGCGCACCGCTTTCAACCATCGTATTAGAAGATTCAAATCGAATCATAACATATTGTTTGCCTAATGAAAACAAAGGGGTTGAATACTCATAGACAGCCCACCTAACTGAGCCTGTATCCGAAAGCAAAACTCCTTTTGGAAAAAATTCTTTAGTCCATAAAGAATCACTGTTATCATTTTGCAATTTAAAGTATTCGCAATCCGGGTTAGAAAAATACTTACTTAACGTGTCTGTTGGTTTTTCAAAAGTTACTTTATTGTTTGATGGGATAAAATGATTTGCATCTATCTTTAATCGCACCTTTCTTATTTCTTCTTTTCTTACATCCTCGTCTATATCCATAGCAACCCACTTAGTAAAACTTTTAATTTCTCTTTTTGTTGGTAATTTGCTTGTCTGACCAAAAAGAACTGTTTTTGTTAGGAAGAATAAAATTATTAAAATGAATTTCTTTTTAAACATATCCTTTAGATGGATTTACTTTTACCAAGACTGTTTCTCAAACGTAATGTTTCGAGATTTATGTTGTGGTTTAACACAAATGTAAAATTGAAGCAAAACTGAAAAAAATATCATCTAAATAGCGCAAGTGTCCACTTGTGCCACAAAGAGACCCTTGAGGCTGGGCGGCTGCGGGTGCACATCATTCACATGTCGAAGCCTTAAAATAAATAATCTTATTTGGCATTAATTCAAATAGATCTTGAGATGGATCTTGTGAAAGGATAAGGCTATCACTTGTTAACTTGATTATTTGATAATGGAATTTTTGTCGTTCCCAAATAAACCAAAATATTTGATTATTAGACCAGATAAGAGTTAATTGATCTCCTTTTATTTTACATTTTATGCGATCAAATACAGCTACTTCTGACGATTTTCCTTTTCGTAATGTCATGCACACCTTTTCTTCATCAGCAAACCATGACCGAAAAATTGTTTGTGCCTTAACACAATCACATTTTAGAAATACAATTAATATAAGAATTTTAATTAAAGTGGGTTTCATTTTTTTTTATCCGCTATCTTTTTGTTAAATATTCTTTGGACCCACATATCATCATAAAACATTTCAATAAAGAGTAACAATATTTATTTCCCGAAAAGTAATGATATTATCTTTCCCATAGCTATTCGTTACGATGCATTTTACTAAACCACAAATCCTTTTCTTTGTGCATCAGTTCAGCCTTCTTTCTTATCCTGCGAATGTACTACTCCATTAATATCATCTAACCACAAAAACTAATTTGAAAATATATCTTTGTTTTATGAGCAGCACTTGCAAATACTATAAGCACCAGTCAGGCAACCGCACATGGCTTATAAAGTGTGACGCCAGCCGGTGGCGACATTTTAAATGCTTGCCATTCATGAAAATTATGACTTTCAGAAATCAAACCTTATTCATGATTTGTATGGTTTTGAGTAGTTGCGGAGGAACAAAAATTATTCAATCTTTTCGAACTAACCAAACTGATGTTTTATATGCCGGAGTAGAGCAGGTAATTTATCTCAATACTAAATCGAAAAAGACAAGTAAGGTGACAACTAACATTGGAACAATTAACCATGTTGATTCTAATCAATACTTAATTTATCCTGACACCTTACCTGGGAAACTTACACTTACAATATGGAATGGGAAGCGAAAGGAAGACCTTTTGTTTCGCATTAAAGAGGTTCCTGAAATTAAAGTATCGGTGCATTCAGGAACAAAGGTTTTGAATTCAACCATTGTTTCACAAGAGGATTTTAAAGCATTTAGTTTTCTGGTTCCAGAGATCAAAAATTTTGACTTGAATTGTGTAATAGAATTAGTACATTATCAAATTACGAGAATCGCTAAAGAAGGAATATCTACAACTGCGTTTATTACAAAACCCCGTTCCGGACCGAACGAGGCAAATAACTTGGCGAAGAAAGCAGTTGCTGGTGACAGTTATCTTTTCGAAGAAATTGAAGTGCAAATTTCAACATTGAATAGCGATAAAAATAGATTGAGAAGTTTTAATGTAAGATTAAGTGATGTTGTCTATTATGTTAGATAAAAGCGGCACACAATTACCCTCCCCCCTGTTTCAAGTCTTCCCTTCCCTTGCCTTGTGCCGCTGCATGACTTGGAACGCATCTAAACCCACGCACTAATTAATTTGAAAATATATCTTTGTTTTATGAGAAACAATTGCAAATACTATAAGCAACAGTCAGGTATATTATTATTTTTTGCATTCTTTTATTGCTGTCAACATTCAGTTGGGCAAAACGTAAATATTGATAGCCTATTCAATCTGTATTGCAAAGATTCGGTAATATCTTTTAGTTTTAAGAATCACGTTACTGATACTAATCAATGTAAAAGCTATTTAAAATTAGCTGTCAAGGATTTCTTTGAAGGCAAATATCATATTCCCGACTATTATTATTTAAGAAGTGAAGATTACAATTGGCCAGCAAACAAGAGGTGGTTTGCATTTTTACCAAATCACACATTCACAAATCTCTTTCAAGAAAAATGCAATTGTACTACCTACAATTTTTCTGGGGATCTAACTTTGGACCATCGGTTGTTTTACGATAAATTCATAGATGTTAAGCTACAAGATAAGTTAGGAAAAAATTATATGATTGAAATCCAGGAATTAGCGGATAGTTTAGATAAAAACAATTTAGGGTTTATAGAAGCGCGATGCACAATGGGTGATTCATCTGTGACAACTTTATTTAGCAAATGTTTCGAACAGAAAAATATACCGGAATTATATAAAAGTTTTATGATAGTTTTAAATATTGACTTGCAAGGTGAAATTCAAAAATCAACTTTCGCAGTTGAAGAAGGGTATGAATATAAAGTCAACAAGAACCCTCCTATAAAATTGAAATGCTTTATTAAAACCAGTTTTAAATTAACACCAATTCTTCCAGCTAAATATAAAGGAAATGCAGTTGAAGATGATATATTTTTGTTTTTTAATCTTCAAGATAAAGCAGTTCATATTGATTGAGTACATACTGATAGGGAGTCAATGTTGGACTTGCAACCCATCTAAACCCACCCACTAATTAATTTGAAAATATATCTTTGTTTTTATGAGCAGATCTTCCAAATACTATAAGCTCCCCTCATTAAAGGTTGGGTAAGCGAAAGTTTTTGGAGGTTTGTTTCGTATATTTAATTGTTACCTGGCATTATAGTACGACAGTAACACGACAAAAAATGAACAGACTATTAACAATTATAATGCTGACAATTTTAGTTTCTTGTGACAATAAGAAACCAAATTCAGGGACAACTCAGCCGATAGAAAAACTTTTGACGAAAACTGAAATATTAGAAATAGAAACTAATATCAACGATAAGCTTAACCGACATTTTGAACTATATCGAATTAAACCTTCAATTCAAATTAATAACACAGAGGGAAATCAAACAGTCATCCAACTTGCAAATCATAAAATAAAGTGGTTTGACAAAGACGATGAAACAAAAATCAAAATTGACAATGACCTTTTTACATTAAAAGATCAGGCTACATTAAACATTGTTCATTATGGAAAAGACACTGTTGACTTTGCTAACAATTGGGACGAAATAAAACTCTACAAACATAATGACAAAGAATATATTGGAATACGAATGTCATTTGCACCTTGCACTGGCTTAGGTTGTAGCGTTGAGTATTTTTTAATTTATGATGTTGAAACAAAAACAAAGAACTTTTTCGGAACATTTAGAACTGATGATGAATTAGAACTTTTCGATTTCTCAAATGACGACAAAGTTGACTATGTATCCAAAACATATAGTGGTGATGCACACGGTTCGACACCAATTGAATTTATATACGAACTATATTCAATGGATCCAAAAGGACATTTCAGAGAACAAAAGGATAGCAATGGGTTGACTTATCAAATCAAGCACATAACTTTCCCCAGCGACACAACAAAGACAGACGAATTAACTGAACGATGGATAACGAAATTAAAATAAAGGCAGGTAACAGCGGTTTTCTCCCATCATCAGAGTCCACCTGTTTTTTTATTTTTTTGGGGTGGGAGACTCTGCTGAGAAAAAATTACGAAGAGCGATTATTCATGACTTTCGCGATCTATCCCATTAAAATTATTTAAGCTGTCATAAGAAACAATAAAATATTGTGGTCTAAAATTCCTATTAATTTGATTCTTTTCACATATTGATCCTGTATAGTATATGTATTCAATTTGATAGCTCCTTCTTAATAAATTTGGTTTCCCTAGCAAGATAAGTGCTAAATTGGAATCATTTTGTATATACCTTCCTAAATTAAATGTGAACTCTCTTCCTAAATTTGATCTATATTTTAAGCATCCTAATGAATCAATTTTCCATAATGATAATTTATATTCGAGAGAATCAATTGTTCCTGTATATTTAATGGAATTATCTGTTTTCTTACAAAGAAAACACGCGCTCATGAATGTTAATAAGATAAGCGGCAAAATAAAATTTAATCTCATCTTCCACCCCCTCTTTTGCATTTTAATTTTTTTAGGAGCATATCTCATCATACAACATTTCTATAAAGAGCAACAACTATTTATTTCTCGAAAAGTAATGATATTATCTTTCTCAATAGCTATAGTGTTTTCCAGTTCATCATTGCTTTATCAATTTGATTAAAGCACTTTCATTTGTTTCTTGTTCTGTGACCCTCACATAATAAGTTCCTTTCTTAATTCCTATCAGTAAGATGTTTGCCTTGTCTGAATTTGAAATAACTGTTTTTATGATTCTTCCTCTAATATCGTAAAGCTCTATCTTAAAATTTCCTTCTTCACTAAATTCAATGTTGAAGTTGTCAGAAGCTGGATTGGGATAGACACTTTTTACGATGCTTGCACTTTGCTCTAAAACTTCCTTTGATGTTGCGGAAGTAATTGTATCGGTATGATTAATTTCGATGTTGTCATCAACAACGTTTATTAATTTGAGTGCAGGTAAACTCTCAATGATTGACTTGTAAAAACTTTTCAGTTTTGTTTTGTTGAATGATAGCCGTGTAATTTTATTTATGGTATCACGATACTTTATAAGTTCCGAAAATTTTCCTTTGTCAATTTCCTCTTGCAATGCAAGCATTTGTTCCCAACCACTTTGAAGACCTCTGATTTCTTTCTCTTCAATCTTAACCGCATAAATCCAAAATGCAGTGTCATTCAGTTGCTCGCTGAAATAATAAAGTTGCCTGAACTTATAAACCCTACACCGTGATAAAGTGTAGCCTGATTCAGCATTTGTCAAATAGTTGAGTTTAGTCTTGCTGTCAAAACTCACATTTACCGTTTGAGTGTCTGCATCCGAAACAAAAGTAAATTGGTTACCAAGAATGTAAGTGAGATTTTTTTCACGTTTCGGAAAAGAACTATCAAAAGAAATATCCGGAACACGTTCTTTAATGCCGTTACAACTACAAAGCAAGTACAACGAAAAAATTGCGAGGTATGTAAGTTTCCATAGTTGCTGAGTCTCCACACCGCAAAAAAACAAATAAATCGGAGATCTCAGAAGCGGTTTGGGAGGAAATATCATCATACAACATTTCAATAAAGAGTAACAATTATTTATTTCCCGAAAAGTAATGATATTATCCTTCCCATAGCTTTTCGTTACTATGCATTTTGCTAAACCACAAATCCTTTTCTTT
>JBDTRM010000248.1:0-20336 GCA_039931675.1 Bacteroidia bacterium | reverse complement strand
AGCCAAGCAGACCGGCCATGTATCCCATTATCACACTCCCGGTTCCGTTGGCTAATCCTATGAGGAAAAAAAACAGGGAACCAATCACTACGTTTTTGTATTTGTAAACATTCAAATCAATAAGCGGGTTGGGATGCCTTCGCGCATAAAAAATATAACTCCCTGTAACTACTAATAACATGGCTGCAGCGAGCGTAACTTTAGAATCCGAAAACCATTCACGGTTTTGCCCTTCGGCAGCCATAAATAATATAGGCATGAAAAACAGCAACATAAAAATCCATCCTTTAAAATCAAAACTGAATGGTTGCTTACCAAGGGCTACATCTTTCCGAATAAAGACAAAAGTTAAAAGTATGCACAATAAAAAGTTGAGGTTAAGCATCAATAATGAAGTGCGCCAATCATAAATGTTTGAAAATTGCGCGCCAAGAAATTTATATAAATTGCTGCTGCCCTGTATGAGAAACTGCACAATTCCATACATGATGGCCATGTTTAATTTCGGATTGTAAAGTAAAACTATGGGGATAAGCGCAGCCACAATTCCGAAAATAGTGCAGAACGAAAGCAGCGAACGGCAGACAATAAACCAAAAGATATCAGGAGCATAAGCTGAACAACTATTCAGAATAATTGATGCAACAGTGATACATAACATCATTGATTTAAGAGGAAACTTTTTGGCAAGTTCCATCGCTAAAGGGATGCCTGCAAGCATAACTAAAACAGGTACGAGGTTGATGTACATAAACTCCACGGATGATGCACCAAAGTGTCCTTGTATCTGTGAGCTTTCGTAACCTGTTGCATTGAGGGCATTGAGAAAAGGAATAATCAACAGGTACAATCCTGTTACTTTCAATAGCTCGCCTTTCTTGTACGCCATCAGAATTATTTTTCTACTTCTACGGTTACATTCATTCCGGGTCTTACTTCAACAAGCTTATCAGGCGAAGCGGTAAATTCAATTCTTACGGGTATGCGTTGCGTTATCTTTACAAAATTGCCTGTGGAGTTATCAGGAGCAACCATAGAAAATTTTGCCCCCGTAGCAGGCGATAAGTCGCTCACTTTTCCTTCAAAAGTTTTTCCTCCCACAGCATCCACCCTTATTTCAACACGTTGGCCTGGTTTTATTTCCTCTAATTGTGTTTCTTTAAAATTAGCTGTAACCCATTTTTTATGCTGCAATACAATTTCAACCAGCACTTGGTTTGCATTCACTAATTCTCCTTTTTGAATAGTTCGCTCACCAACGATACCATCGGCAGGCGCAATTATTTTTGTGTAAGACAATTGCAGTTGAGCAAAAGCAAGGTCCGCCTCTTTGCGTTTCACAGTTGCTTTAGCCGATTCAATATTTAATTCGTTTTGTTGCGTAACTGATTTACCTGTGGTCACATCACTTTGCATTGCCTGCAGGTAAGCCTGTTCTGATTTCAATTGTGCTGTTACCTGGTCAAATTGATTGAGTGTAACAGCAGAATCTCTATACATATTTTCAAAACGTTTATAATTTTTCTCTGCTTTTTCAAGGTTGGCAGCATTTCCCTTTAAACGTGCTTCTGTTGATGTCTGTGATGATTTTGAAATAACCACTGCCTGTTGAATGGTGAAGAGGTTAGCTTTTGCAATTTCCAAATCAGCTTCGGCTTGTGTTACTTTAATTGCCAGTTCATCATCATCCAGTAAAGCCAATGTGTCACCGGCATGCACGGTGCCATACCTGTCGAATTTAATTTCTTTAACGTAAGCAGTAACGTGTGAGGTAACCGCAAGTATATCTCCATCCACCTGTGCATTATTTGTTTGAACGCTGTTGCTGAAATCAAAAAAAATGGACGCCATCCAAATCACACCGGCTATTAAAAAGAGTATGGCAATAACTTCCACATACCGGTTCTTTTTTTTAACCTGGATGGTTTCTGCAGTGTCATTATTTTTTTCGTCACTCATTGTTATCTAGTTTAGTTTACCCATTGCATATTGCAGAGAATAGTATTGGATAATGGTTTCAATAATTGCCTTGTTCAGCGAAAGCTTCGAATCATTAACCTGCAGCTCTGCATCAATCATATCAATAATTAACGCAAACTCATTATCATATTTGCTTTTAACCACACGGTAATTGAGTTCCGAGAGGTCCACATTTTTCTGATACGCTATCATATTGGTTTTGCTTTCGATGAAATGAACGTAGGCTGACTTTAATTCCTGGTCAATGTCATTCTTTACCTGCATTATAGTTACATCATCCTTTTCAATCTGCAGCTTGTCGGCCCTTGTACGACTGCTGAGATTATATACACTTGAAAGGTCGTAGGATAATCCAACACCCACTGCACCGTAGTTTAAAATATCCGACTGCGGAGGAAAAGTGCCCGGCACAGGAAAGTTAGTAGTATATACAGCGTTACCCGTAATATTTGGCTTATAAAAACTCCTGGTCATTTTTAACGACAGCTCCGAATAGTTCTTTTGCAACTCAGCCTGCTTTATTTCATTCCGGTTGGCAAATGCTTCTTCAAGGCATTTACTGAACGACAGTGTATCATCAGGTATAACCATTACTACGGCAGTTGGTTGCAGACGCATGCCAGTTGCCAAGCCGGTTTGAATGCATAAATAATTACTCAGCAGGTCAATGTTGTTCTGGGTTTTAAAAACATCAATTTCGAAATTGGATAACTGCAATTGTGAACGGCTTAAATCACTTATAAGATTTTGGCCATTGGCTACTTTTGACTCCAATTGCTTGATGTTGATTTTTACACTCGCTATGTTGGCTTGGATAATTTCAATCTCACGATACAACTTGTACAAAGAATAAAACTGTGAAATGATGGATAGCTTTAATTGGTTATCTGTCATCAGCAACATTTCATTTTGAATGCTGCTGATGATTTCGGTTTGTGCTACCTGTGTTTTAATTCTTCCACCATAATAAATCGGGATTCCTGCTGCGATGCTCCAACTGGTCTGATGATGATAGTAATCAATGGTGGTATCATTCGAATAAAAGTCGCGATACAACACAGGGTTAGTTATATAGTTGTAATAACCACCAATATTAATGTAAGGCGCTCTTGCAATTTTTGCAGCCTGGATATTTTCTCTTGCAATGGCGCTATCCTTTTGAGATATTTTTAATGCGAGGTTATTTTGTTTTGCAAGCGAAATTATTTCATCAAGTGTGATTTCCCTTACAGGCAATTCCAACCTGTTTTGAGCAATTAATGAATGATTAAAACCGGTAATCACCCATGCCATAAACAGCAGCACAAATCGGAGTATGAATTTTTGCTTTATCATTTACGGTTGAAGAACACTTAATTATACTTAAAACAGGTTAATCTATACACCTTAAAACTTTATCCCTATAGCTATCGGGATTATTTTAACCTTAGTAGAAAAGCACCATAATAAACCAAAACCTTATTACCTTATTCCCCACTGAAATAAGGTAATAAGGTAAGCCGTGACTTTCGTTTTTTCTACTAAGGTTTGATTCACTGTCAATAATTTTAAATCAAATTTATTCGTACTAATTTATCCCGTTCACAGTATAAACAACAGGCCTTGATGTATTATCAAATGCTGGTGTTTATTTTTCTCCATTTCGCAGTTCAGGATTTGCACCATTAGCGTTCATCCAGAAACCAGTTAATTTATAAGCTAATGAAAGCACAATGGCACCGGTAAATAATCCTATAAATCCCGAAAGCACGAATCCACCAAGGGCCCCAAGAAAAATTACAAGCATGGGTACAGGCGCTCCTTTGCCCATTAATAATGGTTTAAGAACGTTATCACTCAAACCAGCAATAAGAATCACTACAGCCCATAATGTAGCAGGCAATGGCTCTTTAACAGAATAGATATAAATAATTACCGGTATGGCAACTATTGCCCCGGGCAACTGAACAAGGGCAAGCAGAAATACTGCCAATGCCCATAGCCCCGCCAAAGGCACACCGGCCAGAACAAAACAAAGCCCCATGATAACGAACTGTATAAACGCAACTCCAAGTATTCCTTTGGCAACATTGCGCACCGTCTGACTTATTACCAATGTATATTCCTCGCTGCTGCCACCCAATAACCGCTTCATAAAAACACTTATGGTTTTTTTTGCAGCTTCGCTGTAAGCAAGCATTACGCCCATAATAATTATGGATAGAGAAAACATCATGATATTGGAAAATAAACCCCGCATTGCGCCAACCAATTTTTGCCCGGCACTTAGAATCTGGTCGCGGTAAGTTATCGCTGCTGATTCTATATTAGTGTCAAGCATAGTCCATGCATCGTATAGTTTCTGACCCACAACCGGCCATTCAGCAACTTTTGGATTGGGCGGTGGAATCACCAATGTGTTACTGTCCAAAGCTGCCTTCAGTTCTTTAGCTTCGTTTACAATAGCCGCTATCATTATTGCAGAAGGTATTAGCAAAATGCATAATAAAAGTAGTGTGATAATGGTACTTGCTACTGCATTCTTTCCTTTAACCATTTTAAGCAAACCCACGTACATGGGGTAAAGGGTAATGGCCAAAATAAGACCCCAAAGCAATGGGGTTAGAAATGGAAATACAATCATCGCACTCCACCCGATAAGTATATATATCAATATCAATTTGACAGATAAGTCAATCGCCTTTTTTTCAGAGGACGGGTTAATGTCTTGTTCGTTGCGCATAGTTTAATGAGTTTATTGTTGTTTATATATTATGCAAATAACTAAATTATTACACAGGTAATTTAAACTTCACAAATTACTGAGAGAAGAGAGAATTTTTCAACCCTTTTTTTTCCGGTTGAAATAAATTCAACCCTTGTTATTCATTCTTAATAATATCTTTTGCACCACTGCGTAGAACATTGCAGCTGTCCAGCCAAACAACAGAATTCCACTCATCGCTTCAAAGCCGCCCATCACACGCCAAACCGGTGGCAATGTTATATCACCATAGCCTGTAGTAGTATAAGTAACAGTAGAAAAGTAAATGGCTTCTTCCCAATGACTGAGTTTATCAAGTTCTGGTATAGTCAAAAAGACAATTGCCCAAACGGCTATTTCAATATAGTGCAACAGCATAAAAAATACTGCCGTAAGAGAGAGTATGAATAAGCTTTTTTTAAAGCCAAAAATTCCGTCTTTAAAATCATGCCTGGCCGACATATAATTTAGATACCATGCTGAACCCACGCCATGTATAATAATAGTTACAACAATAATTGCGAGACTGAATAATATTGGTAAAGCTACAACCTGGTTCATATACTGGTTTTGTGAAACATAATGCTACGCCTTAGTATTAGCAATTTGGATTGCTGTTCGATTGGCCCTCCGAGGGTTAGGAGCCCGCGGGCAGTCAACCCCCGGAGGGCTTTTCACAAACTCTAAATAAATCGACATTTTATTAAAACATCGTTGGCAATAGTACTTAAATTGCTTTAGCTTTTTGTAGAATTTAAACCACATTACCATTAACAAACAAAAATTGCAAAAAGAGTATTGTATCCCCAACCACACAGTCTCTGGACTGGTTGTTAACACAAGTCTGAGTTTAAAGTATTTATTAACTGACGTGTTATCATGGTTGATTCACAGTTAGCAATTGTTTTTTTCATTTAATGTTGTGATGGAGTGATGAACAAGGAAAAGAAATTATGGTTTATCAAAACACTTCGAATACTAATTGCACTACAAGGCTGGGCGGCACACCTTTACCGCATCGGGAACCACAACCGTTACCTGCAACAGGTATTATTTTTTGTCTGTTCATTGCACCTTTCCTCTTAATTCGTATTCAATTTCGTCACCAGGTAATGACCTCAATTTTATGAAGTCAAGTCGCTCAAGTAATTTCTTTGCAGTGTGATTTTCTGTTGTAGTAATAGCCCAAATACGTTTTAGTCCGATGTTGTTAAGGCCAAAGTTAATCGCCAATTGCATAGCATCTGTCATAAAACCCTGTCCACGAAATTGAGGTAATAAAATGCAACCGAGTTCGCCTGCACCTTTATCAAGTCCCCGATAATAACCGCAAGTCCCAACGATCTTATTTGATACATTTTCTGCTATACCCCAATGTATTGAATTACCTTGGTTATAGTCATTTTTGATTTTCTCTTGCATTTCTGTCGCTTCTTTCACAGTTGAAGCCTTGATAGAATCATAAAATGAAATTTCAATAATATCTTTAATGTCTGACAGTTGAATTTGGCGTAATGTGATTTTCTCCCTATAAATATTTGGAAAAATATCGTATGGTGGTAGTTTCATATTGTTATCTTGATAGTTAGTTTATCTGAAACAATGTCCTCATTTCGTTTGTCTTGCTCCGGTGAATAGAATGTTTTATTTCATTTCGCTTCTCAGAACGACTACATTCCTGCCAAGTGTTTTGAATCGCATCCCGTTTTTTTGTTCAACGGTAATTTTAATGTGACCTGTTTTGCTGGTGTTTACATCTCTCACGGTACCGGATTTACCTGTATGAGTTCCCCCGACAACCTTACATTGGTCACCATCCATTAAATTTTCTGCTGATTTTGTTTTCATTTTTTTATATTTTGGTTTGTAAAAATAATCGTAATTATTGTCGTGTATCTTTTTTTATCTGCTGCCTTCCTCTAGGAGTTTTAGTACTAATCATTTAATCCCTTTCCATTGAGAATTTGCTGCATACTTTTTTCAATTCTTGACTCGCGGGTTTTGGATTGCTTGGCTGAAGAAAAATAAAGAAGGTATCCTCGTTGCCTTCCTGGAGTCAGTGCATTAAATGCAGTTTTCAAGACACTGTTTTTATCTAATTTATTTTGAAATTCTTCAGGAACTGTAAATTCTTTAGTTTTTTTCAAAGGCACTTTTAATCCTGCTTTTTCTACTTCAATGGCTTCATAAATATAGGCTTTCAGGGTGGCTTTCATCTTAACAATTTCTTGAACATTGGTGAACCGGATTTGGCGTGCCGCCTGCACATTTTTTGTTTGCTGGATTAGAATACGTTTTGAGTCCTTTAACAAGGCGCCTTTGAAAAACAAAATCGCACAGTATTCTTTAAACACATGTATTAAAACAATGTTGCTTTTCTGTAACGAGTAACAAGGAACACCCCACTTCAGTACTTCAGTAAGCCCACAATCAAGAACAATCATTCTCAGTTTCTCAATTTCTTCCTGCCACTTCCCTTTATTAAAATAAAAATCAACTTTTGGATTCATTCTGTTTATTTATTAAAATTAACTGAAATGATTTTTCTAAAATTCAGACCCGTAGCGAGCCACGGAAGCCCCTTGCAGCATAGTAAGATTCGGCACCGTTGTGATATACGAAGACAGTATTGTAGCGGAAATCGGCAAAGATGGCACCACCAAGCTTTCTAATATCCGCAGGTGTTTTTATCCAGCTCGATGTTTTCGTATCGAACTTTCCCAATTTCTGCAACTCACGGTATTGTTCTTCCGATAAAAGTTCAATGCCCATATCAGCAGCCATATCCATAGCATTATTTTTTGGTTTATGTTCTTTCCTTGACTCCAGCGCTTCGCTATCGTAACAAAAACTTCTGCGTCCATCAGGACTTTCCGCAGAACAATCATAAAAAATGTATTCGCCTGTCTTTTTATCATGACCAACAACATCCGGTTCACCGCCAGTTCTTTCCATTTCGTTGAGCGACCACAGTTTTTCAGCCAGCCCGACAGAGTCATTCTTGCGGATATTCGCTTCCAGCTTTGCTTGTACTTTATCCCATTCAATACCTTTATGGCGGTTCATGTTTTTTTCAAAACGTGCTTTTAACAAGCTGAGTAGTTCTTCTCGTTGTTCTGGTGACAACTCCTTTTTATTTCTCTTTGTCATAAAGTGTTATTTGAATTTGCTTACGCCAGATTGTGAATCAACATTTAATAACATTTAGCATACATGTAGTTAATCACTTGTGGCGTACTTTATATTTGTAAGCAACAAATATAAAAACAAAGTGAACTCCAATGCCCCTTTATTTTTAGGATTTGAAAAATTTTCGCCTCCAGTAAATTGCTATCCTTTTGTGCGTTGTGAGGCTCTCAGGCTTGAATTAAAGAGCATCCTTTTGTTATGTGCTGCCATGCTTTCACCACGCAGATAATCCTCAGATGTTTTTCCAATGGCTGTTATAAAATCCTGAACAACCTGTATTTATTTTCATTGCTAAGTGTAAAAAAGTTGGCAGTTGTTGCAGAAAAAACTCCTGCGATTAAATACACCTGTATATTCTTTTATTATTGGCAGGTTACATCGCAAACAAATTTTTTTGGTATGAGCAAGCCAATGTTTTTTTAAAACAAAATCTCTTTTCCATTCTAAAAAATCATAACTGTAGTTGCGAACTTCTTTAATAAGTTTATTAAGTCTTAAGGGTGGAATTTTTCCGACTTTACTTTTGGGATGAATTTTAACCCTGTACAATACTTCATTCTTAATGATGTTACCCACGCCCGAAAATATATTTTGATTAAGCAGTGCATCACAGATTAATGTTTCGGGTATCAGCATTAATTTCTTCTTTGCTGCTTTTGCATCCCAATTATCATTCATTACATCCGAGGTAAAATCATAAACATCATTTATATCGCCTTCAATTATTTTTACTGAACATGCATAAAAATTTAACTCGCCATTTTTAAATGTTAAACTTAACCGTGCAGGTGTTTCTTTTTTTTCACTTATACGATAAGAACCGAACATGAGCAAATGAATGCGTACAGTAAATTCATTAAAACAAATGAGAAAATGTTTACCCCAACTTTTAAATGCAATAACTTTCTTATTCAGCAATTGAGTCTTATCAATCTTACTGTTGCCACTTACAACAATAATTTTTTTGCCTTCAAATAGTGCTACTTCTTCTTTTAATAAAACTATTGACGGACCTTCGGGCATTGCTATGCTGTTTTACTTTTTTTGGTGCTTAAACTTGCCTTAAGCATTTCCATTAAATCATCATTTTGCTTGTGTACTACTTTCATTTTTGGCGCTGTAATTTTTTTGCCTTTCGATTTTTCTTTAATAATTTTAAGAAGCTTGGCAGTATAGGTGTCTTTGTATTTGGTGATGTTGAATTTTTCAGTAAGCTGTTCAACTAATTTATTTGCCATTGCTACTTCTTTTGTTTTGACTTTTGATATGGGTGGTAATTTTAGCTCTGTTGTTTCTCTTATTTCCTGCGTGAAGCGAATCCGATTTAAAACAATTACATTTTTATAAGGTTTTAGAATTGCTAATCCTTCTTTATTTCTCAAGACAAATGTGGTAACTCCAACTTTGCCTGATGTTTCCATTGCATCACGCAACAGCGCATAAGCTTTCATAGCTGATTTATCCGGTTCCAGATAATAGGGCTGTTCATAGTATAGGCTATCTATCTCCCTTTCTTCGACAAAATTTATCAGGTCAATTGTTTTGGTTTTTTCTGCATCTGCGGCTTCAAAATCTTCATCTTCCAATATTACATATCCGCTATCGAGCTTATAACCTTTTACAATATTTTCATAGGCCACTTCCTTGCCGGTTACTTCATTAACCCGCTTGAACTTAATGTTTGAATGGTCTTTGCTATCCAGCATATCAAGGTCCAGAGAACTTTCCTGAACTGCAGAAAATAATTTTACGGGAATGTTTATTAACCCGAATGTGATTGAACCTGTCCAAAGTGAGCGCATGTTATTTTATTTTTAGTATTTGTTATATATAAAATTATTCTCCTGTTTCTGAATGTGGTGCATCCACAGGTTTTGATTGTGGTGAACCAATTTCTCTTAAATAAATTGATAAAAAGATAATGGCGAAAACAGATAAAAATTCGCTTTGCCAATTTTGAAATGATTCAAACCAAAGCCGGCTATTACTTAAATAGGCCAACATGGTTTCAGCAGGCTTGCTTTCTAAAATCTGTTGTTCGTTAAAATCTTTATTGCTGCCATACCAATGCAATACAAACGAGATGATAAATAAGAACATTAAAGAGAGCGATAATGAATGTTTATAAATTGCAAGAACCATTCCTCCTTTGCGAACGGGCCACGGAGCGTTGACATTTTTTTGGGGCTGCCTGTCAACCTCTTCTTTGCCGGTAAGTTTTTTTGATTCAGAGGAGCCCTTTTGTCGCAGAAACACGGTGAACCAAATAAACAAAGCCATTTGAAGAAATTCACTTTCCCAATTTTCAAAAGTTGCCTCAATAAAGTGACCGCTTTTAAAATATACAGGCATACTTACAGCCGTTTGGTTATGCTCTTTTAAAAACTCATTGTATTGATGCAATCCTGTAATTGACTGTAAAGCAATGCTGATAACTGCCAATATTAAAAAAGCTATAGTTAAGCCATTCTTGTAGATAAATGAATGTCTTTTTTCTCTCATGTGAGTTTATGATTTGCGCCCTGGCTCTTTAATTGCATTTTCATCAGGTGGTATATACTCATCATGCAATTCTGCATAAGCATGCGTAAATTCTGCTCCATAAAAAACAATCATGGAGGAATAAGATACCCACAATAAAATTAATATTATTGTACCTGCTGCTCCATATCCACCTCCCGGGTCAGCCCTGCCGAAATATAATGAAAGACCATACATACCCAATAAAAATAATAAAGCGGTAACGACAGAACCCAACCAAACATGCTTCCATTTTATTTTTGCATCAGGGAAAAACTTAAACATTAATGCAAACAGCATCGCAATTATTAAACGTGAAACAATAAAATTTACAACTTGAATTATTATAAGGAATGAGTCAGAAAAATGGCTTGAAATCCAATCACCCGCAGCTATTAAAAAGGTGGTCACCATAAGCGATACCATCATTATAAATGCAATAGCCACTATTAATCCAAAAGAAAATAAACGCACCCTGATTAAACTCCATATTCCTGATTTGGATTCATCGGCTTTTACTTCCCAGATAATATTTAATGATTTCTGAAATTGTGCAAACACACCGGTTGCTCCAACTAAAATGGTAACTACTCCTATAACCGCTGCCCATACAGAAGTTTTTGATTCGCTTGCAGCAGCTATCATTTCCTGAATTTGTTTTGCGCTGTCAGCTCCAAACGCTGACGTGAATTGTGTTGCAACATGATTATTGATTACATCGGCACCAAAAAAATAACCGGCAATAGTTATAATTACTACAAGCAAACCGGGCAAAGAAAAAATTGCATAATACGCTATTACTGCACTTTCTTTAAAAGGGTCTCTTGCCCACCATTTTTTAAATGCCGCTTTTAAAAGTAATGCGAAATCCTTAATTTTTCTTTTCATAAATAATGCAATTAATTACTACGATTCCTTTTCACTTTTTTGGGCAACTTCAATCCTTTGCTTTCTTTATCCCATTCTTCTACATCCACACCTTGTTTTTCTAATTTCTTTTTATTTGCGTGAAAAAATTTCCGTTGAGCTTCGCTTTTGTAGGGCATGATATTATTTATTAAAATTCTTAATCACTTTTTCTAAATTAATTCCTTTACCAAGTACGGGTTTGAAAATGTCGCCTTCATTTTTTATCCTGTCAAACGAATTGTAAATTGTAAAATCAGACATTTTAAGACCTTTCTTAACTTCTTCCCAATGCAGAGGCATTGATACAGTTGCACCGGGTTTAGGACGCAAAGAATAAGGAGCAGCAATTGTCGCCTGTGGCCGATTTTGTAAAAAGTCAATGTACATTTTTCCTTTCCGTGCTTTTACAATCCGTTCAATGCTGCCATATTTTGGAATTTCACGCTGCACTAACGTTGCTATTATACGTGCAAACTCTTTTGATTGCTCATAAGTATATTTTGCGCCAAGAGGAATATAAATATGTATTCCGGTTGAACCGCTGGTTTTAGGATAGGCAGTTACACCCATACTTTTTAAAATTTCATTGGTAACATTTGCTGCTTCTATCACTTGATTAAAAGTATTTTCTGCCGGGTCTAAATCTATAATGCACCAATCAGGATAATCTTCCGTTTCCACCTTGCTGTGCCAGGGATTCATTTCAATGCAGCCTAAAGTTGCCATATAAAGCAAACTGGCTTCCTCCTTAGCAACAAGATATTTTCTTAGGCGGTTGTCTGAAGGACTTTTGTATTCAAATGTTTCCACCCATTCAGGCGCTGTGCCTGTTACATCTTTAAAATAAAAACTTTCACCGGTTATGCCGTTGGGATGGCGGTTCATGGATTGCGGTCTGTCTTTTAAATATGGTAAAATAAAAGGTGCGACTTGATAATAGTAATTCAACATATCACGCTTGGTGATTTTTTCCTTAGGCCAATAAATTTTATTGAGATTGGTGAATTTTATTTCATGCCCATTTATTTCACGAACCTGTGTCTCATCCGTTGGGTTTAAAAATGTTTTCCTGTCGGTTTTCCCAACCGGTTTTAAAATTGATGTTGCTTTTCGCTTTGAAGTTATTTCTTTCACAGGCACTGGCTTTTCTTTTCCCACATCCTTTGCTTTTTTGTCAATGCGCATTGCCTCAAAAGATGGATGACGCATTATGCCGTCTGATGTCATTTCAGTAAAACTTACTTCACACACTAATTCAGGTTTCATCCAGACAGCTTTAGCATGTGGCGGGTTGGGACGGAAACGTGAAGGTTTGTTTATATCAGGCAATTCTGTAAACGGGGAAGTTTTTGAAATGAGGGGTTTAAATTGTTTAAGCATTTCTTTTTGCTGCTTATCATTAAAACCTGTTCCTACTTTACCTGTATAAATTAATTTTCCTTTTTCAAAAACACCGACCAGTAGTGAACTGAATGATTTTGATGAATTATCATTTTTGGTGTAACCGCCAATAACCATTTCCTGTCTTTTATTGGCTTTTATTTTTAACCATTCTTTTGAACGGATGCCAGGGCTATACCTACTGTCAGATTTTTTTGCAATAATTCCTTCCAAACCCATTTTTCTGGCAGCTTCAAAAAGTTCTATGCCGCTGGCTTCAAATGCTGTGCTTAATCGTATTAAATCATTTGAAGGAATAAGTTGTTCTAAAATTTTTCTACGCTCTGAAAGCGGAATTTGCATCATGTCTTTTCCATCCAGCCAAAGAATATCAAACACATAAAAATAAATTTCACCGTCAGCTTCGCTGCGCCAATTTTGTAGTGTACCAAAATTTGATTTGCCGCTTTCATCCAACACTACCACTTCACCATCCACTATAGCATTTATATTCCAATCCTGAACTGCTTTATATACAGGATAAAATTTTTCATTAAACGATTTATCGTTGCGCGATTTTAACTCAACTTTATTTTTATTACATAATGCAATTGTTCTGTACCCATCCCATTTAATTTCAAATTGCCATTCATCACTGTCAAATGGTTTATCAACCAACGTAGCAAGCATGGGAGATAACTTTACAGGAAATTTCGCCCGTGTACCTTTTGTAATTATTTTAGTTGTTGACCTTATATTTTCTTTCTCTTTCATGTTACGTTGAGATGCAGCTTTTACATCCTCACGCTTATTCAACTCTGTTTCTTTTTTGCTTTTTGAAGTTGCTTCTTTTACGCGTTTAGCGCCATAAAAATTAGTAGAGGTTTTTTCAACTTGAGCCAGAGTTTTTTTTGAAATAACAGATTTATCCTTCAGCGTTATATCTTCCTTTGAAACATATTTATCTTTTACTTTAAAAAGGAGCCATGCATTTTCTCCTCTGCCATGAGTTTTAACAAGAGCATATTCACCTTTTAATTTTTTGCCATGCATTACGAAATGCAGCTTGCCTGAATAAATTCCTTTTTGTAATTCTTTGTCCTGCGTTTTTTTATCTTTTCCATCAGCATCAGCAAGTTCATAAAATCCTTCATCCCAAACGATAACCGTTCCGGCACCGTAACCGCTTGGAATAATTCCTTCAAAACTTCTGTAATCATACGGGTGGTCTTCCACCATCATTGCAAGGCGTTTTACATCGGGGTCGGTTGATGGTCCTTTAGGTACAGCCCAACTTTTTAATACACCTTCCATTTCTAACCTGAAATCATAATGCAAATGCGATGCATCATGTTTTTGAATTACAAAACGTAATTTATCGCTGTCAGGTTTGCCGCCTACAGGTTCGGGGCTTTCATTAAAATTTCTTTTCTCTTTGTATTTCGTGAGCGCCATAATTTAGATTTTAAAATTTTATACCACACTCATTTTATCATGAAATAAATTATTCAGTGTTTTTAAATTATTCAAAGCATCGCCAGCCGTATTATTAAAATAAACATAGACACTTTTACCTTCTTCTCTCCATCCATTAATATAAGTTGCGTATTCATTTAAAAAATCTTCTGAATAACTGTCACGGTAATTTCCTGTTGGTCCGTGAAATCTGAGATACATAAAATCAGTTCCATGATTTACCAATGGCGTTGCCGATTTGGGAATATCGTGTACCACCAAGCCGGCATTAAAAAAATTTAATAAATTATAAGTTGTTTCATTATACCAAGATTTATTTCTAAACTCTACCGCAATCTTCCAATTAATCGTTTCAATTTCCTTAATATAACTTAATACGCTATCCAATTTAACAAAGTATTCTTTTCCTGCACTTGGAGGAAATTGAATAAGCAAGCAGCCACTTTTTTCTTTAACGGCATTTATGGATTTAAAAAACTTTTCTATAAATTCCTTTCGATAATTTAATTCCTTGTTGTGCGTAATCTCCTTATATAATTTAAAAGTAAACCGAAAATCATTACTAACTGAAGCAGCCCATTTTGCAATAGTTGCCTGCTGTGGAATTTTATAGAACGAACTGTTAATCTCAATGCTATTGAATAAGGAAGAATAATAAGTCAGCCTGCTTGCATTTTCATAAGGTTCAGGATATAGGTATTTAGGAATATTTAATTGTAAGCCACTTAGCCCGGAGAAAAAAGATGCAGAAGTTAATTTTTCCATACAATCGTCTATAATTAAAAACCTGGCACGAACTATCTTTAATTTTTAATTGTTTGATTTTATTTATAAAATTTATTGCAATTATTTTCTGTCTAACTTTTTGGTTTTTAATTAAGGTGTAACTTCTCCGCTGTAAGCATTTTTTAATATTTCAATATCTATTTTTTTCATTGGAAGAAATACTTTCATTACTCGTGCGGATTTTTCTGAATTGGGGTCAGTAAACATGTCGGACATTATTGTTGGAGCAATTTGCCACGATAAGCCGAATTTGTCCTTGAGCCAGCCGCATTGTTGGGCTTTCGGGTCACCATCCTGGCTTAATTTTTCCCAGTAGTAATTAATTTCTTCTTGCGTTTCGCAATTGACAATAAAGGATACTGCTTCGGTGAATTTGAATTGAGGTCCGCCATTGAGTGCAAGAAATTTTTGTCCTTCAATTTGAAATTCAACTGTCATTACGCTTCCGGCAGGTTTGCCATGAATTTCAAAACCTTCTTTTGTGAAGTAGCTTGTTTTTCCTACAGAAGAATTTTTGAAGATGGAGGTATAAAATTTTGCTGCATCTTCGGCTTGCGTATCAAACCATAAGCAAGATGAGATTTGCTGGAGTTTTTGACTACCATTATTCTCCCGTTCGTTTTGATTTTCTTTCATTTGATTTTTTTTAATTGTTTGAATTTTTATTTTAATCTAAAAATAATTTTAACGTGCCGGATGATGCGATGGTTTTAAAACACTAAAGACGCTACATATAGAACACGTTAAATCTATGTCCGTCAGGGTCTGCAAAATCAAATCCATAATATCCTTTTCCGAATTCTGTTGGCTTAGAAATAATTTTTCCTCCTGCTTTTTCAACTTCTTTTGCCCAGTTATTTACTTCATCTTTGGTTTCCGCTGATAGTGTAAATATAATTTCATTTAATTTTTGTGAGTTAGCAATTTCGCTTTTCAAAAAAGTTTGCAAAATGTCTTTTAAGAAAAAGTGCATAACAAAATTGTCTTCACCAATAAAAAAACTTGTGAGTTCCCTGGATGCACCGTTTGATTTAAATCCTAATTCAGTATAAAATTTAGTTGTGCGCTCTAAATCACTAACAGCATAATTTGCCCATATTTTTTTTGGTTTCATAATAATTCTTTTTAAAATTAAGGTGAGAAAAATCTTACGGGATTTTGCTGACCTTAATTGTGTGAGGATAGATTAAACGTTTTCGACACCTCTATTGCCGCTTTGATTGCCTTCTTCAATTCCCTGGTTAGCGCAAATTCTTCAATTGTGAAGCTCCAATGGTAAACCAGCACATTCAATTATATACTTTCATGCCAACAAAAAGAAGGGCATGAAAAATTAATTTTGTTACATTATTTGTGGAAAATGTTGCATGCTTGTATAGTCTTCTACACAGCTATAAAAATCAGAAAAATAAATATGAATTATGCAATGTGAAAACTAAAGAATCAATTTATGTTTGCTTTACCATACACAAGCAAACAGCACTCAGGATTTTCTCAAAACAGAGTGAGTTGAATAGGCTTTAGTTTTGTAGCTTTTTCCAAAAACAGTTATTCCTTCATACTTATAACTTTCATTACGTTCGTGATTTATTAATTTATCAAGAGATGCTTCGGGCATAAAATTCTCTTCGAGCATTTGTGCAACATGGGATAGATTTTTTATTGCAGTTTGTTTATCTGTGTTTCCAAACCTTTTGAATGGATCCATGACTGCACAAGAGTTCATACAGGGAAAGGTAATTGAATTAGCTAAGGAAAGAATTTTTGATAATGAAAAATCAATTAGTGAAGTGGCGTATGAACTTGGGTTTAAATATCCTCAGCATTTTACCCGCTTTTTAAAACAGCATGTTGGGCAAACTCCGCATGATTACAGAAATATCAATTAAATTATTTCTGATTGATAGCGTACAATATATACTTTTAGAAAAAATTACAACCACATTTGATATATAATAGTTCCAAAATGAACCCAGGTAATAAGTCCGTTGAAACATCGCCAAATGTTTATGCAAGGATTGGCGGAATGCTTTATCTCGTTATCATACTTGCAGGAATGTTTTCAGTAATTGTTGTCAGAGATAAAATGATTGTTTCGGGAGATGCAGCAGCTACTGCAAATAATATTATGGCTTCACCCCTGCTCTGGCGTTTTGGTATTGCATGCGACCTGTTAATGCATCTCTGTGATATTCCCGTTATGTGGGTGGTTTATTTATTATTAAGACCGGTGAATAAAAATCTTGCCCTGCTGGCGTTGCTATTCAATTTGATTCAGACAGCAGTATTGGTTACTAATAAGCTTAATCTGCTTACCCCTTTGTTTTTATTAAGCAACGCAGATTATTTAAAAGCATTCAATCCCCAACAGTTGCACAGCATGATTTATCTTTCTGTTAAAGCACATGATTATGGTTTTGGTGTTGCCCTTTTGTTTTTCGGGTTGGTATGTATTGTCAATGGATATTTAATTATCAAGTCTGATTATTTGCCTAAGCTGATAGGTGTTATGCTTCAAATAGCAGGGGTATGCTATCTCATAAGTAACTTCTCGCTCATCCTTGCACCTTCATTTAGTAACAAGCTTTTCCCGGTACTTATGATACCGGTACTTATTGCCGAAACTTCTTTTTGCTTTTGGCTTATCATAAAAGGAGTGAATATCACTAAGTGGAATGAAAGAGTATTAGCAGGAAGGGATTAATATTAGATACCAGGGAATAGTAAAGTAATGTTCATTCCCATATCATGCATACCACCTACCCAAAAAACTATCTCGCAAGATAGTATAGCCATCCCAATTTTTCTATTTACTTTGGATAACTTTTTTAAGTAATTCTCAAAAACAAAAACAAAATGAAACAACAAAACTATTCAGCATCTGCAATTTTATTTGCAGTGATGTTATTTGCAAACATTGCAAATGCACAAACCTTTAATGTTACAAATTCAGGAAACGTGGGTATAGGAACCACTACTGCAAATTCCAAACTGGAAATTATTCCTGCCAATGCCAACGCACTCACTATACGTGCTTATGGGACTGCGGCTGGCAGCACAGGGCAATTGCAGTTTCGCGAGCTTGATGCTAAGGGAACTAATTATGTAGCATTGAAAGCGCCTGATTCGCTAACTGCTAATTATATTTATAAACTCCCTGTAAATTATGGAACAACAGGGCAGGTGCTTACAACCAACGGTGCAGGTGTAATGAGTTGGGCAACAGTAACAGGAAGCGGCACAGCAGGTGCAACAGTTACACTTAATAACCTTACTTCACCCACGGCAGTTAACCAGTCATTGATTCCCTCTGCAAACAATTCAAATGATTTTGGAAGTTCGGGGAAAGGATGGAAAAATATTTACCTCAACAAGAATATCTATTTAGGTGGAACACAATTTTTAGGCACAACAACCTTGGGTGGAGTTCGCAATACACTTTTAGGATCAGGCGCATTGTTTAATAATACCGGGTCTGATAATACGGCAGCAGGAAATTCTGCATTGATTTTAAATACTATTGGTGATCATAATGCTGCTTTTGGATCACAAGCAATGTTTTCCAATACTACAGGTGTAAATAATGTGGCTGTGGGTGCGCAGGCGCTCACTTCTAACTCCACCGGTTATTGGAATACTGCAACCGGAAGCGTGGCTCTTTATGTAAACGATATTGGTATCGGTAACACTGCTAACGGATATGCAGCACTTTATTTAAACACCTCCGGAGGTGAAAATACTGCTATGGGCCATGGTGCGCTTTATTCAAACACTACTGCTTCAAACAATACCGCAACAGGCTCTTTAGCGCTTTTTAATAACACAACCGGTTATGGCAACACTGCTCATGGATATGGTGCAGGGTTTAATAACACTACTGGATTCAATAATTGTTTTATTGGTGATTCTGCGGGGTATTCGAATACTGAAGGATCCAAGAATATCGCTATAGGAATTCATTCACTTTATTCTAACGAATTTGGCATTGAAAATACGGCATTAGGAGCAGGAGCAGGGGATGGCAATACGCAAGGAAGTCGTAATGATTTTATAGGGGTAAATGCTGGTCCATCTAATTGCTGTTTAAATTTTGCTTCAGCCTTGGGTTCAAATACATTAGTCAATGCCTCTGGTAAAGTACGTATTGGAAGTATAGTTATAACTATGGTAGAATGTCAGACTGGTATGTGGACAACATCAGACGGTCGTTTTAAAACCAATATTACAGATGAAGTAAAGGGTTTGGAGTTTATTAAAAAGCTGCACCCTGTGGTTTATAATTTTGATACAAAAAAGTTTGATGAGTTCCTGATGCAAAATATGAGTGACGAAAGAAAGCAGGAAAGAATGAAAGGGGTGGATTATGCACCAAGCACCAACATGCGCCAAACAGGTTTTGTAGCACAGGAAGTGGAGCAGGCCGCCAAAGATTGCGGTTATAACTTCAGCGGTGTGCATCATGCAGAAACCAAAGAAGATAACTGGAGCTTGTCGTATGAAAAGTTTGTAGTGCCTTTGGTTAAATCTGTGCAGGAGTTAGATGCAATCAATACAGTTAAAGATGAACAAATAAAAAATTTGCAAACTGCAAATGATGAAATGAAAAATGAAATTGCACAAATGAAAGCAATGATGCAACAATTCAATCAGTCACTCAATGAGTGTTGCAATAATTTTCAATCATCAAATGGCAATGTTCAATTAGCAATAGGCAATCACCAAAATGATGTTGCAAAATTGGAGCAAAACCAGCCAAATCCTTTTAATGAAAATACAATTATTCGTTTTTATATTCCATTATCGGCAAAGAATGCGTTAGTAAAAATAGCGGATGCAAACAGTAAAGAAATAAAATCAGTTGAGATTGCCGAGAGAGGCGCATCGCAAATTACTATTTCATCTAACACGCTTGCAGCAGGGGTTTATACCTACAGGTTAATTGTTGATGGCAAAGCTGTTGACACGAAGAAAATGACCTTAACGAAATGATTCAACAACAAATTGATTGTGCAAAACCCTTCTTCAATTCTGAAAAGGGTTTTGTTACTATTTTAAATCATTCCAAAGACAAAGTTTAATCTCAAACATAAACGAATATTAGGATGAACGCACTAATGCTATTGAGAATTCACTTATTTGAATCCTTGAGCTGGGGTCACTTTTTTTTCCTGGAAATCTTTGCATTCTATTTTATGCTATCCATTTACCGGATAATAAGAAAAAATATGTACCCGGAAGAACAGGCTAAATATGATGCATGGCATGATGAATCTGAAAACTGGACTTCTTATGGATTTTATCATAACCCGGGAGATAAGCGTTTGTTTCCTCCAACAAGGCATTTCAATTACGG
>JBDTRM010000247.1:0-14544 GCA_039931675.1 Bacteroidia bacterium | reverse complement strand
ATTAGGACTTTTAACCAACTGGTTGTTAATTTGTGCAATTTGTCATACACACATAAAAGATTATGCACTTCGTTAGCAAAAATACTTTTCTATTTTTGCGCGCGCATAAAAATGCTCCCTTAGCTCAACTGGATAGAGCAACGGTTTTCTAAACCGTAGGTTGTGTGTTCGAGTCCCACAGGGAGTACATTTTTAAATTAATAAACTTTTACTGCCTTATTGGGAGCCGATTGAATGGCTCGAGTTATTCTCAGGGATCCATTGTATGTATGAGCGGCTTTCAATACATTTGTCAGGATGATGGGACTTGGGCGCCTCCTGGAGATTCTTGTGGTGTCAGTTTTTCTGTAACTACAGAAAAGGAAAGAGGGGATAACAAATCTAACCTTATTTTTAAAAACTCAAAAAAGTCTTTAGTCGTATTTTATGAAAGTAAAGATGCAAATAAAATTGGCATAATAAATACTTCTAAAACTTGGCAAATAGTTTCTATTCAATGGAAAGGTGGAAAAAAAAACTCAAGCTTATAAAGTGGAAGGCGGAAAAAAGATGGAAATAAAGAGGGATCTAACGAGGCAAATATTATAGGTTCAAAAGAATGTAAATAATGCTTCTAATTTTTTTCATTCACTTGCTTTAATCCCATGTTCGTTTATAGTTTTTCTGGAGGCATTTCAATCTGCTGTAGGAATTCCCTTCTCTCCAAACTCTGCTACAACATTAATAAACTTAAAAGGATAATTATAAGATTTGAAATAAAAGAAACAAGGAAACAACTAAAACCATTTCATTTTTCTTTGTATTGATCAGGGAAATATTTTTTCAGGAGCTTTTTAAACGCTGGTGTGTTGCGGATGTTATCGAGATCAGAATCTTCCATGATATGATTGTAGTCATCAAATTTATTTTCTAATGCAGTTTCAAGATTAATGATTGCGTTTTCCTTCTGATTCAATAAAGAATAACAACAGGCGGCTTGATAAATTGCCCATTTCTTTTCTTCTGGATCTGAAAGCAGTTGGGCTGATTTAATGTAATATGGAATTGCACAAACATATTGTTTCAGATGATAAAATTCTTCTCCCATTTTATTGCAATAGACAGGATAATCAATTGTGCTGTCCATTGAAATAAGTTTAATAAATTCTGAATCGGTTTTTATGCTGATGAAGTTGTTGTCAATCCTTGCCATCCATTTATAGTTATTGTCATAATAAATAGCATTCTTTAGATGTTTAATGGAATTAGATTTATTGTTCATTGCTGCGTAGCATTTAGCAACCAGATAGTTTTCCTGAGGCCATGTAATAATCCCTCTTTCAATTTTATCCAAATAAACATTTAAACTATCAGAGTTAGAATTTTTCAAATAATCTTCTAAAAAAAACAAAACAGCATTGCTATGTAGTTCACGACTTTTTGAATTCATTAATTTCTGGTAATAAACCGCTGCTGATACATTATCTTTTAAGTTGTTTTGATAAAATATCCCAAGTTCATAATTTAAGTAATCGTTGAGAGAATCATTTTTCCATGCCTTTATAAAATAAAGTTCGGCTAAATCATACTTCTTCATTTTCTTAAAATTATTGCCTAAATCTTCATAAAAATGACTTAAGGAATTTTGCTCTTTTAGGGCTTTGTTCACTAAAAAACATTTTTCATTAGGGCCTTCTCCTAAAAAATATTCAGCCGTAAAGAGATAAGAATAATGCCTGAAATTTGTACTGTCCCTTTGTAAAAAATATTCGGCAGTTTTTTTTAGTTTATTAAATTCATGATTCTTTAAATAACAACTCATACAGTTATTCGTGCTTGAATAAACATAAAGCCATAATTTCTTATTCCAGTAAGCCAATGAATCGCAATCAGATTCTATTAAATTCAGGAGACTATTTATCGCAGTATAATTTAAACTATCCGACATAAGACTCATTGAACTATACCTCCTTACCCTATCCTCTGCATGTATTCCTCTACTTGGAATATCATTATATATTTCAGCTATCTGTCCATACATTTCAGCATCAGGTCGAACGCTGTTTAACGCGATGGAAATTATTGAATCCACCTTATCAACACTATCCATTTCTGCATATGCTCTTGCAACAATACAGTATGGATTAAACCAGTTATTTGCCAATGTTATTGATTTAGCCCCATAAACCATTGCCGAATCGAACATTTGGCATTTTAAATAAACAATACTAATAGAACAGTACACATTTGCCTTATTATATCCTAATGAAATACTTTTTTGAAGTTTACTAATGATGGAGTCTTTTAATTCATCGTATTTAATCTCTTTTCCATCTTCTGCATAAACAAAGGTTGTAATAGTTTTTCCATTGTCAGAGTAACGCATGCTTTGATAATCGTTTATGGTATTAGCTTCAAGATAAAGTAATCTTGGTTCGAGTTCTTTAATATAATCTTGAAAATCATTCTTCAACAGTTCAATTGCTTTAGCAAGCATTGCACTATGAGTGTGATAATAATTTCTACCTGACCAATTTTTTCCGGCAGCACCGAAAACAAAATTCACCGCCTCCTGCGCCTCATCAATAAAAGCAGATGCCAATTCAAAACGTGCTTTGTCTTTAAAATCTTTGCTTGCAGTAGAATTTGCAATCAGGTTGTAAATTGAATCAGCATTTGCTGCATCAGGTGCAATAAATCGCTTGTCATTTAATGCCTGCTGCATTTGAACAAATAATTTTTCAAAAACACTATCTTCAGTAGAAATTACATCGGTTGATTTACTTTTATTTGACAAAGCAATATTATGAAAATCATCAGTTGCCAAAGTTGTATTTGAATTACTGTTAACCGGAATTGTTGCATAAGAAATTACCTCAGTATTAAATGAGTTGCAACAATAAAATGGTGTTTGAACTTTGCCAAGTTTGCGTGTGTCCTTTTTCACATTGCGTATCACGTAGGTTTGCAATTCGTCAACCGTTATTTTTTTATCTCCGTCCTCATCAGCCGCACCTTGCATGCCATTAACTAAATACCATGTAAATGCTCCATGTCCATTGCCCCATTGTTTGTCTTCGTAAGAATATTCATTTGCACTTGCTGAAAGAAATAATAACTCGCCTGCTTTTTTTTCAATCATGCTTTCTGTTGTGTTGTTCAAGCCTTCCTGACCACCGGGGAGTTCATTAGTACGGCAAGCATCAATAATTAAGATCACTTCAATGTCTTGCGAAGTAAAATTTCTAATCCTGTTTTTAAGATTAAAAAGTTGCAACGCTCCTGATACAGCATAATTATTTTTATCCCCTGCGGGATCAGCATCACTCATTAGTAAAAAAGATTCATCTTGACTAATAGCATCCCCATGACCTGAAAAATACAAATAAATTTTATCTCCTTTTTTAGGCTTCAGTGCTGCAAGCCAACCGAGACTCTTTACTATAATATTGGGGGCGGTTACTTCATTGTCAATTAACAAGCGGATATTTTGTGCAGGTACATTTCCTCCTGCTTCTGACTGCAACATTTGTGAAAACATAAGCGCATCGGCAGTTGCGTAATTCAGTTTTTGAATAAACCGGTAGTTGGAAATACCACAGATAATTGCATATGTTTTTCCTTGCTCCTTATGCTTTTCTTGATTAGCAACAGAAATGCCTTTTGTGTTTTGCCCATTTAGTTTAAGGCATAAAAGCAAGAAGGTAAAAACAAAAATTTTTTTCATTTTTCTTTATATTGATCAGGGAAATATTTTTTCATGAGAGATTTGAATTCGGGGGTTGTTCGGATAGAATGGAAATGGGGATTCGTATTCAAAAAATTAAAATCTAAATCAGGGAGATAAGGCGATAAATTTACACCTGAATGTTGCTTTTCTTCAAGACTCTCTTCCAAATAATTTACCGCAATACAAGGTAAATTCATTTCTGCATAAACATTAATAATTTTCATTGCAATTGGTTTTTGAAAACCACTTGAATTATAGTAAAACAATGCTTTGTCAAATTCTTTACGATTGAAAAAATAATCTCCTACTTTTTCAAATTCAACTTCATACTGCCAAGGCTTCTTTATTTCAAATGATACTCTATAAAAATAATTGCTGTCTAAGGAATCCATACAGTCATTATACCAGTTTAATTTATAAAGCTCAAGATGATTTCGTAAATAACTAATGTCTCTTATGGTATCAGATAGATTAATTAACTTCATGCCTCTAATCGGATGCGAGAATTTAACAGTATCCAACTTTACATTTGCTAATAGATTAATGACATTTTTCATATAATATTCTGATGAATCAATTTCATTCATCAGATTGAATACTTCGCTTTTCTTTGAATTTGCTTGTATAGAGTATTCAATTACAGGTGATTTTGCTAAATCAGAAAAGACCATCAGGGCAGAATCATTCATACCCATTTTCATATATGTTTTTCCAAGAATAATTTTTGAATAATAAAATTTCGGAGAAAGTTTAATTGCCATTTTTATCAATGAAATTGCTTCGTTGTTCCGCTTTCTTTGTATTAGCAAGTCTGCTTTCGCAAGGAAAAGATAAGCAGCAGTCGAATCAATCATTAAGGCTGAATTCATGGTTTCAATTGCCTGAATTAAAACAGAATCCTTTAAAACGAAAAGAGAGTCATTCATTGATGAGCCGGAGTAGAAAGTTTTTCGATAAATTGAATCAAGCTGATTTCCATAAAGAAGTTTATCTTTAATTGGTTTTACTTTGTCCGAAAAGTGCCACCAGTGTAAATAATAATCTTTATCAGTACGGCTTATTTCCAGTGCCTGGAAGTATAACGACTTGGAAAGATAACCGAGTGATTTGACTTTTTCATCCCCCAATATTTCGCGTAAGTCCGCTGTTTCTTGAGAGAGTCTTTTGACATCCAATTCTTCCTGAGTCTTGAAATTATTCACTAATGAATCAAGTTGTGTTTGCGCATGTTCAATTATTGCTGCTGCCAGATTTCTTTTCATCAATGCAATAAGCACCCGTGTTGATTCATTTTCAGGAATTTTTTTAAGATGATAATAAGCAGAGTTTTCTTCTTTAGCTCCAAGGTATCCGTTCTTTAAAAGGTAACTGAAAGCGTAATATGTATTCTGAATACTGTCGGGAAGATTTTTCAAAATAGACTCTTCAAATCCTTTGCTATCAACTTTTGTTAAAGATTGATTGGTTGCCAAAGTTGAAACTGAATTTAAAGTGTTTTTATTCACAGTTGCTAATTCAGTTTCCATGTTTCCCATGATAACAGGGTTCTGAATTGCAGGGCTTGCTTCATCAGGAACTTTTTCCATCAGGAAAAGATTAAGTTCCCGGAGTGAAACTTTGCCATTTTTATTTTTGTCTGCCAATCCGGAGATTCCATTAATTAACTCATAAGAAAACAATCCGCGCCCATTGCCCCATTGCTTTCCTTCAATAGATAATTCGCCAGGCTGGCATGAAAGAATTTTTATTTCATCTTGCCATTTGTCTTTCAGAACAGAAGCCGCAGCTTCCATTCCTTCTCTGCCTCCTGCAAGAGTTCCGCTATGACAGGCATCTGCAATAAAAACAACCTTCACTCCCTTGGCTGAAAGTGTTGCAATACCACCTTTTAATAAATAGATAGAAATTGCGCCTGCAGCATATAAACTTTTAGGTGAATCATAAGGAAGGAGAAAAGCATCTTTTGTTATCATCCTGCTTTCAACATCACCATGACCACTGAAGTAAATAAAAACTTCATCACCTGATTTTGCAATTTCATTCAGTAGATAAATATCACTCCATATTTCGCTCAGCCGAGCTTGTTGATTAATGCGGAGAAAAATATTGTTGGAATCAACACCTGTCGAAAGAAGAAAATTGTAAAATGCAATTGCATCCTTATCTGCGAATTCCAACTGAGGAATCGCAGGATCTTTATATTTCGAAATTCCTACTATCAACGCATAAGTATTGCCTTTGATATTAGATTCTTTTTTTTGATTGTTCACAGAAACACCGCGTATTTGCGATAATACAGGAAGCCCAAAAAGAAATAGCATTGAAAACCAACCAGTAAAAAAATATTTATTAAGTAGCATCCTGTAATGATAAAAAATTTGAAACAGATTTTTCTTTCCTTTTAATTTTGCCTTTTGTGGAACATTTTTTCTGTGATTAACCAGCACCTTTCACCAAACCCTAAAATCATTCTCCAGATTTTCTTTTCTTGATGTTAATATTTGCTGTCTATTTGTTTAAGATGAAATTTTTTTCTTTCATAATCTTTCATTTAGGTTTTTATTCTACCAAAACAAAAGCTGCCCATTTATATGGATCATATTTAACTGCCATTTCAATTTGTGTTTGCCTAAAAGACTCATGGATAGATTGACCATTGAGCCACCTGGCATAAAAGCTTTGCATAAACTCCTGAGTTTCTTTATCAGGTATCTGCCATAAACTCATCATTATATATTTTACTCCTGCAATTTTAAATGCACGTTGCAAACCATAAACTCCCTCGGTGCCTTTAATATCCCCTAAACCAGTTTCACATGCACTTAGAACAACAAGATTAGTTGAAGAAAGATTAAGATGTGAAATTTCATAAGCTGTCAAAATCCCATCTTCATCTTCGTAAGGATTACTTCCGTTTTTCCATGCATAATTACCGCCTGCAAGAACTATTCCTGAACGCAATAACGGATCCTCGGCTAATGAATAATTCGACTCAACGCTTGCATCAGATTTTTTATTCCGATCATGAGGAGGAAAGAAAAAACCATGTGTAGCAAGATGCAAAACGGCCGGTGAATTTCCGTCCATTTGCTTAAACGAATTCTCAGATGCATATTTTCCTTCCACAAGATGATAAGCCATATTTTTTGTTTTGTACATGCTTCCGATATTTTCTACTTCTTCTTTGGCTCCATTAAGAAAATCAAATTCATTTCCCCTGCTTCGGCTAACAAGTTCTACAAGGCTAATTGAAGTGTTTTCACTTTTTGGTAAAGTATTCTTTCTTATATCATAATTATAATCAATGCCACCGCTAAGAACAGCAGGTTGTTGGGCAGGTTCAATCTCAGGAAAAGCAACTGATCGTGTACTTAACATTTGTTTAAAATGATAATCTTGGCATAATGGTTTACCATCATACCCCGGAATAGCTATAATATTTATTTTGTTCAATAAACCATCTGGCACAAAAGAAATGGTTTTGATGTTTTCTAAATAAGGCAGTAGAGGACGCCAGATAAGTTTAAAGAGAGAGTCGCCATATTGTAAAACATTTGAAGTTGAATTTACCTTAACTCCTCTTGCTGTGTATAATCCGGAAATATTTGAAGATGAAGTGGAAGCATTCTGCAATAAGCCGGCAAATTGTTTTTCTTCAAATAGAAATATTAATTTAGGATATTTCATGTTAGAAGTGATAACTAATGCCGCATATATTGTACTATCTGTTTTGAGATAACTTATGTATTTGAACGAAACAAATTCGATTGCAGCTTCTTCATTTGAAAGATGCTTTTGAACATCCTGCCATGTTATATTTACCCGCTCTTTCCAACTACGATAGGGTGCCGATTTAGCCAGCAATTCCTTTTCAAATTCTGCAGCTTTGTTTTCGATCGGTGACAAATCGATTTTTTTACTCGAATTAGGGTTTAAATATTCCTTGCCTAATATATACTTGCCATTTAAATATTCTTTACCCAATATATTCTTATACAGGTTGTAATTATTCCAAAGTTCTTTTAACGTGGTATCTCTTTGCACAGAAGCAGCAAGCCCTGATACACTCTCAAGTTCGAGGCCGCGTTGAAATAATTCATGGTCATAAAGCCATTGAAAAGAACTATCGCCATCCCTTCGTGTTGAATATGCATTTGAAAAATACCAGTTTGAATAATTACGAAAATTGCTTTTTATATTTTCGCTTAATGAAAAAATGTTGTTTAAAAGATACGACTTGCTTGATATGAATTGTTCAGTTGCATTCTTTAGAACCCTATCAAATTGATTCTTTTGCCAATAAATTTTACCAATTCCAATAAGTGCCCAAATATCATCCGGATGTCCCTTGTATAAACCTTTTTCAAAGAGGTCATGTGCCTCTTTGTAATACCGGAGTGCCTTCTTATATCTTTTCCTGCTATAATAAACATGCCCAATAGCAGTAAGTTGAATTGCACACTCTTCATGCCTTTTGCCAAATGCCTTTTTGTATTTCTTTTGAGAATATTTGTAGTTTTTTATTGCCTCTTTATATGCTTTTCTTCTGCTGAACAGCGAACTTAAGTCTATGCCTATTTTAAAATTATTTGGGTCAGAAAGATAAAGTGTTGGGGTCAGGTCAATTATTGGCGCCAATGTTCTATTATACTCGCCAATATTATGAGAAACACTGGCCAGATGGACAGTTTCTTTTTTTCTGTTTAGTAATGAAAAATTATATTCTGTATTACCATTGCACTTATTGGTAAGTGAAAAAGCAGGCTGGCCGTGTTCTATTAATCCAGCTGAATTTTGCGTGTAATCCATTGCTAAATAAGACTTGCCACGCTTTATTAATCCACCCGAATTTTGCGTATAATTCCATGCTAAATAGATATTTTTAAGTGCCTTATCATACTTCTGCATTTTTATGTAGATGGCACCGATGTTATTGTATATTTTAGAATACCAGGCATATATGCAACCGAGTCTTCTATAGTAATTGAGGTAGTTTTGTGAGTTTAATACTGCAACTTCTTTAAAGCTTTCAATGTTGCCTGTGTAGCTAAAATTCCTGTTAAATATATTAAGATGGGACGAATCTTCCTTTTCCAATATATTTAACAGCGTTGAAAATGTCAGCTCCTCATACCAAAGTGCTTTCTCATATTCACCCGTCTGATAATAAACATTTCCAAAACTGCTTAAAGACTCCAGGTAATCCCATTTCTCCTTACCTAAATCCTTTTGTTGTATTGCAAGTGCTTTTTTATTATATTCTAACTCGTTTTCAAATTGATTTGTTTCATGATATACCAGGCTTATGTTATGAAGTTCACTTGCATAATCCGGATGTTCTTTTCCTAGTGCTTTTTCTTTAATAGATAATGCCTCTAAATCGTACTGAAGAGTTTTTTCAAATTGGCCCAGGCCAAAATAAACGGCACCGATATTATTTAACGATTGAGCATAATCAGCGCTTGATTCCCAGAGCTTTTTCGCGGATAGTCAGTGCTTGCTGGAAATACTTGAGAGCCCTATCATATTTAACTTTGGCATAATAACAAGCTCCTATATTATTCAGTGTTGATGCATAATTACTTTGATCTTTTCCAGAAACTTTTTCTCTTATTTCAAGAGCTTGTTTATAATATTTACGTGCTTTTCTATACCTTCCAATAACAAAATTTAATGAACCTATAGAATTTAATGATTGTGCACAGGCTTCACTCTTTTTGCCATTTACTTTTTCACGAATTGCCATTGCAAGTTTAAAATATTGCCGGGCTTTTCGATGTTGTGTAATTGAAAAATTAATTTCCCCTATTTGATAAAGGCTCCTTGCATAGGCCGAGTCATACATTCCATTTTTCATGGTATAAATGATCGTACACTTATCTGCAATCTTTAATGCTTCAGTAAAGGACGAATCAAATTGAAGTCTTTGTTCTAAAATTTTTTTGCATGTTTCGCAGGTTAATGTGTCAGTTTGGCCAGGTACTGAATAATATAAAATGAAGTACAAAAAGATAAAAATGGAAATAGCTTTCATGAATATAAATTTGGTTTGTCAAAAAACTGTATTCGGACAATAAAAACTTTTGTTCATTGATCCATTGAATTATTCGACCAGCACAAATGCAGCCCATTTATAAGGATCATATTTTTGAGACATTTCAAATTGTGTTTGCTGAAAAGCCCCTCTTATTTTTTGTCCGTTTAACCATTTGCTATAAAAGCTTTCCATAAATTCCTGTGTTTCTTTATCAGGAACCTGCCAAAGACTCATCATGAGGTATTTTACTCCGGCCATTTTAAATGCACGTTGAAAACCATAAACCCCTTCGCTTCCTTTGATATCACCTAAGCCGGTTTCACATGCGCTGAGAACCACAAGACCAGTATTGGAAAGGTTGAGATGAGAAATTTCATAAGCTGTTAAAATACCATCTTCCTCTTCATACGGATTACTTCCGTTTTTCCAAGCATAATTACCTCCATAAAAAACAAGACCTGAACGGAGTAATGGATCTTCTGCAAGTGAATAATTTGATTCATTTACGACAGCACGATTTTCATTTTTAGCTGCTGCAGGAAAAAAAAATCCATGCGTAGCGATGTGCATCAATGCGGGAGAATTTCCATCCATTAGCTTAAATGATTTCTCAGTTGCCCTTTTCCCTTCCACAATTTGGCAGGGGATATTTTTTGTTTTGTATGTATTACTTATATTTTCGACTTCTTCTTTAGCTCCGTTAAGAAAGCCAAATTCACTCCCCCTGCTACGGCTAACAAGTTGAACCAGGCTAACCGAGGTACTATCAAATTTTGGTAAAGTATCATTTGAGAATTCATAATTATACTCAATACCTCCGATTAAAACTGCGGGTTGCTGTGCAGGTTCAACTTCAGGGAAAGCAACCGATCGTGTACTTAACATTTGCTTCAGATGATAACTTTGGCATAATGGCTTACCATCATTACCCGGAATAGCTGTCATATTTATTTTGTTGAGCAATCCATCGGGCACAAAAGAAATCGTTTTGATGTTTAGTAAGTAGGGTAGAAGAGGTTGCCAGGCAAGTTTAAAAAGGGAGTCTCCATATTGAAGGGAAGTTGAATTTACAACTTTTACTCCCCTTACCGTATATAGTTCAGAAATATTTGAAGAAGATGTAGTGGAAACATTCTGCAATAAACCTGCTAATTGCTTCTCTTCAAACAGAAATATAAGTTTAGGATATTTTATGTTAGGCGTTATAATTAATGCTGCATATATTGTACTATCTGTTTTGAGGTGACTTATGTATTTGAATGAAACAAACTCGACCGAAGCTTCGTCATCTGAAAGGTGCCTTTGAACATCCTTCCATGTTACATTTACCCGCTCCTTCCAATTACGATAGGGTGCAGATTTAACCAACAACTCACTTTCAAATCCGTTAACGGAGTCTTCAATTGATGCTAAATCTTTTCTTCTGCCCGAAACCGGTTTTAAATATTCTTTACCCAAAACATTCTTATAAAAGCTATAATTATCCCAAAGAGCTTTTAATGTAATGTCTTTTTGCACGGAAGCAGTAAGCCCATATATGCTCTCAAGTTCCAGTCCGCGTTGAAATAATTCGTTATCATAAAGCCATTGAAATGAACTGTCATTACAGGCTCTTGATAAATAAGCATTTGAAAAATACCAATTTGAATAGTTGCGAAAATTACTTTTGATATTTTCACTCAACAAAAAAATGTTGTTTAAAAGATAGGACTTCGTTGAAGTAAATTGTTCATTAGCATTCTTTAGCACTTTCTCAGATTGATTCCATTGCCAATAAATTTTTCCAATTCCAATAAGAGCCCAAATATCATCTGGTTGTCCCTTATTTAAACCTTTTTCAAAGATGTTATGAGCCTTTGTATAATATATGAGTGCCTCCTTGAACATATTCATATTATAATAGACATGCCCTATGCCAATAAGCTGAATGGCGCATTCCTGATGCCATTCACCAAAACTTTGCTTAAATAATTTAAGAGAACGTTCATAATTTTTTATTGCATTTTCGTATGTCTCCTTCCGATTAAAAAGAGGATTTAGATTACATATTCTTTGATACTCGCCAAAGTTGTGAGAAATCATCGCCCTATGAACACGTTCCTTTTTTTTATTTATTAAGGAGAAGTTATATTCAGTGTTTCCATTTCGCATATTAGTGAAAGAGTAAGCGGATTGTCCATGTTTGATAACTCCCCCAATTTTATGTTCATAATACCATGCTGCATATATATGGTCATAAGCATTATCATATTGCCTGATTTTTAAATAAGTTGCGCCAAGATTATTCCGAATTTGAGAATACCAGGTATAAATGCAATTCATTCTGGTAAAAGTATTTGGGTAATTCAGCGTGTTGGATATAGCTGCATCCATATCTCCCTCATCCCCGGTATAATAAACATACTGGTTAAATATATTACGATGAGTTGAATCTTCCTTTTGCAAAATATTTAGCAGTGTTGCGAAAGTTTGTTCTTCATACCAAATTGATTTCTCAAATTGCCCGGTATTATAATAATTAGTTCCCAAACTGCTCAATGATTGCAAATAATCCCAATTATCTTTTCCTAATATCTTTTCTTGTATAGCTAATGCCTGTTTATTGTAATCTAGCTCTTTTTCAAATTGACTCGTTTCATGATACACTAAGCTTATATTATGAAGTTCAGTTGCATAATCAGGATGTTCTTTTCCTAATACTTTTTCTTTAATTGCTATTGCCTCCAAATCGTATTGAAGTGTTTTTTCAAATTGTCCTAAGCCAAAATAAACTGCACCAATATTATTCAGGGATTGAGCATAATCCGCATTTTCTTTGCTGAATGCTTTTTCACGAATATTCAGCGATTGCTGAAAATATGATAAGGCTTTTTCGTATTCAAATTTAGCGAAGTAGCAAACCCCAATATTGTTAAGTGTTGAAGCGCAATCAGTATGTTCCTTTCCAAGAACCTTTTCTCTTATTCCAAGGGCTTGTTGATAGAATTTAATGGATTTTTTGTATTTCCCAATAACAAAATTAAAAGCCCCAATTGCATTTAAAGATTGTGCATAACTTGCGCTTTCTTTACTATCCACTTTTTCACGGATTGCTGTTACACGATTAAAATATTGAATTGCTTTTCGATGAGGCGAATCAGTAAAATAGATTTCACCAATTTGATTAAGGCTCCTTATATAAGCCGTATCATTTATTGCATTTTCTTTACCGCAAATGTGGGTACACTTATCCGCAATTTTTAGTGCCTCATTATATGACGAAGCAAATTGAAGTTTTTGTTCTAAAATTTTCTTGCATGTTTCGCAAGTAAGACTATCATTTTGTCCAAGTCCACGATTAAATAAAATGTTGAACAGTATGGTTAAAATAAAAATTGGTTTCATAAAAGTAAATTTGGTTTGTTAAAATTGACAAAATAAAAAATAAAAGTAAGTTCTATAAATCTTATTTCATTTCACCAAACCCTAAAATCATTCTCCAGATTTTCTTTTCGGGATGTGGCTTTTTGTTGCCCGTTGTTGAGTGCATTTTACTATATGTGTAACATAATCTTTTAACCCGCCAGCTTTTATTTGAAGTATTGCCTTAAGTTGCACAACAATAAATCAACATATCTGAAAATACAGCAATCCGAAAAAATATTTTTCATTTCAGCAGCTTTAGTATTTCATCGAAGTAAACACTCTCAATGCCGTACTTGCGTAAAGTTTTAAAACCCCCTTCCACCATCTGTGTCCAACTCATTGAACTGTAAATCATCTTCCCTTTATATTTTTTGTAGATCGATTTTGCTTTTTCAATTTCTCCCTTAAGTAAATAAGCATGAGCAAGGTTGCTTTTTATGTAAAGATTGTTTTCATCAATCAGTTCTCCCTTTTCAAGATATTTTACAGACATCGAAAACTGCTTGGTTAATAGATAATTCCATCCGATTTTATTATAATCACCTGCATCTGCCATATCATTTGATATTAATGTTTGGAATATGGATATTGATTCCTTGCATTTCCCCAGCTCTGAAAATTTTGAAGCCCAACTTCTCAGAACTTCATAAGTATCTTCATTTTTCGGATTGATACGAATCGCTTTGTTGTAATAATACAATGCAGAATCTGTTTGTTTAAGATCAGCATAAATTTCTCCTATGCGTTTGCAAGTTGATTCATCTTTCGGATTTGTGTGAATTGCTTCCTTGTAATAATACAATGCAGAATCAGTTTGATTAAGATTATTATAAATTTCTCCAATGTAGTTGTAAAATGATTTGTCTTTCGGATTCATGCGAATCGCTTCCTTGTAATAATACAATAGAGAATCAGTTTGATTAAGACTTTTATAAACCAATCCAATGAAGTAAAAATTAAATTCATTTTTCGGATTGATACGAATCGCTTCATGGAAATAATACAATGCAGAATCTGATTTTTTAAGCCCCAGATAAACCGTTCCAATGCTAAAGTAAGCATTTTCATATTTCGGATTGATGCGAATCGCCTGGCGGTAATAATACAAAGCAGAATCAGTTTGTTTAAGATTATCATAGACAGCTCCAATTCGATAGTAAGCAGCTTCATATTTCGAATTAATGCGAATCGCTTTGCGGTAATAATACAAAGCAGAATCAGTTTGTTTAAGATTTTTATAAACTGTTCCAATGTTGCTGTAAACTGATTCATATTTCGGATTGATGCGAATCGCTTCGCGGTAATAATACAAAGCAGAATCAGTTTGATTAAGATTTTCATAAACCGTTCCAATATTGTTGTAGTAAACTGATTCACCTTTCGGATTGATGCG
>JBDTRM010000246.1:0-37466 GCA_039931675.1 Bacteroidia bacterium | reverse complement strand
TTTTTTTATCTTGTGCTCTTGTTTTTGAAGTACATGCGATGGTCGGGGGTTTACACAATACCAGTAAAAATAATAAGTGAATACCATGTATGTTTGAAAAAAAGCAATTCTTTTAATTTTCTTCTCATCATGACATAAATGAATAATCCGGGCAATATTAAAAATGCTGCTACACCTTTGGTTAAAAAAGCTAAGCCCATGAAAATAGAAAACAAGTAAATCCCTTTCTTGTAGTTAAAGTCATGGTATTTTAAAAAGAAATATAACGAAGCGGTTAGAAACAATAGCAAGAGAGCATCAAAATCTCCGGTTCTTCCTGCATGAAAGCCAATTATTCCTTTGCAGGACATCAAAATGATACAGCCTAAAAAAGCAGTAGAGTTTTTCGTATAAAGAGAAAATAATTTATAGCAACAATAAAAAAATAAAATGGTTGCCAATGCAGAAGGAAATCGAAGTGCAAATTGATTTAATCCAAAAATTTTATAAGATATAATAATACAATAAATCAATAAGGGAGGTTTGTTATTCCAGGTGTCCAGTTGGCCCGCAAAGTAAAGATTGACGTAATCGTTATTATGCAGCATTTCAAAAGCATTGACACCGTTACGCGATTCGTCCCACTCATAAACATCCTGTAATCCCAACTTATAAAATGAAAGAAATCCTGAAAGTAGGATTACCGTCAATACAATAAGTTTCTCTTTGCTGATTTTCATGATATAACCTAATGCCAAATATGAGTTTGTGCCAAACAAAAAGCGACAAATGCCGATTGCAATAATACATTTGATTTCTTATCAATGGTTCAGTATGTTTTCCGAAATATAGAATATAAGTATTCAGCCCTGTTTTCCGCACGGAGATACCTAACTTTCTGATTAACACTTTCATTTTAGTAATTCTTTATCGGTACATACCGTTTAGCTTTAAAATTTATTGAGATTTGCAATCAATGACACTACCGGTATTATTCTTTTATGGATTTGCATTTGTTGGATTAATCCACTCGCTTCTATTTTCTTTTTTAGCAATAAGAAATAAGCGCACTGCCGACCTCTTAATTACGCTTTACCTGCTTGCGCAATCACTCGTTATTTTAGAGTATGTATTTTACTGGTCAGGGATTAATGTGCAGTATCATTATTTCAACTGTATCAGTGTGCCGCTGCTTTTTTTATTCGGACCCTTGTTGTTTATGTATGTGCAATATGTCTTCTATGAAAATAAAAATCCAAAAAAGTACCTGCTTCATTTTGCTCCTGCTTTAGCGGTTTTTATTCTGATGCTTCCTTTTTTTTTCAGCACAGGTAACTTAAAGAACTTCCATTATAAAATGATTAAGTACTTTATTCTTGACTTCCAAATAATAGTGTATTTTATAATGGCTCACATGACTATTTATGTAATCGTTATTCTGGCAAAGGTTATTAAACAAAAACGAGTAGGGCATATCAATTCTTGGCTGCTCGTCATTGTTTTCCTTTTTGCATTTTATGTCGCCTGTTACATTTCCTATTATTATATGGCAGCACAGCCGTGGTTTACTTTGACTCATGATTATTTTGTTTCGCTTGGAATGTGCGGAAGTATTGTTGCAATAATTTATGTGGCTTACGGAAAAAATAAAATACTTGACGGCTACAGCCTGAAAGAATCCATCGGACTTGAAAACATCGTTTTAAGTTTCAGGGAAACACAGCCCAAAGAAATTGAAAGTCAAAAAAAAAATACCGTTTTTACTTATGACTTTCCTATTGAAGATGTTGCTGTAAAAACCGAAACTCAACTTGAACCAGAATTAAAAATTCAATCCGTTGAGAAATATAAAAATTCAGGATTAACCGAAGATGCGTTAAAAGAATTAGCACTTTCGCTCAAACAACTGATGAAAAAAGAACAACTTTATAGGGAGAATGAATTAAAGTTAGAAACACTTTCCAATAAACTTGGAGTTTCAAAACACCATGTTTCACAAGTCATCAATCAAATTTACGGAGTCAATTTTTTTGAATACATTAATTTGCTCCGCATCGAAGAAGCAAAACAGCTATTAGCTGCTAACGATAAAAAATCAATGAACATTATTGAAGTTGCATATACCGTAGGTTACAATACCAAGAATACTTTTAATACTGCTTTTCGCAGAATTGTTGGAGTAACGCCAACTGAATACAGAAGTCAGCAACAGGTTCAACAGAATTAAGTCATACCTTATCGGTAATGACCTTAACCGGGTTTACGTGGTATTTATTTGCATAAAAATTAATATCATGTACAAAAAACTTACTTATGCTTTATTCATTTTAGGATGGATGGGCAACACCGCAGTTCACGCACAAATTTTTAACAAGGTTACTTCTGCCACTAATCCAATTGTTACAGACCCCGTTCAATCATTTTACAACGGGGCAAGCTGGATTGATTACGACAATGATGGCTTGCTTGATTTATTTGTGGTACGGGGTGGTTTGTATCACAACGATGGTAATGGCAGCTTTTCCAAAATCACAACAAGTGGTCTTGGTCTTACAACAGGAATCGGAAACACCTGGGCCGATGTGGACAATGATGGTGATCTTGATTGTCTTCAATCAGGCGGTAATGCAGGCGGTACAAAATTATTTCTGAATAACGGTAACGGAACATTTACACAAAATACCAATGGGCCATTTGCAGTTGCAACAAATTTGCGCGGCTGGGGTTCTGCCTTTGGCGATTATAATAATGATGGTTTAGTTGATTTATTTATCGCTGCACCAAATGGTTTTGCAGCAATTACAGATTCATGTAAGTTTCTTATCAATACCGGTGGCGGAAATTTTGTTCGCGTTGACACTACAGCAATAACCGATACGCTTGATGCTTATACTGTTCCAACATGGTGTGATTATGATAATGATGGTGATGTAGATTTATTTATCGGTTCAGGAAGAGTGAATGGTTCGCTTTCGCGCGATTATCTTTTCGATAACAATCATGTACAAGGTGGAAGTACGCTTTTCACAAGAATTAATTCTTCACCACTTGGCACTGATTTGCATGACGGGCAAGTTTGGAACTGGATTGACTTTGACAACGATGGTGATTTAGATGCATATCTTACTAATTACACAGGAACAAATTCAACAGGTTATCCAAATGAAATGTATCGCAATGACAATGGAACGTTTGTAAAATTAACTGTTGCTGATGTTGGAACCATTGTAAGCGATACCGGTGTTTCATTATCGAGCACATGGGGCGATTTTGATAATGACGGAGATTTGGATTGCATAGTCACCAATGAATCGCAGCAAAAAAATATTTATTATCAAAGTAACATTAGGCAAGGCACAAGCGTCTTTACAAAAATGATGAATGAGCCTTTCACTATCAACAATGGCAACCACTGGTGTGCAACATCAGCCGACTATGATAACGATGGCGACCTGGATTTATTTATTTCAGGCGGCAGTGATAAAGGTTTGTTTGAAAACACAACTACACAAACTGATTTTATAAATATTAAATTGGTTGGAGTTACATCAAACAAATCTGGTATTGGAGCAAAGGTGAGAGTGAAGGCACATGGCTTTTGGCAGATGCGCGAAATTTCCTCTCAAAATACTTTTAACGGCATGAATATGCTTAATGCACATTTTGGTTTTGGTGCTACAGGTCCTATTGCCTTGTATGTTGATAGCATAAAAATTGAATGGCCATCAGGCGCAGTTGATATTTGTGCAAATGTTTTTGCAAATTGGTTTTATGTTGCAACTGAAGGGCAATGTCTTTCACCTGTTGGAATAAATGAAATTGAAAATCACGATAAAGATTTTTTTCTTGTATCAGTTTATCCCAATCCTGTTAATACTATTTTATCTTTTAGCTATACTACTTTTCTTACTTCACAAATCAAACTCTCAATTGTAAGTGCAGATGGAAAAACAATTTTGACCAGGCCATTGCCCAAATGCAATGCAGGGAGTAATGCTGACTCCATTGACATCAAAAATTTAAAAAGCGGAGCTTATACTTTAGTTTTATCAACAGGCAAGCAAACATGCAAAGCAAAATTTGTAAAATAATAAAACAATATCATGAAAAAATTAATTTATAAAACAAAAACGCTGTTGCCCTTATTCCTTCTGGCAATTACTCAAGGATTTGGTCAATCATTCACAAAAATAACCAGCGCTTTAAATCCAATTGTTACAGATACTGCGCGAAGCGGAGGCGGTAGTTGGATAGATATTGACAACGATAATGATTTAGATTTGTTTGTTTCGAATGGCAACCTGACTACGGAAAATAATTCGTTGTACATTAATAATGGTGGCGGTAATTTTTTAAAAATAATTACCGGAAGCATTGTTACTGATGGCGGCTCCTCAATAGGAAGCACATGGGGCGATTACAATAACGATGGCAACTTAGATTGCTTTGTTACCAACAGAAATAATTTCGGCAATTTTCTGTATGAGGGTAATGCTACTTCAAATCCAACAAAACAAATTGGAATTGCAATGGTAACAGACATTGCTAACTCCAATTCTTCATCATGGATTGATATTGATAATGACGGTGACTTAGATTTATACACTGTTAATTTTATGGGTAATGATTTCCTTTATTTAAACAACGGTTCCTTTTCTAACAATCAAAATAATCCAATTCAATCAGATGGTTCAAACTTTTCTATACCGGGCTTGTGGGCTGATTACAACAATGATTTAAATCCGGATTTATTTGTTGGCAATGCCGGAACACAAAATGATAAATTATACACCAACAATGGAGGATTAAATTTTACAGCTTTAACTTTTACTGATGGTACAGCAACGCTGGGCGGAAGTTGGGGCGATTATGATAATGATGGTGATTTGGATTTGTTCGTTGCAAACTACTTAGCACAAACAAATATTTTATATAACAATAGTGGAGCTCCTAATTACATTTTAACACCAATATCTACAAGCCCTGTTATGGGAGTTGGTAATAATGTGGGGAGTGCCTGGGGTGATATTGATAATGATGGTGACCAGGATTTATTTGTAACGGATGATGGAAGCAATAATCATCTTTTTATAAACACCGGATTCCCGGATTATTTATTTTCTGATGTTTTTACCGGGCAAATCGTAAACGATGGAGGCAATTCATTTGGATGTGTTTTAGCTGACTATGATAATGATGGACAACTTGATGCTTTTGTTGCGAACCAATTAAATCAACAAAATTTTTTATATCATAATGATGGCAATAGTAATAACTGGATTACCATTAAATGCGTGGGGGTTTTATCCAATAAAGCCGCAATTGGAACCAAAGTATTTATAAAAGCAAACATTGCCGGAAATGATATTTGGCAAATGCAGGAAGTGCTTGCTCAAACAGGATACAACAGTCAAAATTTATGGTTGCATTTTGGATTTGGGAGCACATCAATTATTGACACCCTTATAGTAAAATGGCCTTCCGGTAATGTAGATACATGTGTTAACATTTCTACAAATGCCCTTTATAATGCAACTGAGGGTGCTTGTTTAACACCTGTTGGAATCAAAAATATTGAAAACCAAAACAAGGACTTTCGCTTATCAATTTATCCCAATCCTGCTGATAATATTTTATCTTTTAACTATACTGTTCTTCCTCCATCACAAATTAAAGTTTCAATTATAAATGCAGAGGGAAAAACTGTTTTAACTAAGCAGTTAAAAAGTGTAACCGGAAGTAATAGTGAATCACTTGATTTAAAAAATATAAAAAATGGTGCTTACACTTTAATTTTATCTGATGGAATAAAGACAAGCAGCGGAACTTTTATAAAACAATAAAATAAAGTTTACTGAAAATTTAAATTAATAATACCATGAACAAAAAACTCCTGTTAATTTTTGTATTTGCTCTTAGCTTCTTCAATGGTTACAGCCAATCAGCAACAGAATGGCAAAGCGATTTGAATTCTTTAAAACAAACCGTGCATTCAAAATACAGCAACCTTTTTTATAACATCACCGCAAACAATTGGGACAAAGCGGTTGATGATTTTAACAATCAAATTCCGAAAATGGATAAGACAGAAGTGCTGGTCGGCTTTATAAAACTTGTTGCTCTGTTTCACATAGGGCATACGCAAATGAATACTTTTGATTTGCATCATGCTGGTTTAAGTTTACAATTACACCGTTACCCTTATCAGCTCTATTGGTTCAGCGATGGATTGTATATTAAAAGTGCTGACAAAAAATATGAAGCAGCAGTTGGTGGTAAGATAACAATGATAGGTGATGTGAAAACAGATGTTGCACTGGAAGCAATTCGTCCCCTTGTATCGTATGAAAATGAACAAGGCTATAAAGCAAATTCTGTTTTTTATTTAGCTATTCCTGAATTTTTAAAAACCCAAAACATTTGTAAATCAACAGATGAGGTAACTATTAAATATTTAAAAGAAGGGAAGGAAGAAAGTGTTGTTTTTAAAAACGACACATTAAACTCCTCTGCAAATATAAGTTTTGAAACAACTGATGTTTGGGCAGATGCACGCAAACAGAACGACACACCATTGTGGATGAAAGAGTCAGAGTCATTTCGTTACATGGAATATTTGGCTGCAAGCAAAACTTTATATGTACGCCATAGTGTTACGTTAAATGATGGTGATAAAACTATTGCAGCTTTCTTTAACAACATGGTTGACTACATTGATAAGAATGATGTGCAGAAATTAATATTAGATGTAAGGATGAATGGCGGTGGGAATAATTACCTGAACAAAGAAATTATCACAAGCATTATTCAATCGAAAAAAATAAATCAGAAAGGAAAATTCTTTTGCATCATTGGAAGAAGAACTTTTTCAGCTTGTCAGAATTTAGTAAACGAATTAGAGAAATATACCGAAGTAACTTTTGTTGGCGAGCCAACAAGTGAGAATGTAAATTTTTATGGTGATACCAAAACAGAAACGTTACCAAACAGTAAATTGCAAGTAAACCTTAGCTGGTTGTGGTGGCAAAACTTTGATGCAAGAGATAAACGCAAAGCAACTTCTCCAGAACTTGCAGTGGACATAAGTTTTAATGACTACTACAATAATGTTGACCCGAATCTGAAAGCAATATTCAATTACGAAAAGGAAAAACCTCTTTTTGAAACACTAATCAATTTAATCAACACTAATAAAAAAAGCGAGGCATATCAATATGCTGTGGATTATAAAAACAATCCTCTTCATCGCTATGTTGCTGAAAGGCTTGAGGCAGACATTAACCAGGAAGGATATAATCAAATTCAAAAAGGGAAACACGAAACCGCAAATGGTTTATTTGAAATCAACATTAAATTATTTCCAGAATCAGCCAATGCTTTCGATAGCTATGCAGAAAGTTTTATGAATATGGGAAAGAAAGATGAAGCCATGAAATATTATGAAATGGCAATTGCAAAAGACAAAGAAGGTGCTGTTGCAGATAATTCAAAGAAGCAGATTGAGAAAATAAAGAGTGGCGGGAAAAATTAGAAATGTATAGTTGATAATGTTACTCAAAAGATAATATTAAAACGTGAAAAAAATATTTTTAAACCTCGCATTCTTTTCTTTCATGTTAAGTGCATGTGCTCAAAAACAAATAACAACAAAAGAGAGTTACACCATTGAAGAATTAAAAACCGATTTTAATATTTTCAGAGCGGCATTAGAAGAAGCGCATCCGGGCATTTACAGATACAGTTCAAAATCAAAAATGGATTCTGTTTTTTCAGCAGCGGAAGTTTCCATTGATAAGCCGATGAATGAAAGAGAATTTAAAATATTAATCAGTAAAGTTGTTAATCAAATAGGTTGCGGACATACAAAAGTAGTTGCACCAAAACCCGACCAGGATAAATTAGATGAGGGACCAACTGCAATTCCTTTTCAACCGTTTTGGCAAGATGGAAAGTTGTTTGTGTTAAGAAATTTTTCAACCGTTGATGATAAAGATTTTCTTGGTGCAGAAATAATATCCATCAATGGTCATGCTACTGCAGATATTTTAAAAGACATGTTTTCGATATTTCCTGCTGATGGAAATATCCTCACGCATAAGTATCGCTTAATCACTCCACCAAGAAACTTTACAAGATATTTTTATTATTTATATGGATATGTCGAATCATATCAGGTAGAATACATTTCTATGAATGATTCAACAATTAAAAAATCTGTTTTACCGGGTTTACTATTTGATGACCTGATAACCATTCGCGAAAAGCGATATGCAAGCTATTATTTAGAACCTCCCGTTGAATTCAAATTACTTGATGATAAAAAAAGCGCTTACTTAAGAATCACTTCTTTCGATAAGGAAACCATTGGGAAAAATAAAATCAATTTCTCTAAGTTTCTTCAAACTGCTTTTAAGGAAATTGAAACTAACCACGTTCAAAATTTAATTCTTGATTTACGTTACAATGGCGGTGGCACTGACGAATACGGTAAGTTATTATTCTCCTATTTTATTAATCACGATTTTGACTATTACAAATCTTTAACCATGAATAAACAGAGTTATGATTTTTTTAAATATACAAGCAGACCGGATATGAAAGCTCCCAAAGGAATGTTAAAAGCAAATGAGGAAGGAACGTTTGATGATGTGAAACATCCAAATTTCGGTAAACAAAAACCATCGCTGCCAACTTTCTCTGGGAACATTTATGTGCTCATAAATGGCGCCTGTTTTTCCACAACCTGTGAATGTTTGTCAATGATTTATTCTTACACAAAATCTTTTTTTATTGGCGAAGAAAGCGGAGGAGGCTATTACGGCAACAACTCTGGGCCAACACCTGATATGACTTTGCCAAACACAAAAATCAGAATTGAAATTCCTTTAATGAAATATGTAATGGCAGCAAAAGAATATCAATACAAAGACCAAGGTTTAATACCCGAACACAAAGTTGTGCCAACAATTCAGCAGAGGATAAGTGACAAAGACCCTGAGTTGGAATTTGCTAAAAAAATAATTGATGAAAAATAATTGCGCCATTCTTTCACTTTGACAAAGGAGAGGTGGTTGTGATAAATTGGATTTTATCATGCGAAATGATTCCAATAAATATCGGAAGCAATTACTGTAATATGCGAAAGTTGTCGTGAAAAACTATGACAAAATTCTTTCACTTTATCAAAGTTTAGGGAAGCAGTTTTTAATACTGCACAATTATTTTCCCTGTTGCTGTTTTTTTATCAGAGGTTATTGTGACAAAGTAAATCCCATCATCTTTAATGTTTATTGCAACATGATTATCATTAGGTGTTGATTGATAAACAACCTGCCCTAATGGATTGGTGATGGTTACATCATCAATAACTTTTGAATTTGTTATAGAGATTTGACCTGTTGAAGGGTTGGGCGCAATGGTAAAGTTATTTACGTGACTGTTTTCATGAATGCCTGTTCCTAAAATGATGTAGCATGATGATGTGTCTGTACAACCATTTTGAGTTATTGCAACTGCATAACTTCCATCAACTGCAGGCGTGAAACTTTGTGAAGTTGCTCCGTTGATTGCTGCATTGCCACTATTGCAATCTAACCATTGATAGGTTGCTGTAGTTGCATTAGATGTAAGAGTAATTCCGCTTTGGGTAATTGAAGTATCCGGATTGTTTATAGTAAGGTTAATGGTCATGATGCTATCGCAGCCGGACACATTGGTTAAAGTATCGTGGTAAGCACCCGATGTAGTCCAGTTATAATTGCCACTTGGCGAAGTGTAGCTATAACATGCAACTGCATTTACAGTTGTTGTTGTTACACAGAATGTTAATTTAGATACAAAAACATCATAGATGCCCGCATTGGTTAAAGTAGTAGTTCCGAAAGCGATGGAAGGGCTGCTAAAGCGACCGGTTACCAACACATTTCCGCTTGCATCTGTAGAAATGCCGAGGCCCTCATCATTGCCGGTTCCTCCTGCTGATGCTGCCCCAAGCACATTGCCGGCAGCATCGAATTTCGCAACAAAAACATCTTTAACACCAGCATTGGTTAACACAGTTGTTCCGAAGGTGATGGAAGGACTATCAAAGTAACCTGTTACCAGTGCATTTCCGCTTGCATCGGCTGAAATGGCATAGCCATAATCTGAGCCACTTCCTCCCTTTACTTTCGCCCATTGCTCATTGCCTGCGGCATCATACTTTACAACAAAAATGTCTTGACTACCTATATTGTTTAAAGTAATTGTTCCGAAAGTGATAGAACCACTCTGAAAATAACCTGTTAGCAGCACGTTTGCGCCTGCATCGGTAGTAATGCCGGTGGGATTATCAACTAAAGTTCCACCTGCGGATTTTGCCCACAGCACATTTCCCAAGGCATCGTATTTTACAATAAATATATCGTTGCTGCCCGAAGTGGTATTGGTCAAAGTAACTGTTCCGAAAGTGACAGAGGCGCTTTGAAACCAACCTGTTACCAGCACATTTCCGCTTGTATCGGTGGTGATACTATTGCCATTATCGTAAGAAGTTCCACCTTGTGCTTTCGCCCAAAGGAGGTTTCCCGAAGCATCATATTTCACAACAAAAATGTCTTGGGCGCCTGCATTGGTTAAAGTAGTTGCTCCGAAGGTAATGGAAGCACTTTGAAAGTAACCTGTTGCCACTACATTTCCGCTTGCATCGGTGGCTATGCCGGTGCCATAATCTGAGTTAGTGCCACCGGCCGATTTCGCCCACAGTACATTTCCCGATGCATCGTATTTTACAATAAAAACATCAGAGGCGAGTGCAGTGGTATTGGTTAAGGTGATTGTTCCGAAGGTGGCGGAAGTGCCGCCAAAGGTTCCTATTATCAATACATTTCCGCTTGTGTCGGTGGCTATGCCCTTACTATTATCAGTGGATGCTCCCCCTCCTGATTTGGCCCATAGCACATTGCCTGCAGCATCGTATTTTACAACATAAACATCTGAACCACCTGCATTGGTTAAAGTGGTTGCTCCGAACGTGATGGTAGCACTGGAGTAGTAACCTGTTACCAGCACATTGCCGGCTGCATCGGTTGTAATAGCGTGGCCCTCATCATTGTCAGTTCCTCCTGCACTCTTAGCCCATAGCCATGCGGGCGCCTGCGCGTTTCCTTCCTCATAAATAAAAAACACCGATAGGAGGATAATTAATAAAGTAAGTTTTGATTTCATGTTGTTATAGTTTAAAGAATTTAAATGAATAGTTTATTTTTTGGAGTGAAAACAAAAACCCGTGGGGATTTTATCAATCCTGATTAATAATGGCGGCAAGAAAATAAAGAAGACTTGATATTATTGTAGATTTATTACTACAAAGGTTATTTCTGCATCTGGCTGGTATTTTTTTCACCAACTACTTTCGGTATTGTATTAATGCTGCACAATAATTTTTTGTGTTGATGTTTTTTTATCGGAGGTTATTGTGACAAAGTAAATCCCATCATCTTTAATTTTTATGGAGAGATTTTTATCCTTTGGTTTTGCTTGATAAACAACCTGCCCTAATGGATTGGTGATGGTTACCTCATCAATATCTTTTGAACTTGTAATGGAGATTTGACCTGTGGAGGGGTTGGGGTAGATTGACACTCCGTTATTTGAGTTTTGCTCCTCGATTGCTGCAGAAACAGTGCTATATAATTTGGCAATAAAAATATCATAGAGACCTGTATTGGTTAAAGTAGTTGTTCCGAAAGTGATAGAAGGGCTTTGAAAGTAACCTGTTACCAGTATATTTCCGTTGGCATCGGAGGAACTGCCAAAGGCACCATCATAGGAAGTCCCACCTGCTGATTTCGCCCATAAAACATTCCCTGAAGCATCATATTTTACGATAAAAATATCAGCGCCACCTGAATTGGTTAAAGTAGTTGTTCCGAAAGTAATGGATGGATTCTGAAAGTTACCTGTAACTATTAAATTTCCGCTTGAATCAGTAGAAATACCAAAGCCATCATCATAGAATGTTCCTCCTGCCGATTTCGCCCACGCGACATTTCCCGAAGCATCATATTTTATGATAAAAATATCATCAGCACCAGCATTTGTTAAAGTAGTGCTTCCTAAAGTGATTGAGGAACTGTTGAAGTGACCAGTTATTGCCACATTTCCACTTACATCGGTGGCAATGCCCCATCCTTCATCACTGGAAGACCCACCTGCTGATTTCGCCCAAAGAACATTACCCGAAACATCATATTTTGCAACAAAAATATCATTGTTTCCTGCACTTGCATTGGTTAAAGTAGTTGTTCCGAAACTGATGGAATCACTCTGAAAAGAACCTGTAATCAACACATTTCCGCTTGCATCGGTGGAAATGCCTCTGACATAATCAGTGGAATTTCCACCTGCTGATTTCGCCCACAGCACATTTCCCGAAGCATCGTATTTCACAACAAAAATATCATTAGTTGAGATGCTTCCTGCATTGGTTAAAGTAGTCGTTCCGAAAGTGACGGATACACTCTGGAAGTCACCTGTTACCAGTACATTTCCGCTTGCATCAGTAGAAATGCCAGCGCCTCCATTGTTGGAAGCTCCACCTGCTGATTTCGCCCATAGTACATTTCCCGAAGCATCGTATTTTACAATAAAAAAATTTCCAGTACCTGTATTTGTCAAAGTAGTTGTTCCGAAAGTGATGGATGAACTCTCAAAGCCACCTGTTATCAGTACATTTCCGCTTGCATCGGTGGACAGGCCTATTCCATAATCATTGGAAGTTCCACCTGCTGATTTCGCCCACAGCACATTTCCCGAAGCATCGTATTTTACAATAAAAAAATCTCCGACACCTGCGTTGGTCAAAATAGTCGCACCGAAAGTGAGGGATGAACTCTTAAAAGCACCTGTTACGAGTACATTTCCATTAATATCGGTGGAAATACCATTGCCACCGTCATAGTTAGTTCCGGCCGCACTCTTCGCCCACGCCCAGCTTGGCACCTGCGCCTTCCCTTCTTCATAAACAGAAAACACCGATAACAGGATAATTAATAAAGTAAGTTTTGTTTTCATGTTTGATAAAGTTTTTAAATTGTTACCATTTAAATATTTGTTTTTTGGTGATGTGGGGTAGAGACGTAATATATTACGTCTCTACGTTGCGTTGCACTGTTTCATGATGTGTAATTTTAAGACTTTAAAAGTATATTTAATTTCATAGCGCCCAACAAAAAACCCGTCCACGCTCACGCCAGCGTTCCGCTGGTGATTCTATATTCCCATTTCCCATCCCTCTCCCTCCCGCGAAAGCGTTAGTGTGACAGCGAACCAACGAAGTGTGTCAGCAGACTAAAGAAGTGAGAAAGCGAATTTTCATCCCCCGTAGTGGAAAATTGTCAGAACTAAGATTTATTGGATTAAAGGATTTTAGGATTAGGGGGGTGTATCGTCCTAAAGGTTGACTGTTTTTAGTGGAGTGCCAGATCTGTCATTGCTGTAACAAGGTCAGGCAAATCAGGATAAAGTATGATGAGCGAAATTGCATTGGATGCAGCCTTCTGTTCACAGTAAGCATGATCTGTTAGAATTTCGATGAGATTTTTCTCAACAATATTCACCCATCGCGGATCGGTTGGAAGTTTTAATCGAAACACTTTTGAAATTTTGAATGATGAATGTTTAATGTTGAATTATGAAGGAGGTAATTGGAGTTGTGGTTAAACTTTTCCATTGTTCATCGCGCAAACTTTCGGAAAGTTGAAGGAACTTTCCGAAAGTGAAGACTCCTGAATTTTATTTGTTTTCAAAATGCAACATTCCACGATGTTAAGTTACTGAAGTCACTCGCTATTGATTTTTATTTATTCAGAGAAAAATAATTGTTGCGTTTGCGGATACAATGTCAGAAACCTTTTTCGGGTTTCAGACATTTTTTTGTCGGGTTCAAGTGAGTGAAGTCACTCGATATTGATTTTTATTTATTCGCAGAAAATAATTGATGCGTTGTCATTCCAACATTCCATCATTCCTTCCGATACATCGGAATCCAATATTCCATCATTGCAAATTTTCATCCACGGTCAAGGCTTCCATCATCTTTTCCAATTCTTCCACCTTTTCAACATCGCCTAATTTCTGGTAAGAAAAAGTAAGATTGCGAATCATTCTTTTAATGATCTCTATATTAGTGCATGGCTGATAATAAATTTCATCAGGTTCCACATTAAGTTTTTTCAGAAAATTATCAATCTCTAATTTATTAAAAATGGTTCCGCGGCTAAACGGATTGATGTAAAACAAAATATTGCTGGAACTACCGTCTGTAAATACTTCGCGCAGGGTATTGTTTTCATCCATGTAAGCCAGGATAAAATGTTCAGGCAGGTTTACACCATAAACCGGCAGGTCAAGCATTTGCGAAAGCTTCATATAAACAATTGACAGCAGCAGCGGGTTTCCTTTTTTACTTTCGAGCACTGCGTGTATGTATGAGTTAGCCGGTGCATGAAAGTTAGTGGTGTTACCTTTAAACATGTGTGTATCAAAAAGCACGCGGTTAATCACATTAATAGTTTCAAATGCTGTTAAATTAGGATTCAGCTCTAACCATATATTTCTTTTCAACTGGTTGAGTTCAGTGAAAACACGCTCCTCATCAAGGTCGGGATATTGATGACGTGCTATTAATATTGAACCTGCTATAATATCATCGCTGTTATTTTTAGCCCAGTCTTTTAGTTCATCAATAAGGCTGTCGAACTGTATTTTGTGAATGAGTGATTCAATGCGCTCTTGTTTTACCGGATCAAAAGCCTGGCTCCACGCTTCTTCAAGCGAGGGTATTACTTCTTTGCCGAGGTGAAGTAATTTTTCCTGCACATGATTGAATATTTCAGTGTCGGTGTCGTCCAACAAACTGATCAAAGCCTGTACTTCATTTTTATTAAGTGTCATAGGAAGAATTAATGTGATAGGGGAATAATTTTAATTCAGCCTCAAAAGTAATATTAAACTTTTAACTTCTTGAAAAACAGGAAACTTGAAAATTGAAATTGGAAATTTGGAAAATCACAGACTCATAACCAAAACTAATAACTATTTTATGCAATGTTGGCGTCCTCGCCAACATTCATTGATGCTATAGCAGTAAGTGGTTGGCGGGACGCCAACCACGGATAAATTACCAATCAAAGCATTTCAAATATACCTGCCGCTCCCTGGCCGGTGCCTACACACATGGTAACCATGCCATACTTTACTTTTCTGCGTTTCATTTCATTGAGTAACTGAACAGAAAGTTTTGCACCTGAGCAACCTAACGGATGTCCCAAAGCGATGGCACCGCCATTAACGTTTACCATATCTGTATTTAAGTTTAAGGCACGTATAACGGCAAGCGATTGCGATGCAAATGCTTCGTTTAATTCTATCAGTTGAAGATCATTTTGTTTTAAACCGCCACGTTTTAATGCCATCGGAATTGCTTCCACAGGACCAATGCCCATGATGCGCGGCTCTACTCCGGCTACAGCGTAGGTTACAAATCGTGCAATGGGTGTAAGATTTAATTCCTTTACCATCCGTTCAGACATTACGATAACAAACGCTGCGCCATCACTTGTTTGTGATGAGTTGCCTGCTGTAACGCTGCCCTTCGCATCAAAAACAGGTTTTAATGTTGCCAATTTTTCAAGTGTGGTATCAGCACGCGGGCCTTCATCGGTATCGAAAGTAGATTCACGCACTTTGCGTTTTTCATTACTATCAAGATAGTTTTCTTTAATTGTATATGGAACAATATCATCTTTAAAAAGTCCATTGCTGATCGCATTTACAGCTTTCATGTTTGATTGATAAGCAAATGCATCCTGGTCTTCGCGACTTACTTTATACTCTCGGGCAACGGCTTCGGCAGTCAGCCCCATGTTCCAGTAATAATCAGGATGATTTTTTGCAACATCAGCATTAGGGATTACACGCCATCCTCCAAAAGGTATTGGCGACATGAACTCTACTCCACCGGCTATGATGCAATCAGCCAGGCCGGAATGAATTTTGGCAGCCGCAATAGCAATGGTTTCGAGGCCTGATGCACAATAACGGTTAACAGTTACACCCGGCACTTTTACAGAATTTAAACCCATGAGCGAAATCATACGTGCCATGTTCAATCCCTGTTCTGCTTCGGGTGTGGCATTGCCTACAATTACATCGTCAATGCGGTTTTTATCTAACGCTGGCACTGTACTTATCAAATGTTGCAATACATGAGCGCCTAAATCATCGGGCCTCACAAAACGAAGCGTGCCGCGTGGTGCCTTGCCCACTGCCGATCTGAATCCTGCTACTATATATGCATCCATAATTTTAATTTTTTATTTCTTGTTTTATCAGACGAACAAAAAGTTTAAAAATTTCTGACTTTTATTATTGTTGCAAAAAACCCCTCTCATTGTTGAAAGGGGTTTAAAATTATTTCTTCGTTGTATCAGCAGGTTCAGGAACAACAGGTGGTTTTGCTGTTGAATCCTTCGGAGTTCCGGGTGTGGGTGAAGTGCCACCAGGTTTACTACCCGAAGGAGTTTTACCAGCAGCTTTCTTAGCCGCATCGGCTTTTTTCTTATCCTCGGCAGCTTTCTGATCTGCAAGCGCTTTTGTATCCACGCCATTCTTAAAGGTCACTGACTGTATCAAAGTACCTTTGCGGTCATAGTATTTCCAATCGCCTTCGCGTACACCCCGTTTGTAAGTGCCTTCCCATTGCGTGCTTCCGTCACTGTAAAACTTGGTCCATTTATCTTCTTTTTTACCGGCTACATATTGGCCTTCAATTGAAACCTGGCCTGAGTAATAGTATTTTTTGTAATCGCCTTCTTTAACTCCGTATTGATAAGCAATTTCTTCCATTACTTTTTCATAAGGATAATAAGTGCGCGAAGTTCCATGACGCTGATTGTTTAAAAATTCCACTTCGCCCATAAGCTGTCCGCCAGAATTAAAGGACATCCACAGTCCCTGTTTCTGACCCATTTCATCGGTTACATTGCGATGCTTTTTCCCCTTGCCGGTGGCATATTTGGGGCGTTCCTCTATCTGGCTGAAAACCAAAGCAGGTATAAGAAGTAAAATAATGCTAAGTAATTTTATTTTCATGTATATGGATTTTGATGTCGCAGTTCGTTGACCGCCAAATTTACAATTGAAGTTTAATTAGTCAAATTTATTTAAAGAAGATTATTAACATTTCATTTGGATTACAGATTTGGTGAGCTTTTGGCCTTTGGCCTTTGGCTTTTAGCTTTTAGCCTTTGGCTATTGAAGTAAACAACAAATCAGTTTCTCAGAATCTTTCCTGAAGTGAGGATACTTTTAATTCTTTCAAGAGTTTTTCTCATTCCGCAAAGAGAGAGAAATGCTTCGCGCTCCAAATCCAACAGGTATTGCTCACTTACTAATGCAGGTGCTGACAGATCGCCTCCGCACATTACATAGCCGAGCTTTTCTGAAATTATTTTATCATGCTCACTCATATAATTGCCGCTATACATTGCATTAGCTCCTGCATAAACCATTCCCAAACCCGATTTGCCGAGTACCCTGATATCCTTGCGCTGCACCGGTTGTACATATCCTTCTTCGGCCAGTTCAATACAGGCATTTTTTGCATCATGCAATAAGCGCGACTGATTCATGGTAACTGCATCTATACCCGGCCTTAATATTCCAAGATCGAATGCCTCGGCTGCCGATGTAGAAACCTTTGCCTGTGCAATAGTAAGAAATCGTTCGCGCAAAGCATTCAATTCTATATCGCCTTCTTTTAATGAATCGGCAAAACGCATTGCAAATTCTTTTGTACCACCACCGCCCGGAATTAAACCTACTCCAAACTCAACCAAACCAATATAGGTTTCGGCTGCTGCCTGAACACGGTCTGCATGCAAGCTCATTTCGCAACCACCGCCTAATGCCAATGCATGAGGAGCGACTACCACGGGAATGCTGCTGTAACGCACGCGCATATTCATTTTTTGAAACATGCGAATGGCCATATCAATTTCATCCCACTCTTCTTCTAAAGCCATCATGTAAATCAAACCAAGATTTGCCCCTGCGCTGAAGTTAGCTCCATCATTGCCAACAGTTAATCCGCGAAAATCTTTTTCGGCAATTTCAATTGACTTTAAAATACCTTCTACTATTTCGCCACCAATGGTATTCATCTTAGTATGAAATTCAAGATTCAGAATTCCATCACCAATGTCAAGGAGTGAGCATCCTGCATTTTTCCATAAGGTCTTATTACGCAAGTTATCAAGCACTATGAAATGTTGCTGACCGGGAACAGGTTTGTAGCTTTTGCTTTGCTGATCGTAATATGATTGAATGCCGTTATCAATTTTATAAAAACTATCAGCACCGGTTGCTATCATTTCCTCCACCCATGCTGCCGCAGGCTTGCCCGCTGATTTCATCATTGCAATTGCATCTTTAACTCCAATGGAATCCCACAATTCGAAGGGTCCTAACTCCCAACCAAAGCCTGCTTTAAGCGCATCATCAACACGATATATCTCATCAGCGATTTCGGGCACGTGGGTTGAAACGTAATTGAACAATGCAATAAATGAACTGCGATAAAATTCACCTGCTTTATCTTTACCCGAAGCTAAAACTTTAATGCGATCACGTATATTATCTATTCCTTTTGTTTGTTCTAATGTTGCAAACTTTGATTTAACCTGTGGCTTATACTCAAGTGTTTTAAGATCGAGGGAAAGAATTTCCGATCCACTCTCCCCTTTCACCTTTTTATAAAAGCCTTGTTTTGTTTTATCGCCCAGCCATTTATTGTCAATCATCTTTTGAATAAAAGCAGGCAATTCAAAATATTTTCGTTCGGTTTCATCAGTTACGTCATTATGGAGGTTATTGGCAACAAGCACCAATGTATCCAATCCAACTACATCGCAGGTGCGAAAGGTTGCAGACTTTGGTCTTCCTAAAACAGGGCCGGTAAGCTTGTCTATTTCTTCAACTGTGAAGCCCATTGCCTGTACCTGGTGAAACAGGTTCATAATGGAAAACACTCCAATGCGATTGGCAATAAATGCAGGCGTGTCTTTACATAACACAGTGGTTTTACCCAAATACAGATCGCCATAATGCATAAGGAATGAAACAACATCGGCCTTAGTTTTTGCTGTAGGAATAATCTCAAGCAAGCGCAGGTAACGCGGTGGATTAAAAAAATGCGTGCCGCAGAAATGCTGCTGAAAATCATCACTGCGTCCTTCTAACATTAAGTGTATAGGTATGCCCGAAGTGTTTGAAGTTATTAAAGTGCCGTTAGTTCGATATTTTTCAACCTGGTCGAAAATCTTTTTCTTAATATCAATATTTTCAATTACCACTTCAATAATCCAATCACAGTTGGCAATGTCTTTCATGTTATCATCAAAGTTGCCTGTGGTGATGCGCTGCGCGAATGATTTTTTAAAAAGCGGTGCGGGGTTGGATTTAATTGCAGCCTGTAGTGCATCGTTTACTATTTTGTTACGCTGTGTTGAGTTGGCAGTGGTAGTGGTGGTGGTAGCGGTAGCTGTAGTGGTAGTTGCTTCTTTGGGGACAATATCTAAAAGCAAAACGTTTACACCGATATTTGCAAAATGACAGGCAATGCGACTGCCCATAACACCTGAACCTAAAACTGCTACTCTTTTGATGACACGATTCATAGTTCCAAAAAAATTTCGGCTAAAGTAATTTTTTGATTCAGATAGTTTAAAAAGTTTATTCCGAAATCCCGTTTCGCAATATATCAGGTTGTTGCCCAATGGAGTCACAATACAAATAAGTTGAAATAACAAATAAAGCAACAGGTATTTCTTGAAGGGGTTAACGCAGCCAACATGATCAAACCGTTTTATTTCCTACTTTTCGGAAATTAATTTCATTTACTATCAGAAAAAATGAACAAGTACAAACAGTGCGTTTTCATTTCAGCACAGCGAGGGCGCGTAAGCCAGGGAGGAGAGACGAGGATAATATTTGTTTGGCATTATGAAATGTTATTTCTTAAAATTGAGATGGATTGTGAAAAAAGGCATTGTAATATATTATTGATGGTAAAGTGTAAATAATGTAAACAATTATTCCAATAATATTCATTATTAAAATACTTGTTTTCTTCTTAGACGCAAACATAAATGCAATAATTTAAACAGTATTAGATAAGAACATAAGGTTTACCTCTGTTTCCATTTGCACAAAATCATTCATTATAAGAATTCTAATACCTATTAAAATGGTAACTATAGTTAATATAATCGAAATATTATTACAATAAACCATGCTTTTATTCATAAATTAGACTAAAATGATACTACTGCCCATGCTGGTGCGAGCTTGTAGCTCGTTCCTCTCGCAAATTGATGATTCCATTTTTTCTCATTTAAATTCCGGTGGAAGATAATCATATAGTTTAACTGCTGGTGCGGTTATTCGGTAGAATAATGAGCCTCAAGCTCGCGTTAACTATAAAAGAATTTTAATGTTGTGGATAGAAAAAGAACGAGCTACAAGCTCGCACTATCAGGTGGTGGATATAAATTGTTTGCAGGCATTGCTTGTTATATTATTCTTTGGTTACATTTATAAATCCTGTTTCACCTTGCTTGAACTTCTCCTCACCATCATAATTTTGTCTAACGTAAATCCACTCATTTTCTTTTTCCTGATACCAGGCTTGATTTAAACAACTATTGGAAAACTCAGAACTATAACTTTTTTCAAATGTTTTGTAACCACAATAACTATATATCATATATTTTTTAAATCTGCCGTTTCCGAAATCACAAATAGTTCGAATTTTGCCATTATCATATTTTGATACCCAAATACCGACTGCCAGCCCGTAGTCATAACTTCGCGTGGAGAGCGTATCACCTTTTTCTGAAAAGAAATACCAGTTTCCATCTGGCACTCCCTTTTTAAAATTACCTACAGCAGCTAATTTTCCATTGTCATAAAATAATTTAATATGCTTGTTACTTCTTAACTTTAAAAAAAAGGCAGAGTCTACTTTGTTTTTTTGAGCATCATACAAGTAATTTATTTTTGTGGGGCAGTCAAAGTAGTCTTCAATTGAGAAACCTCCACCCATTTGTCTTGCAATATCATTGAATAAATATGATTCTGGCTTTATGGAATTATAATACTTTTCTATTGCCGAACAGTATAATGAATCCGCTAAAAAATTAAGATCGCATCCATAAAACGAATAATCCCGACCAGTAAAAGGAGAATTTTTAAAATCAAGATTAAATTCCAAATGACTTATATTTTGATTAAGGAATAAAGAAATAGGGGTATAAATAATTATAATGTCTAAATGTTTCATTAACGGAAAACAAAGCATTCGTTCATTCAGCAATGTATAGGTAGGCTGTTCACCAATAAATGAAATTTCTTTCAGGCGATGCAATTCGTAAAACTCTTTTGGAAATGGGTCTATAATTAAGTTACTCCCTATTTTAACAACTTCAAGCTTTTTAAGAAACCTTACACTTGAAGGCAACTTAGCCCAAATTGACCCTAAACTGAGGATACGCAAATTTTTAAATTTTCTTAAATCAATATCTATTGAATTACCGATACTATCAATTTCTAAATATTCAATATTACCAAGGTCTTTAATTACCGTATCAATTACAGGAGGCGCAACAATACTTTCTTTTCTTAACGGCCTCCATACCTTAAATTGTTTGGAAGATAAATTATAACTGTAATATTCTTTTATTCCACTTGAATCTTTATAAGGCCATCCGTGAGGTTGCGAAAAGACCTGTTGACAGGAAATAAAAGATAAAATAATTAAAACAAATAACTTCATATTTAAAAGGGAAATGTCGGATGTAGTTTTTATCACATTATATTTTTTAATTATTTTCATCAACATTACTCACATAACCTTCTTCATCCTTTTTTATGCTTTTTAACATTGACATTCCATCGGGGTAATAATTATAATTATTGCCTTCACGTTTCCAAATTCTTGCAATGAAATGGTCTTCATTATTGGTTATATTATTTATCCATTTAACGTCAAGAATTTTTTTGGCGTACTTATCATACTCTTTAAGGTGTATTGTATCTCTGTTAGTAAAATCAATTTCACGGTAACATTTTCCCTCTGAAAAATAGTATTTCCATTTTCCCTTAGGCTCGCCATTTTGATAAAACCTTTCTTCTGAAACCTCACCTTTCAAATTAAAAAATTTAACTTCTCCATAAGGAAGATGCTTCTTTACTTTTCCTGCAGCAGCAACCTCCTTACCGGGATAATAAATTCTAAAAGAATCATTGGCTTGTAAGCTGTATAAATTTTTAAAATCAGCAGTTTTATTTTCTTTCAAAAAAGAACTTAATAAAGGATTATCAAAATAGTAATCTTTTGGGATATTATTTTTTAACATTAAAAAAATTAAAAGAATCATATTGCTGCTTTGTGAGTACAACTCTGTATCTGTCGAATCCCAAATCGTTTCAGAATGACCATTAGAATAATATTGCGGCAAATTAGTAAATGGCATAACAAAACTTCCTCCATAATGTACACTATCAAGCAAAAGGATATTAATGGGGAAAAAAAGTAATGCAGCATTTATCTCCTTTAATTTCTTCAACTGAGTAATTTTCTCACTCAGAATTAAATATGGCTCACCTAATTCGGTATCATGAAAATTATTATCTATTACTTCTATATTTTTCAATTCATAAAAAGTCTCCGGCAAAGCATCGAGGCATTTATTCTCTGAGAACCTTATTATTTCTAACCTCATCAGTTGATTTATATTTTCCGGCAGCCTGCTTTGATTATTCTCAACAATAAGCTCTTTTAAATTTGATAATTTAACAGGAGAAATGGGGAATTCTCCATCCAGGTTAATTATTTTTAACCGTACAATCTTTTTTGTATTTATTTTTTCCCTGAAGCGGTGTGTTTTATAATTGAAGGTAGAGGAATCAATTACAAATATTTTTTCATAGCTTAGTAAAGAATTATCCTTCGTGTTTGATAATTGAGCAGTTGAAAACAATGCATTAACTGTTAAAATAAAAATTAGCATTGAACTATTTCTGATTGTCATTTTAGAAAACAGTTTGATATTTAGTCATACCATACGTTAAAATTTAATTCTTAGTATCTATATTACTTACATAACCATCTTCTCCTGGTCTCAATAGTTTCAAGTTCCTTTCATAAATACTTTCTATAAACAAATATTCTCCATTTTCATATTTCCAATGTAAAGGGTTTTGACAATAAATCTCACTTGGGCAATCGCATTCGTAAGAATCATAAATTTTGTTCCCGGTTTTATCATAAGCCTTCCAGTGTCTGCATGAATCGGAAAGAAATTCTATTGTAATTTGGCGCGTACCTGTGGCATAAAACCTTCTCCATGTGCCGGTTGGCCTGCCTTTATAATAAACTCTTTCTTCGAGAACTTGGCCATTGGGGTTATAAATTAACATGGTGTCATCAGGCAAGTCGTTCTTTAGTTTACCTTCAATTGCAAGAGATTTATTCTCAAAATAAATTTTAAAACGTCCTGCTTTTTTATTTAAAGCAAAACTTAAAGGTGAAAAAAGGCTTCCATCACCAAGAAAATACAATGGAGGTTTATTTCCAAAATAAGTGTAGTCAAAGATACTGTCAAGAGTGGTTAGGAACGATCCAGAGGGTATGTATAGATTATAAATACTTATTGAATCCGGCTCGCTTGTCCTGAAATATTGTAAATCATACATTGCAGAATACCAACCATAACCAATATTTTTCATATTGAGACGGAAAATATTAAAAGGAACTGCAATAAAACTGATGTTAATATAATTTAGCTCTTTTAACTTTAAAATTTTCTCGCTAATTATTACCGGTTTCTCTTCATATTCACTCCTTGGATTAAACTGAATTGATTTTAATTTTTTTAACTTGTAAAAATTATCAGGAAAAATATCAGTTACCCCATTACCTTCAATTATTATATTTTCTAAATTCTTAAATTTTTTTATATTCTTTGGAAGTTGTTTTTTGTTTGCAACTATTCGTAGTTCCTGGAGGTTAATACATGGGAGCCAATATTAGCTCATCCCCGCATAATAATTTTTCCTGGCCACTGCAGAAATTGCTTGTAAGCAACAGGGAGGTAAATATTTGAATCACCGCTTGCACAAAAGTCCACACTCGATGCGAACCTTGTGCTGTGCTGCTATGAAAACAAATAGTTCTTATTCCTTCATGTCTCATTTTTAATGATTGTAATTGAAATTAATTCGTTTCGATATCATCACAGCACTGCCGCGCAAGTGAAGGGAGGCCTTGCGTTAACGTCAAGGAGAGAATTAAATTTCAAACAACCGCCCCACCACCACGCACAGTTGATTTTACTTTTGATATGTCAACAGGTAAATTATCGGCTGTGCATCCGAAGCCTCGTTTGAATTTGAAGTTACAGCGACTTTTACCGGTAAATTATTTTCATCATATTCAACTATTCTTTTTTCAAATATTTTATCACGGCTCGACTTTACATCTTTAATCATGTTTCCACGTTTATCTCCTCTGGCAAATTGACGATTCCATTTTTTCTCATTTAAATTCCGGTGGAAGATAATCATATAGTTTAACTGCTGCTTTGGTTATTCGGTAGAATAATGAGCCTCAAGCTCGCGTTAATTATAAAAGAATTTCAATGTTGTGGATAGAAAAAGAACGAGCTACAACCTCGCACTATCAGGTGAATTTTTCTTGTACATTAAAACAATACTTTTTGAGAGATGACTTTGTTATCGAAACTAACCCTCACACAATAAATACCATGCTTAAAATTACTAACATCAATCTGCCTTTTATTTTTTGATTCAATAATTAATTGACCAACTGAATTAAAAATCTGAACTATAAAATCGGTTAATACTTCATCTGAAATTTTTATAACTCCTGATATACCATCAAAATAAATAAGCACATTGTTCTTCGTATTTTGAAAATTATTGATTGCAAGAATATTCACGCAACTGTCTTCAATATATTCACACACTGTATATACTCCTAAAGCAAGATTTGCCTGAATAGTTGAGTTAACAACAGAACCTCCTGCAGCAATATTTGCCTGCGGCACTCTAACCTGGAACGGTGGATGTTCCTGAACAGTTAATGGCAGCACATTAGTTTCATTACAGCCGCTATCGAAATTATTATCCATCCTGATGAGCATAGGCTGAAAGTTAGGAGAATAATTGGTTGTAAAACCGGACAGTAAATATCCCTGCTGATCGCGTGTGCGTGATAAGTATGGATAGTGTGAACCACCATCATTATAAGTCCGTGCAAGATTCATATTGCCTGTTAAATCAGTTTTTATAACAAGATGCTTGTTAGGCACAAAACCAATTGTCGGATAAGAAAAAGTAGCCACACCAATTGCATATCCCGAACCTGCAATTTCAACAATTGAAGAACCGTTTTCTGAACCATCGCTGTTAGTGCCATGATAGGATTTGCACCAAAGCGTATCGCCAGCAGCATCAGTCTTGATAATGAACTCATCAGGATAATCCTGGAAACTGTTTTTCATAATTGTGGTGCTTCCTGTAATTGCAAAACCGCCATCGGCAGTTTGAATAAGGGCATAACCGTTGGTGCTTTGATTAGTGTCTCCATAAGCTCTCAGATAATTTAATGCACCGCTTTTATTCATCCTTAATAAAAAACAATAAAACGTTCCTTGTTCAATATAGCGACCTGTTGCTGCATATCCGCTGTCTGTTGTTTCAATAATATCAAATGCTTCGTCAACTGTTTGCGGTGTGCCAATTGTTTTTCCCCACATAAAATTTCCGGTAGAATCTATCTTTGCAATATATACATCGGTATAGCCTATGTTATTGCTAACCTCTTGTCCCCAGCTATTTGTTTTGCCTGCGATTACAAAATTGTGATCCATAGTTTCTATCACACTGTTAACCACATCATCGCGCGTGCCCTGTATTACTTTATGCCATTGGGTAATTCCCATACTATCGGTTTTAATCAAAGCCATATTATAACTTGAAAAAGCTCCTGCACTTGCCGCAAGCAGAAACCCATTATCATGAGTTTGAATAACGCGTTGTGAAATATTTCCGATAGTGGAACTTGCATTGTAGGTCTTTGCCCACAGCACATCGCCTTTGCAATCGGTGCGGCACATAAATATTTTATAACCGTTGGTATCAATTATGCCTGTAAAAATATAGCCGCCTTCAATAGTCTGATAGGCGCCAAAACATTCCGCATGACCTGATGACTGATAAACTTTCTGAAAAGTATTCTGGCCATTACTGTTGAAACTACTTAAGAGTAAAAGCAATATTAGTTTTAAAGTTTTTTTCATAGCAAATTTTTTAACAGCGTTTCAAAATGCTAATTACATAAAAAAAGGTGAGTTATCGTTCGGTTAAATGCATAGATTTCATAATTATTATCCTGGCTGTATGCCATGGATGCAATTAAAATTCCACAGCAGGTAAGCAAGATAGTTAGGGTATATAGTTGTTTGATTTTTCTCATTCTTTTCCAGATTTAGATTCCTCGTTATATGTTAGCAGTATTTCAATGCTGTTTTTAACTGTTAGTTTAAATGCTTCATCAATTCTTTGGAATTCTTCAAAATAAACTAATTCAACTGGGAGATGCTTTTTTGTAAAATTTGCTCCTTCACAGTTTTGATGCTGCTGTAGTCTAAGTTCCAAATCATTTGTGCTCCCTATATAATATGCTCCATTAGAGTATTTTAAAATATACATGTATCCTGTCATTTTGGTAAATTATTAGTTTTTGTTTACCCAATTTCATTTCGACAAGCTCAACGAACAATTTCATCTATTCTATTTTCACAACAATCAATCTTGCTTTCTATTTGTGAGATTTTTGTTTGCAGTTTTGTTTCTACTTTTTCTTTCGGAGTCATTTATAGTTGTGTTGCAGCAAATATAAAATTTAATGGATGCAATTTGTTTGGCTGTAAAGATTGTTAATCAACAATCTTTACAGCCATGCCTGATTTTCTTAATTTCTATAAAAAATAGAATTTAATAAGTAACCTATAAATAGCATGAAAGGTAATAATCCTTTTAAAGCCGTCTCTTAATTGAGGCCTCTTTTTTTGCATCAACAAATCATCATCTGCGCTCCCCTTTTTAGCTGTACAGATGTCAAACCTTAATTATGGTTTGCGCCATTAATTTAGAATCATGTTTGCATTTATCGGGGCAACTTCTTTTTTAAAAGCCTGATTTATACATGATATTTTCAGCGCCTTGCCGATACGCAAAAGGCGCCTATATGGTAAGGGTTACTTATGATGGCGTGGCGAGGAATTGTAAATTGATTGTTTAATAAATTATTCAGCTAATAAGAAACCGGCTGTTGCTTGAATGCAGCAGCCGGTTTTTTTATTACTTCCGGATGAAGTAACTAACTCTTTGCCAACTTCTTCAAGATACACCACTTCTTATTTCCAACCGCTTTACGAGCCATCACTTCGATTCGTAACATTTTTCCCTCCACTCGTAACATTTTAAATCATTCTCATTTAAGATGATTCATTTTTGAGGCATCATTTCAAAACAAACAACTATTAATCTTAATTCATTTATCTCTCAAGTTATGAAAAAATTAATTCACGTCATCTCAACTATTATCATGCTGCTTTGCATTAATCAGAGAATGTATGCACAGGGTTATTGCCCGCCCACAATTACATGCACAACTGCCGCTATCACATCAGTAACCTTAAACGGAACAACCAACACCTCAGGTACTGTAGGGGGTTATACCAATTACTCCTCTCCTACCTTTTCAGTTGGGAGTTCTCAAACTTTCACCATCTCGGCAACCGTTAATATCGGTTTTGCAGGAAGCTATCAATTGAATGCATGGATTGATTATGATGGAAGCGGAGACTGGGGCGGTGTAACCAGTGAATTAATCACTATCGCGCCAGTACAGTTTTATGGCTTAGGAACCTCTACAAAATCAACTACGTTTTCTGTTCCCGCCTTAGCCGCACCCGGTAATTCGAGATTGCGGGTGCAGTTGCGTTTTGTAGTAGGTGGCGGAGCACAAAATGCATGTCAATCCAATTTTTGCGGAGAAGTAGAAGATTATCCTTTAACTATTATAGCATTACCGCCATTATGTAACTCAGCATCCAGTAACAGTTCAGGTATCTATATTTCAAGAACAGATATTAACGGCATTACTAACTTTTCCGGACCAGGCACTTCCTCAGATTTCGTTTCATCCATTACCATGTTTCCACAAACTAATTATACCCTTACAGTTGACGTTACTAATCCAACCAATTCGGCACAAAGTGTTTACGTATATGGATGGCTCGACTTAGATGGTAACAATGTTTTTAATACCGCAAATAATGAACAGATTGTCATCACCCCTTCAGCCGTAAGCGTGCCTTCATTGGGCTCACATACCTTTACGAAAGTATATAGTTTTTCTGCACCGTATTCATCACAAGGTGCCAAAATGCGGCTAAGGGCGTCCCTTTCATCCGATGGAGTGCCAACACCGTGTTCAACATCATTTACAGGTGAAATTGAAAATTACACCATTCTACTTCCTGCTGATTATTGCACAGATGTGCCGGTTCAAAACTCAGTAGGAATTTCAAGCATTTCATTGAACGGAAACAGTTATGCAGTAGCAGGTACTCCTTACTCTGATAACACAAGTACCATCATCCCTGTGGCACCAAATCATTCTTATCCATTTTCGGCAGTTACCTATGGAGGCGCAACGGTTGCTGCTGTTTACATTGACTATGGTCAGAATGGAATTTTTACGGATGCGGGAGAAGCGGTTACACTTACCGGACCGGGAACTTATTCAGGTACCATTACAGTACCAGCTTTGGCAGCCATAGGTAATACGCGAATGAGGGTAGTTTCCATTTTTACTGTTGGAGGCGGACTTCCGGCTGATTGCAACTTAAACGGTGTAAACGGAACAGTGGTTGATTATACCATTTCAATCATTGCAGCCGGCCCACCGGCAATTGCGTGTACGGGAGATGTTACCGTTTCCCAGGATCCCGGAGTTTGCCAGGCACAGGTTATTTACTCCACACCAGTCTGCACATCTAATTGTAATGGCGGGGTTATTACACTTATATCAGGATTGCCAAGCGGTGGTAATTTCCCGATAGGCACTACACCTGTCCACTACCAGCTAACCACACCGGGTGGCACAAATGATTGCTTTTTTAATGTTACCGTAAACATAAGCCCTCTGCCCGCAATAACACCTGTAGGATCAACTTTCTGTGCCGGAACTTCTATCAGTGCCAATTCATTTTCTTCCTACTTATGGAATAACGGTGCTACCACACAATCTATTATTCCCTCATCTTCAGGAACCTATACTGTAACTGTTACCAATAGTACAGGTTGTACCAGTTCTATTTCAAAAACAGTGACTATTAATCCTTTGCCAAATCCGGTTATCAGCGGAGCAACAACTTTTTGCCCAGGCACTTCGACTACATTAAATGCAGGTTCGGGATTTGCCGGTTACAACTGGTCAACAGGAGCCACAGCACAATCAATTTCAGCCAGCGCTGATGGTACCTATACCGTAACTGTTACTAATGCAGACGGTTGCACCAAATCAACTTCTGCTACTACAACGGTGCTTACCCATCCGGTTCCTTCTATCAGCGGATCCACTTCTTTCTGCCAGGGGAGCACTGTTAATTTAAGCGCACAGCCATCGGGCAATACCTATTTGTGGTCAACAGGATCAACGGCACAGGTAATTGGTGTAACCACAGCTTCAACCTATACAGTAACTGTTACTTTTGCTAATGGATGCACACAAAGTACACAGGTACCAACAATCGTAAATCCTTCACCTGCTCCAACAATAAGCGGAGCAGCATCTTTTTGTCCGGGAGGTTCAACCACGCTCGATGCCGGGGCAGGTTATTCAACCTATCTGTGGTCAACAGGCGCAAACACACAAACTATAACAGCGAATTCAGCAAGTCCGTTTATAATAACTGTTACGGGTTCAAATGGATGTTCCGGTTCGGCAAGTATTTTAACAACTGTTAATCCAAATCCAGTGATAGCAATAACAGCAGACGGTCCAACAACTATTTGCCAGGGTGAAGCAGTAGCATTGAAAGCATCAATAACCGGTAATGGCTTACAACTAAATGGCGTCAACCAGTATTTAATTACGCCTGATTTAGTGACTGCTTTTCCATCTTCATCGATGACTATTGAACTTTGGTTTAATGCCAATGCTGCAGGAGTTATTATGGCTGAATTGGGTCAGCCCGCAATTAATTCATTATGGCACGACAGCCAGATTGAGATTTTATCAAGCGGTCAGGTTAAGGTAAGAGTATGGAATCTTTCGGCTGTTAATTTAGGTACAGTTTCATTCGGAACCTGGCATCATGTTGCACTCCGTTATAATTCAAACACAGCAATTTTAGATGGGTTGCTCGATGGAATCCCTTCAGGCACCGTAAGCGGGCCAAGGCTGACGCCCGTTAACCAGTATTGGGCTTTTGGTGCTATTGATGGAACACACTTGGGAAGTGGTGCATACTTTAGCGGTCAACTTGATGAAATCAGAATCTGGAAAACTGCATTAAGTGATGCTCAAATCACTCAAAATTATCAAACAGCCATTCCGGTTAATTCAGCAAACCTTGTTGCATATTACAAATTGAATGAAACTTCAGGCACAACGGCTTTTGATGCAACAAGTAACGGACATAATTCTTCTCTTGCCAATGCACCTTCGTGGATTGTTACTTCAGGTTCTGATTTTGGCGCAAATTATTTGTGGTCTGATGGCTCCAGTATAAATACTGTCAATGCAACTTCGAGCGGCACTTATACCGTTACAGTATCAAATGAAAACGGCTGCACAAGCTCTGCTAATGTTACAACAACTGTCAATGCAAATCCAACTCCATCTATCATTGGAAACACATCATTTTGTTCCGGAAGTTCCACAACTTTAGATGCCGGAAGTGGTTATAATTCCTACACCTGGTCAAACGGAGCAACTACACAAACTATTTCAGCAAACACTGCTGGTACATTTACAGTAACAGTTACAAATGCAAATGGATGTACGGGCACATCAACAAAAATTACGACTATTAATACCGTCCCAACCGTATCAATCAGCGGAAGTACTTCTTTCTGCTCAGGCAACTCCACAACTTTAGATGCCGGAAGCGGATACACTTCTTACAACTGGTCAACGGGTGAAACTACTCAAATTATTTCTGTAAACACTGCAGGTACATTTATAGTAACTGTTACTAATGCAAATGGATGCACAGGCTCCGCTAACGTTGCGACAACCGTTAATGCAAATCCCACTCCTTCCATCAGCGGAAGTTTATCATTCTGTTCGGGCAGTTCAACAACATTGGATGCAGGAAGTGGTTACAGCTCTTACAACTGGTCAACAGGAGCTACAACTCAAACTATTTCTGTAAACACGGCAGGAACATATACGGTAACTGTGACTAATGCAAACGGATGCACAGGCAATGATTCAAAAACAACTACCGTTTCAGGTTCAATACCGACTAATCCAAGCGCTATAACAGTTGCAGGCGGCAACCCAAAAGTGTGTCCGGGTGAAACACGCACTTATACTGTTACAAACGATTCCGGAGTTACGTATAACTGGACAGTTCCTGTAGGGGTAAGCATCAGCAGCGGACAAGGAACAAGCAGCATCAATGTTTTGTTTAGTTCAAACTTTAAAAATCAGGATACCCTTTCAGTTGTAAAAGTAAATTTATGCGGCAGCAGCTTGCCGAAATTGAGGGTCATATACAGAAATACCCCGCCAGCAGACATTACAACTACAGGTCCAACAACATTTTGTTCGGGCACCAATCAGTTAACATTAACTGCAAATGCAGGCGCGGGACTCACTTATCAATGGAAAAAAGGAAGTATTGATATTGCGGGAGCCACTAATCAAAGTTATGTTCCAACTAAATCAGCTTCTTCGTATAAGGTTGTAGTGACCAATGCTGTTGGTTGCACAAGAGTTTCACCAGGTGTTGCAGTAACTGTAAATACTTTACCGGCAGCAACAATAACTGCGCAGGGACCGCTTACTTTCTGTGCAGGAGATAGTGTTATTCTACAGGCAAACAGTGGAGCCGGATTAAATTATCAGTGGAAAAAAGGAGCAGCTAATATTCCTTCGGCTACGCTGCAAAATTATAATGCCAAACAGGCAGCGACCTATAAAGTAATAGTTACTGACATCAACGGTTGTTCTAAAATCTCTGCAGGTGTTAAAACAACAATCAATTGCAAAGAAGGAACAGATGTTCAGGAACAAGAGGTAAGGGTTTACCCAAACCCTGCAACAACTTCTGCTGAAATACAGTTTGACGGATTTGCAGAAGGTAAAGGGCAACTGGCTGTTTATGATATGATAGGTCAGCAAGTATTGAAACAGGATGTTGCTGTTGCAACCGGAAACAATAATTACAAGCTTGATTTATCATCACTTGTCAAAGGAGCCTATATGGTAAGAGTTACCTATAATGGAGTTGTGAGGAATTGTAAGTTGATTGTGCAGTAGTGAAGTTTATAGGTTTATATTCACCCCCGATGAAAGTTCTTCATGGGTAATATTAAGTCCCGCCTTTCCTGAAATATGGAAGGCGGGATTCTTTTTGTTAAGAGTGGGGCGGTGAAACATTTCACAAACTATTTCTTTATAACAAAGCCGGAGCTTACTGTTTTGCCTGATGCTGTTAATTCGATAGCATAAAATCCTGCTGAAAGAGTTTCTAACCTAATGGTGGATTGCGCTACAGGCAATGAACCATGCATTACTGCCTGTCCATCTACATTGTAAATATAAAATTGCATATCAGCATTTGTTTTTGTTTTGACGGTTAGTTGAGTGCCTGCCGGATTTGGATAAATTTTAACTTCCTCATTGTTATTGCCGGGATTGGGTGTAACGGCTGTGGGGTTATTAAAAGTAACATCATCAACAAAAAGCCTTGTATTATAACCGGGTTGATGCGCGCCCGGAGAAGCCTCATAAAATGTACTGAACGTTATATTGTAAAAATCGGGATTGCCGGGTATAGTGTAAGTGATAGGAACATTGGCTAATGTATAAGAGTTTGTTGAATCTGTTATTATTAAAATTCCACTTCCCATAACGTTTCCCATACTGTCGGTAAGCGTAATTTGTGCAAATGCAGAATCTCCGTTTGCGGGCAGGTATTTATAATAGAAAGAAAAATTAAAAAGCGGTCCCCACTGGCTTAATGCACTTTGAGTACTGATAAAAACAGGGGAGCCCAAAAAAACGGGCGTAGTGTCAAGCACATTTACTTTTGCAGGAAATACAATGTTAGCTGTGTAATCCCATACATTATTTAGCACCATGGCTCTCATTCCCTGGTGGGCGTCACTGGTGTCGTAACAGAAAAAGAAATTATCACAAATAATAGAATCACCTACCGCAAAAAAGCTTATGGGGTAATTCATCCAGTTACTTATGGTTCCATCAGTTGCCAGGTTTTCAAACCCGCTGTTAGGAATTTGAGCCCCGCTTGTTGCCGCTTTTAAAGTAAAAGCCATAACTATAATAGTAAAGATTTTTTTCATAATAGTTTAATTTTAAAAGGTGAATGCTGATTTGTTTTTATCTGGTGTAAAGCTACACCAACCCTCTGCAGGCATCCAAATTTTTAAGGTGTACAAAAGGTGTACACAAGTCACAAAAACAATGTACCTGAAGTAAACAAACGGGTTTTATTTCAAATGAAGGATGGGATACACGGAGGAAAGGAGGTTTTAAGATAGATGCCTGTTAAGACAATTATTAAACAAACAAGGTATTGTACATCAAGGTGTGAGAAAGCTAAACATGATTTTTTTTACCCCTTTCTATTGTTCAACTTCAATACTTTCTCTCAATAAAATTTCCCAAAGCTTTCGTGCTTTAGTAATTCTTTTACTGCGTGTGCAAAATAGAGAGTGATGAAAAACGAGGGGAGTTGGTTTTATAAAAGTTATTCACCGATTATGCAGGTGGGTGTTGAGAATGATTGGTGAAAAAAACACCAACCCCTGTACGGGAAATCTCCCTTTGCACATCTGAAACCTAATATTACATTTACCGCACTATTACCCTTCATTATATTACAACTGTTTATTTTCTGCTTAACCACGTGTAACCGATTTATGTTGTTTTGATTAAGTTATAGCAGCCGCCATATACGCAATTATTTTTTAAACTATTTTATTGAAAGTTACAGGCAACAAACTTCAAGATGCAGGCCTCAATGCATTTAACCTTTCGGGGATGTTCATATTAATATTTCCATAACTCTACAATTATAACAACATTAATTATTTAACGCTAAAATTATGAAATCAAAAATCTATCAAACTAAGCTGACAGCCAAAGGGCTGTTGGCAACTTGCTTAACACCGCTGGAGTTATGCAAACAACCCGCACCAGGCTCAGAGATGAAAAAACTAATCATCCTCCTTGCCCTATTTGCCGCCTACCTGGTACCCGTTAATTATGCAGGTGCGCAGATACCCTGTAACTGGGCCACCGATACGGTGTACCCGATTCCAATACTGGACCAGGCAACCGTTACCTTAGGAACAAATTTGTACAGCTTTGCAGGTGCGAGCAATAATGTAGTCACTGCCAGCTCCTACAAGTTTAATGGTTCAATATGGACCCCGATTGCACCTCTACCGGCAGCACTTGAATTCCCAAGGGCCGTTACTGACGGTACAGATATTTACATACTCGGGGGCTTCAGTTCAAATACAAGTACAGCACAAACATCAGTTTATAGGTATAATGTTGGCTCTGATTCATACACCACATTGGCACCGTTTACTACAGGTGTATGGAATGAGTCAGTGGTATATTTGAATGGAAAAATATATAAATTTTGTGGCACATCATTATCATCTGCCTCTACCAGTGTACTGGAAATTTATGACATAGCAGGTAACAGTTGGACAACAGGGGCACCCTATCCAATTGCTTTGAGTTACGTGAGTGCAATTGCTGAGGGTAACTTTATTTATGCAGGTGGCGGCCTTGCTGCTCCAGCAACTACACCAACTCTCAAAACGTATCGTTATGATCCGGGGACAGACACCTGGGACGATGCCTCAATTGCCGACTTACCTCAAACCCGCTGGGGAGCTGCTGAAGCATTTTATAACACCGGCTTTCTAATGGCCGGTGGATATTTAAATGGTACAACCACAGCAAATATTTCCAACTCAGCCATTTCATGGGATATTGCAACTAATACCTGGATCACCTTACCAAATATGATTGGAGAACGCGCGAGAATGACAGGCGCTGTTTTAAATGGAAGTTTCTATGTTATTGGCGGGCGTTCGATTGCCTCTTCCGCCTTTGTGGGTACAAATAGTAATCAGCAATACAGTTGTTGCACTGTGGTGCCATCAATTACCGGTGATACCATTTTTTGTTCCGGCTCATCAACAATTCTTGATGCAGGCTTATATACAGGATACAACTGGTCAACAGGTGCCACCACACAAACCATTTCAGTAAACACAGCAGGAACCTTTACGGTATCTGTTACTAATGGAAGCGGCTGTACAGGATCAACCTCAGTTACTACAACTGTGAATGCCAATCCAGCACCCGTTATCAGCGGTTCCACTTCCTTCTGCACCGGAAGTTCCACAACATTAGATGCAGGCGGTGGTTACACTAATTACAACTGGTCAACAGGGGCAACCACGCAAACCATTACAGTAAGCACAACAGGAACCTTTACGGTAACTGTTACTAATGGAAACGGTTGCACGGGAACTGCATCAACAACAACAATGGTTAATCCATCACCGGATGTATCAGTTCCTGCCGACACTACAATCTGCAACGGTACATTGTTACCGATGGGAACATTTAATTTCAGTGCGACAGGTTTTGACGGTAAGATACTGATTGCTTATGCAGATGTAGCCGGACCACCAACGCAGTTAAGGAACGCTTTGCTTTCCACTCCCGGTGTAATCCAGGTGGACTTATTTGATGCATCTGCCGGAATACCCGCTTTAACACTAATGCAGCAATATCATATAGTTGTTCCGTTCAGCAATAATCCATATTCAGATCCGGTTGCTTTAGGTAATAATCTTGCAGACTATGTTGATTCGAATGGAACAGTAGTAGGAATTGGCTTTACATTTTATAATTCGCCATACGGTCCTTCAGGCAGATGGATTACCGGCAATTATTCACCTTATATTCCCGGTAGCGGATTGGAAGCCACAACGCGTACACTTGGAACATTTACATCAGGCCATCCTTTAATGGCCGGAGTTTCTGTGCTCACTTCCAATTACCATAATGTGGTACCGGTGGCAGGCGGAGCTACAGAAGTGGCTCAATGGAATAATGGCCACTCACTTATTGCTTTTAAAGGAAGAGTTGTAGGGATAACTGCTTATATTGGTTCTCAAGCAACATGGTCAGGTGATTTTGCCAAAGTAATCGTTAACGCAGGTACCTGGTTAAACGGCAACGCAACAATTAGCTGGACAAATAATAATACAACAATAGGTTTGGGAGCAAGCGGCACAGGTAGTTCCTTGCCAACTTTCACAGCCACGAATAATACCGCAACGTCTGTAACAGCAACAATAACAGTAACTGCATCCAATACCAATGCGGGTGTAACCTGTACAGGGAGTGAAACATTTACAATTACAGTTAATCCAAGCCCAGATCCAATAATAAGCGGAAACCTGTCATTCTGTGCTGGCAGTTCTACTACACTAAATGCCGGGGCGGGCTATAGTGGCTACAACTGGTCAACAGGTGCAACCACGCAAACTATTTCAGTAAATACTCCGGGTGCATTTACAGTAACCGTAACTGATGGCAGCGGATGCACCGGAAGCGATTCGGCTACAGTAACTATGAATCTGCCTCCACCATGTTTAATAACCGGCAATGGCTTCTTCTGCCCCGGCAGTTCCTTACAATTGTGTGCAGCAACCAATTCATCTTATCTGTGGAGCACAGGGGCTACCACTCAATGCATTCTTGTAAGCACAGCCGGAACCTATACAGTTACTGTTACTAATGCCAGTGGGTGTACAAGCAGTTGCAGCAAAACGGTTTTTACCTATACTGCTATTCCATATACTCTAACGGGAAGTAATTTCTGTAGCGGAGATTCGACAGAATTATGTTTTGTTATAATACCATCATTTGGAGGTAACGGTTATTCTTTAATATGGAGTACAGGCGCAACAACCGATTGCATTAAAACAGCCACAGGCGGAACCTATACCGTTACTGTTACTGATCAGAATGGTTGTACAAGCAGTGCCAGCATAACGGT
>JBDTRM010000245.1:0-2236 GCA_039931675.1 Bacteroidia bacterium | reverse complement strand
TTTGATTTGCATCAGTTCCATCCATCGGTGCAGGCAAACAGATGCCATGCCAGTGAACTGTAGTTGGTTCTGACAGGTTGTTTGTAACCCGCACAACAACTGTGTCACCCGCATTTGCTTTTATTTCAGGACCGGGAACTTGTTTGTTAAACCCCCATGCTTCAATAGTTTTTCCGGGAGCTATTTCCCATTTGAATTTACCTGCTTCGAGGTTGTACTCGATTACTTTGTTTTGATTTTCCATTTTCATAATGATTAAGTTTTATGTTTTAAATTTTCAGATTTCCAAGTCCATGTAATATTTAGTTTTGTCAAAGAAGTAAGGATAAATTGGTGATACAAATAAATAAAAAAAGAAAATTATTTTCAATATTACGGAAAGGTTTCATAACAAGACATTTTTAATTATAAAGCCGCTCCCGGAGGAGCGGCTTTACGATTTTTAGCAATTGCATGAATTTCCACATTTGCAGTTACCGCATTTGCAGGATGAACCGCAAGTACAGGTTTCGCACACACAAATTTCGCATGTGCACGTTGGATTTGCAGAACTTTTTCTTCCCGGAGCGCTTAGGCTCATTTTTGATTTGTTTTTCATAACTAATTTATATTTAAAATTTACACTGCAAAAGTATATCGGCATTGCTGCGCGACTGTTACATTTCTTTGGGAATGAATTATAGAATTTTGGGAATAAAAATTTATCGGGGTGGTATATATTCAAAAAAAAATCCGGCAGCTGCCGGATTTTTTTTTTGCTTATCTCATTTCTCATACTTGAACCTTATACCTCGTTAGGGCATGGAACCTTTTCAATCAGTAGAGATTTCTTGTTGCATGTTTTCGATTAGTTGTAATCCAGCATTAATGCTGAAACTCTTGCAAATTTATTTCCATATTGATTAGTTATCCGTTGAATACATACATCAATCGGATACGCGATTGGAGACTTATCATAATTGACAGCACTTACTTTTTTCAATAAAGTTAATTCTTCATTTGATAGTGCTTCGGAGTTTAAAACATGCAATTCACTTAAATTGTCCAGGTCGGTATTAGCTGTAGAAACAAGCGTTAATCCATACTTGGTTTTAACACTTGTCCCGTTAAGAGAGAAGGCTTTCAGGCTCGCAGGCAAGGTGCGACCATAAGTATCAAGAATACTTGCGAGTTGCAGTTCATTTGCACCCTCTTGCAAAAGAACTCCAACGTTATGGTTCTTTCTGAAAAATACTTTTTTTAGAATTGTAAATGTTCCGTTGGTTCCTACCGCAATACTTTGATGATTGAACTTAATTTCAGGATACCTGTAATGAATGTTTGTCATTACATCTTGCATTGTTTCTCTTCCGAACAAATCCTTTATCACTGTAAGACTTCCTTCCACTGCATTTGAAACCCCTGCAGTACTGTATAAGTTTCCGCTTTGAGTTACGCTGACATTTTTCACCCATAGCGGCTTATTAAAGTGAGGTGTTAACTTTGCATAATCAGAAGCATGACACGTTAAAGGTTTTCCATCATATAAACCTGTTGCTGCTGCTGTTGCTGCTCCGTCACATACAGAAAGGATTTTAGTTGAATCTGAGTAATGATTTTTTATCCAGCTTACAATTAACGGATTTTGATTGGTGTCAATTACACCGAGAAAAGGAATCACAATAACATCTGCATGTAATTTTAAAGAATCAATTTCATCAAGGGTGAAATGCGGCAGTACGTAAAGTTTATCTTTTATCTGAATGGGAGATTTTTTTTCTGCAACAATAAAGACATTTGCTTTTTCAGTCGCATTGAACAAATAAAAGGGAGCAATCATATCAAACAACTCTGTTGATTTGGTATTTGCTACTATAAAAACATTTTTTTTAGCAGGGTCAAAAGCCGGAGCTTGCCAGCTAAAATTATTATCTCCATGATAATGTTCCGGCTTTTTAGTAAATGTCTTAATTGACTGACATCCGTTGAGCGCAATTATTGAAAACGCAAATAGTGTAAGTAATAAGAAATTGATTTTTCTATTTTTCATTTGATTTGTTTTTATAAAGAGTATATTCTTAGTTATTAAATATTTTATTAGTATTTTTTTTATTGAAATTAAAAAGAACCGCTCCATAAGGAGCGGCTCATTTTATTTAGCACATGCAAGCACCTTCGCAATTACATGAGCTACCGCAGTTACAACCTTCGTTTTTAGCGGTAGTGCCACATGTACATGTTTCGCAAATACACGTTT
>JBDTRM010000244.1:0-7800 GCA_039931675.1 Bacteroidia bacterium | reverse complement strand
CTGCATTATAAACGTTGGATGGTTGGCGGGGACGCCAACCATGTATATTGAGAATTTTACATTTTTTATCCCTGGTTGGCGTCCCCGCCAACCTTTATTATCAGCGTTGGATGGTTGGCGGGGACGCCAACCATGTATATTGAGAATTTTACATAATCGGCAGCATCAACTCCACTCTCGTTCCGCAAGCATTTCCTGAATCATCTTTTAAATCAATTACTCTCACCGAAGTTTCATCACTGCTTTTTGCATTTAAAATTGAAATTCTTTCTGCAGTAAGTTTCATTCCTTTTGATGGTTGATGCGTACTGTTTTGCATTTTATATTCCATTGCTTTTGTGCGGCCTATTCCGTTATCTTCAACCACGCACAGCAACATATTTTCCTTTTCAGTATAAGTAATTGTAATTTTTCCGTTATCGGGCTTATTCATAAAGCCATGCCAGATTGCATTTTCAATGTATGGCTGAATAATCATTCCCGGTATTTCAATATCATCGGCATCCATATTTTCATCTACAGATATTTCAAACTGAAAAGGAATTTCAAATCGAATACTTTCCAATTCCATATAATACAACAGCATTTCATTTTCAGTTGCAAGCGGCAAGTGCAACCGTTCACTTTGATTTAAAATAAGGCGAATGAGTTTTGCAAATTTGTTCAGGTATCGTGATGCTTTTACTTCATCATTTTTCAAAATGTATTTGTCAATTGAATTTAAACAGTTGAAAATAAAATGCGGATTCATTTGCGCACGTATTGCCTGTAGCCGCATTTCTGCAACCTGCTTTGCAGCTTCGAGCAAACTTTTTTCTTTTTCTTCTACCTCGCGGTCTGTTTTTGCTTTTACAATTTTAGTTGCAGATATTGATGCAATGGTTTCTAAAAATTTAAGATGTTTTAACTTATAAAAATCTCTTTTGTGATGTTCAGAATCAATCACCCCTATTACTTTTCCGCGGTAAATAATGGGCACTGCAATTTCAGAAAGCCGTACATCATCATCGGCTATGTATCTTTTATCCTTTGAAGTGTCTCCAACAATTTCAGCCTGGCCTCTTAAAGCCACTGCGCCTACAATGCCCTGTCCTATCGGTATTTCCAAAGCGCTCACTACCTCGTTGTCTGCTGTTTTCTTCTCACCCATAGCAGCTTTTTGAATCAACACATTACGCTCCTCATCAACAAGATAAATTACACAATCACTGAAATTTAATCTTGCAATAACGTTGCGTGCCATGTCCCATAAAATTTCTTCTTCGCTGTTGCCGCCATAAATTGAGTTGGCAAAATAGGTGATTGATTTGTCGGCTTCTTCTTCCTGCTGTTTTCTTCGTTGATATAAAAAATACAATCGCAAAATTATCAACAACATTATAAGCATGGCAACTTTAAACCACGCTGTTTGCCAAAATGGTTTTTTGATATGAATCGCTATCTCCAACGGATTTTTCATCCACACTCCATCCCCATTCATCGCTTTTACTTTGAAAGTATAATTACCTCCGGCAATGTTGGTGTAGTTTGCAAAACGCCTGTTATCGCAATAAATCCAGTCGTTATCAATTTCTTCTAATTGGTAAGCATACTTCACTTTTTCAGGGTCGGAATAATTGATGCTTGCAAATTCAAATGAAAAATAATTCTGCCGGTAGCTTAAATTTATCTTTCCATCTTCTTTAAGTTTTTGCTGAAAAGGAAATTCCTTATCAAACACGCGAAACGTATTAATTAAAACATCGGGAGGCGATGTGCCGGATGGAATTTGTTGAGGATAAAAATGATAGTATCCGTGATAAGTGCCTATAAAAATATCTTTATTGGGACCCTTGTTAAATGAATAAATATGATAGTTTTCGTCAAGGCCGTTTCGCTCATTAAATGTGGCAAGTTGGTTTAATTCCGGTTGCCATCTATGCAGACCTTTTATAGTGGTCAACCAAATTGAATTTGGTTCCTGGCAAAAAATATTATAAACAAAGTTATCAGGCAAACCTTGCTGAACAGTGTAATTAGTAAATGTAGGTTGCTGACTTTCGGTTCCATCAATACAACTTATTCCTTCTTCGGTTGCAATCCATATTTTATTTTTTTCATCAGCACTGATTCCATAAACTGAATTATTAATCAATGAATTTTTAATGCTGTCGGAATGTTGAAAATTGTAAAAAATATTTTTCCCGGAATCGAAAAGGCTTACTCCCTTATCTTCTGATCCTATCCACACGCGGTGTAATTTATCTTCAATAATCAATTTAAGAGAATCAGATACGAGGCTGTTTTTATTCTTTTGATCGTGAATAAAATTTACAAATTCCTGTGTTTGCGGATGATACCTGTATAGACCTTTACCCCATGTTGCAATCCATATATCTCCATTTTTATCTTGAAGCATCTTAATATAAAACAGATTCGGTTTCTCTGAAAAACTTTTATCAGGTTGGGGCAGCATAATTATTTTTTTCTGCTTAGGGTCGAATTGAAAAAAATAGTTATTGGTTATCACCCATAACATTCCTTTTTTATCAATAAAGAAATCGCGTATTGAATAATAATCAATTCGAAAAGAAACTTTGGGGATTTTGAAATGTTCGGTCAATCCTGTTTTTCCGTCAACAACATTCAGTCCGTCAGAATAATCCATACCAATGTAAGTCAGGTTATTTATCGTATCTTTTATAATTACTCTGAGGCCATAAAAGTCACCATTATCTGATCTGGTTATGCGATGTTCATGAAAAGAAAAAATAGAAGATGAGGCCCTCAGCAAACTGATTCCTTTATAGTGGGCCATCCAGAGATTTCCTGTTCTGTCCGTATATACATCACGGTATAATGCATTGGGGAGATTTAATGTTTTGGATGCATTGTTTTCAAGGTTATAGAACTTTTCAGCCTGCGTATTAAATATCATCAGTCCCACCATATCAACAGAACACCATAACTCCGTTTTCGATTTCCAGGAGAGATTATGAATAATATTTGTTATTGAAGTTGTTATGTTGGTGGTGTCATACTTGAAATTTTTCCAGGTATGGGTTGCATAATTATAATAAGTCAAAGCCCCAAGCCATGACCCCATCCAAAGTCCATTATTACTGTCAGCAACCAGCGAAGTGAGGCAATCATCACGAACCTTTTTCGGATTAACAGGATAGGGGCGAACAGATGAAATATTACCGGTGCTTTTTTCAAATACATACAAACCATTTTGTGAAGCCATCCATAAAGAATCACCGATTTCGATAAAACGATAAACAGTGTTGTAAGATTTTTGAATATCAAGAGGATATGATTTATCAATATCAGGTAACGGACTATAGTGAATGAAATTTTTTTTGCTCTTGCTAAATTTTGCAAAACCATTTTGAGAGATACCAATCCAGAGATCGTTGTTGTGATCAATGAATAAACCTGATACATAACCAGTTGGAAGTGCATTTTTATTTTTTTTGTCCGGATAAAAGTTGGTGAATTTTTCAGATACAGGATCGAAGCATGACAATCCGTTTTGATATAAATAACTGACCCAGATTTTATGATCACGATCTTCTAACATTCTGAATACTCCATTATAAAGAAGTGATGTGCTGTCCCCAGGAATATTTTTATAGACTTTAAAAGAATAGCCATCGTATCTATTCAAGCCATTACCTGTGGCAATCCAGATATAACCCCTGTAGTCTTGAATAATATACTCTGCCTTGCGGCTCGAAAGTCCATTTGTTTCATTCAGCAAATCAAAACGATAGTTATACGGTTGCGCGTTAATGTGAAGGCAGCAACCGAAAACCAAAATTAAGCGAACAATATTTTTAAGGAAGAAATTCAAAAGGGTGCTTTTTGTTTTAAGCGAATAAATGTAAGTTTTTGTGAATAGCAATCAAGTGCCGAAACAATACAATATAAATTGGCTTAATAATAAAATAGTTGCTGCAATAAATGTGCGGACAAACTTTTCGCGGTTATACATGGCGTTATAATTTAATACGCAAAGTTGGATTAAATATTCAAGTGATAAGCTACAAAAAAGGTTAGAGGGTTTGGTGGTACAGTAAATGGTTGGTTTGAGGCAGTAAGTGGTATGTTAGAAAAAAAAAACAAGCCGATTAGGACTCGCGTTTGCGTCACCCGAAACCTGTGAGGTTGAAAAAAATCTCACAGGTTAAAAACCCACTTCAACCTAAAACGATTTCTAACCTTACAGGTTTTTTTACAACCTGTAAGGTTTTCCTCAAAGAATTTACTTCTCCTAAAACGAAAAAAAACATTTCACGCTTATCAATACTTCAACACCTGTACTCTCCGATTAATAATTCCCTTATCTGTAATGCAGCGCAACACATAAAGTCCTTGCGTAATTTTTTGTGTATTAATTTCTGTGCTGTGTGCATTGGGTTTGCTGCTGAAAATTTTTGCTCCCATCATATCAAACAATTCCACTGTTTTTAAATTGAGCAAGCCTCCGTTAATTTTTAAATGATCTTTTGCAGGATTTGGATACACTGAAATGAATTGACTTAAATCAATCTGTTGTGCTGACAAAACAAGATTGGTATCAATTACAATTGAATCACCTATAGGCGTAAAGGTTAATGGAAATTCATTTTTATCAAATGCTGTAATATTGTTGAGCCAAAGTTGTAACAACGTTTTACCTGCAACATTATCCACAATTACAATTCCGCAGCGACCTAAAAAACCATAGCCGCTTATGTTATTATGATCGGTGCGTGTTAATGCAAAATCAATGTGGCCTGAATCAATAAAAGATTTATTAAAGGTCATCATGTCAACAGCAGTATTACCCAACATTGAATTTGTATAATCAAATGTTACCTGGCTGGTATCAATAATACCCTGTGTGAAATTTAAAGTGAATGCTATACCGTAAGCATTGTTTACCGTTAAGGCGCTTGTTCCAAGGTATATGTCAATATTTACATTGTAGTTGAGACCAACAGTATCAATACTTGGAACGAGATAAAATGGAGTGCCGGTTTGATTTGGATTTAAAGGCAAAGGTGGAGCCTTGAACGGATGCGTTAATCCATAGTTTAAACCAATAGCAGTTGTATCATTATTATCAATTATGCCATCACCATTGCAATCAGCATTTTTTAAATTGATGCCATTTGCAAATTGTTGCAGCCAGTCAACAGAAGGTTGCGCAACCCATGTATTACTTGCACCCGCACGTGTAGTGCCAGTATAACCATAGCCTAAACCTACATAGAGCACATCAACATTGTTTGCGGTTAAATCATAATTGGCGTCACCGGGCCATACGTTAGTTGTATCAAGAGAGCAGCTTGTCCATTGCCATCCGGTATTATTGCCAAGGTCAACACTGTTAGAGCCTGCATAAAAAACTGCACCGCCCGTTGCGTTGATGTCTTTCAGGTACATATAGTCCATACAAATTGTGTCATTCGGGGGAACCGAGATGGAAGACTGAACCCCCGAATTCGCACTTTCTATAGTAATGGGGAAGCCTTGCGTTGGGTTAGACCACATAGAGCCATTAATTGTGAGCGTACCGTTTACCGAAACAGTATAACCGGGGTTATTAAAAATAAGCGTGTCAAATGTGTTGTTGTCATCTATGAACGCATCTTCACCCACAACTATTTTATGAACTGTATTATCAATTCCGATACCTAAATACCCATTATAACTTATGTTATGAATCGTATTATGTGAACCTATAGAAGCATCGGCATAAAAAGTTATATCATTGTAAATACAGTTGGCACTGTTAAAAGAATTACACGTTATATTTCCATAGTTATGAAAATTACCTCCATTGAAATCCTGTTGACATATAATGGTTGCATTGGCCGCAGATAAAGTAATGACGCCTCCGCTCATATCCCAGTCATAGCAATTGATTAACGAACTCCCCACATTAAAGGTCGGACTGCTGGCGCTGTGAAATATTGCTGCACAATTTATATTCTGATTGTTGGTGTTAAGTGTGCCTGATACCAGTTCAATGGTAGAGGTTCCGTTAATTGCATCGGCAAATGACCACGAACCAGTTGGATTATCAAAAGACAAACTATTACCGTTAAAAACATATCCTCCTGTGGTTATTGTATTTCCTAATGAAGATGATTTTAAATTCAAACCAGTATTTAAGGTTATTCCATTTATCAAGGTAAGCGAACCATAAACATTAATATTTTGACCCGTAATGGCAGGGTTATTTGTTGCCCCCGTAAAGTTCAAATCATGACTATAAGCTATAACATTATATATAAACACTGTATCACCTGCGGACAAAAATGAATTGGCATCAAAATATACATTATCTAATGGATTGGGAATACAACTGCTGCCTGCACCCCCACTGCTCACCGACCAATGGCTTGCATCACTCCAGTTACCAGACCCTCCTACCCAATATAAGTTTTTAGCTGTCGGAGCATTTATGGTAAAGCCTGTAACATTGCCATTGTTTATACTGTTATTAGCAGTGAATGTTGCTCCCCCATTTGCTGCAATATCCTTAAGCAATACATAATTAAATATTACACTTCCTGTTGCTTTAGAAATAGAACATTGTGTTCCGGCATTCGCTGATGAGATAACAGTCATGGCATTGCAGGAGCCATTCGCAGTAATAAAATCATTGACCGATAGTGCTCCGTCTATGTAAACGGTATTTCCAGGATTATTAAAAATAAGAGTATCAAAAGTGTTATTGTCATTAAAATATGCATATGCATTGATGACCAGCTTGTGAACAATATTGTTGATACCGCAGTAAAAATCTCCATTATAACTTACGTTATGAATTGTATTATTTGAACCTAAGTTAGCATCGGCATAAAAAGTTATATCATTGTAAGTACAGTTGGCACTGTTAAAAGAATTACACGTTATGTTTCCATAGTTATGGAAATTACCTCCATTGAAATCCTGCTGACATATAATGGTTGCATTGGCCGCAGATAAAGTAATCAGGCCTCCGCTCATATCCCAGTCATCACAATTGACTAACGAACTCCCCACATTAAAGGTCGGACTGCTGGCGCTGTGAAATATTGCTGCACAATTTATATTCTGATTGTTGGTGTTAAGTGTGCCTGATACCAGTTCAATGGTAGAGGTTCCGTTAATTGCATCGGCAAATGACCACGAACCAGTTGGATTATCAAAAGACAAACTATTACCGTTAAAAACATATCCTCCTGTGGTTATTGTATTTCCTAATGAAGATGATTTTAAATTCAAACCAGTATTTAAGGTTATCGCACTAATTAAAGTTAAAGAACCATATACATTAATATTTTGACCCGTAATGGCAGGGTTATTTGTTGCTCCGGTAAAGTTCAAATCATGGCAGTAAATTGTTGTGTTGTCAACAACAACCGTGTCACCAACTGATGAAAATGAATTGGCATCAAAATATACATTGTCTAGTGGATTGGGAATACAACTGCCGCCTGCACCTCCACTGCTTACCGACCAATGGCTTGCATCACTCCAGTTGCCGGAACCTCCTACCCAATATAAGTTTTTAGCTGTCGGAGCATTTATGGTAATGCCTGTAACATTGCCATTATTTATACTGTTATTGGCAGTGAATGTTGCTCCCCCGTTTGCTGCAATATCCTTTAGCAATACATAATTAAATATTGCACTTCCGGTTGCTTTAGAAATAGAACATTGTGTTCCTGCATTTTCTGATGAGATATCAATCATGGCATTGCAGGAGCCATTCGCAGTAATAAAATCATTAATTGTGAGCGTACCGTTTACCGAAACAGTATAACCGGGGTTATTAAAAAT
>JBDTRM010000243.1:0-1762 GCA_039931675.1 Bacteroidia bacterium | reverse complement strand
CATGGTCGTGGGATTTTGGTGACGGATCGGCTGCGGTATTAACTCAAAATGCTAACCATACGTATGCTGCACCAGGTACCTACGTTATTACATTAACTGCAAGTAATGGTAGTTGCAGCAGCAGCAGCAGCATTACTGTAAATGCCACTATTTTTAACTTCTCTGCGAATGATACACTTACCTGCTCGGGGATAGTTCAGTTTACTGATTTAGCAAATAATGGTGCAACTGCCTGGATTTGGCAATTTGGTGATGGTGGATCCTCTACTCTTCAGAACCCTGCTCATACTTATGCTTCCGCGGGTTATTTCACTGTAACATTTACAACGGTGGGTATTAACGGAATTGATTCGCTCGTTAAAACGAATTATATTCATGTTGCTTTATTAGCAGCTCCTACTGTTTCAAATGACACTACTATTTGCCAATATAACCCTGTAACCCTTACGGCTTCGGGAGGCATCGGAACAATAGCATGGTTTGATTCAATTTCAGGTGGGAGTCAAGTTGGTAGCGGATCACCATTTACATCAGGGCCGTTAGTTGCAACAACTACATTTTATGCAGCAAGCCAGCAATCATCAGGTTCTATGTATGGCGGTCCCGCTGATACAACCATTGGCACCGGAGCGTATTATGCCTTTAACGTTGACCGTTATTTAACGTTTAATTGCCTCACTGCGTGTCGTTTGGTTTCAGTGCTTGTTTTTTCAGACAGTGCCGGTGCAAGAACAATTTATCTTGCTGATAATATGGGCAACCAGCTTAATTCAGTAACCGTTAATGTGCCTGTAGGACAAACACAGGTTAACCTTAATTTTGATATTCAGCCGGGAAATAATTACCGATTAGGAAATGCCGGCAATTCAAGATTTTTCAGAAATGATGCAGGAGCTGTATATCCTTACAATATTAATGGACAGTTATCAATTACGGGTAACAATGCAGGTGGAGGTGGTAATGGTTTCTATTATTTCTTTTATAATTGGGAGGTTTCAAATCCTCCATGTTCAAGCCCACGTGTACCTGTTACTATAACCGTAACACCCGGCCCGCAGGCATCTTTTGTTTATACTCAGAATCTTAACTCTTTTACTTGTACTGATTTAAGTTTGGGTGCCACAAACTGGTCTTGGGATTTTGGCGATGGCTCGGCTGCGGTAACTACGCAAAATGCTGTTCACGCTTATGCTACATCAGGCACTTACACTATAACATTAACTGCCGGTAACGGCACGTGTAGCAGTTCTCAAAGTGTTACTGTAAACGCCACATTTGCAGGCATTGATGAACATTCATTATCACTCGTTAGTTTGCAGCCCAATCCTGTTAAAGATATTTTGACTGTCAATCTTCCTGGTAACGCAAGTAAAGTTCGCATGTCTGTTACAAACAGTTTTGGCCAGTTAATTTATGAAACTCAGAAGAATGAAATAGTTAATAAAACTGCTTCAATAAATTTATCATCATATTCATCGGGGGTTTATATTTTAAAAATTGAATCAAATGACCAGGTTGTTTTGAAGAAAATTATTAAGGAATAAGTTTAATTTTAAAATCGTTTACATAAGAAGCTGTCTTCCAAAAGGCAGCTTCTTTTTTTTTGAAAATATATTGAAAGACAAAAGAAAGGGATAAGGGGCAAGAGTCAACCAATAACAAAAACTGGGAAGAGCGGAAAGCAAGAGGCAAATAACCGACATTGCGAAAGAAGTTGCACGTGCGCAGCCTGTAACAGCGAACTTTAGTTCGCTCTAAAAAA
>JBDTRM010000242.1:0-2363 GCA_039931675.1 Bacteroidia bacterium | reverse complement strand
CTTCAACAAGAGCAGCGGTAAGAATCATGTTTGAACGGATGTCGTTGATAGCTTCAGGCTGCCGAGCAATTGACTCAAGCGCTGAACCACCGATGCGACCAATACCGATACCTGCTCCGACAGCAGCTAAACCGGCACCCATTGCAGCGAGTCCGTAACCAATTCCGATACTTGGAATCTCTAATAAGATTGATGATAACATAATAGTGAAGTATTAAAGTGTTTAAACAAATTCTATTTTATAATGACTGATTAATCTAAGATTGCATGCCCATGCTCATCCTCGTGGTGCTCAGTTAAAGCATCACCAAAATACATTGCACTTAATAGTGTAAATACATAAGCCTGTATAAAGGCTACTAATAATTCAATGGCACCCATAAATATGGTAAATGCCAATGAGAAAATTCCAACTCCCGCTCCGGCCGCAGCACTGGTTTCAGCAAAAATAAAGATGAGGGAGAAGAAGGATAGTATAATGATGTGACCTGCCGTCATGTTTGCAAAAAGTCGTATCATTAATACAAACGGTTTGATAAATACGCTAAGAATTTCGACAGGAGTAAGAATAATCAACACCCATTTAGGTACACCCGGCATTGCAACAATGTGCATAAAGTAATCCCTGGTTCCGTTTAAAATTGTCAATATAAAAACAATTACAGCAAGCGTCAATGTGATAGAGATGCTGCCGGTAATGTTAGCTCCACCCGGAAAAATGGGCACCAAACCCATCAGGTTGTTTACCAGGATGAAAAAGAAAACAGTAAGCAGAAAAGGAAGAAATCTCTTGTAGTGCTTTTCACCAATGGATGATCTGGCAATATCATCACGAACAAAAATTACCAATGGTTCAATTAACGATTGTAATCCTTTTGGCGCCTGACCTTCTCTGCGGGTATATGCCTTAGCAACAGACATAAAAATCAGCAGTATAAGCGCACAGGTTAAAAATAACGAAGCTGCATTTTTGGTAAGCGATATATCATAGAGACCTACAGTTACCGTTTCGTTAATTGTTGCCTCGTGAGCATTAACCGCTTCCATTTCATTAACAGCAACAATTTTACCCTTCTCCAGCTTGTAACCATTATAAGTACTGTGCCCATGATGAAAATTGCCTGACATGAAAGCAGACAAGCCACGCTCTTTACTATAAAGTATAATAGGCAGTGGAATTGAAATGGAATTTTCACCTTCTCCCATTATGTGCCAGTCATGAGCATCAATAACGTGCTCAATAATCATAGCACCAGGGTCAAATTTTTCTGCTTTTTCGCCCTCAGCGGCATGCGCCTCTTCGGCAGGATGTTCGGCAACAGCACTATCTTCCTGCGCATAAGAAAAATGAAAAGTGAAAACACTAAGTAATATAACGGTTGTTAAAGCGAATATGTTCCGAAACCTGCGTCCTGTAAGGCTTTTCATACGATTGTAATGAGGCATTTTTGAATTCGGGCGCAAAGGTAAAAATTAAACTATATGAAAAAAGTGTAGTTGAAAATGGTTGACGTTTAAGGTTTGGGGTTTGGTGTTATGCGTATGGTTGGTGTCTTCTGTCCGTGGTTGCGCGTCCTGGCCAACCATTCGGGGAAAACTTTGGTCATCAAAAATGAAAATGTAATCCCACTAAAAACATTCCGAAAGTTCCCTTGGTGCTTTCAATGGTTTCGGAAAGATTAAGTTTATCTAAGAAATATTGGCGATATGCTAAATGAAGTCCTAGCTGATGCCTGGTCGTGGCCGGGCAAATGCTAATCCCAATTTCTGTTTTTAGTCCATCCGAATGAGTACCTGAGTTTTGAAACCTGGTAAACCCGACATTAAAATATGGATATGAATTAATCAATGGGGTAATTATAAACTTACAATTAAGCCCGAGGTCAATATTGTAATTTAATACTTCATTATTGTCATGTGACTTTAACCAGGTCACGGAAGTTCCCAACCCCAATAGCAAATTCTCTTTTTTCAACCCAAAATTATATTGAAGGTTGGGTGAAATTATTCCACTTAATGAATTTATTGGAACCGGATAGTCAATTTGAATGTCTAATCTTTGTCCATAAACATTGATTTCGAGAAGCAGTAATAGTATAATGATATAATTTCTCATGGTGAGATTACGGCAAAAAACTTTGTCAAAGTTTTAAAACTTTGACAAAGTTAACATCGCTGACAAAGTTGACCCCATTTCCTAATAATCCTCCTTTTGCCAGCCCCACTCGCGATATACACTTGCGTAGGTTTCAGGATAATTGCCGCGCAACCCCTGCCAGTGCGAGCTTTTACCTCGTACTTTAACCACACAACAAATAGTTTTAATAATAGAATCACGAGCTAAAAGCTCGCGACAGCAAGGG
>JBDTRM010000241.1:0-15405 GCA_039931675.1 Bacteroidia bacterium | reverse complement strand
ACAAAAAAAATGAGCACAGCAGAAATAAGAAAAGCATTGCACGAAGCAATTGACATTGCCGATGAAACAAGGCTTCATGAGTTAAAAGAATTTGTAATCCCCGGATCAATAGAAGATGATTGGTACGACACGCTATCTACTGAACAAAAAAAAGAAGTTGATGAAGCAATCAAAGAACTTGATGAAGGGAAAGGAATTCCTCACGGGGAAGTAATGAAAAAATATAAAGGAAAATATTTTCAATGAAGCGGAAAATCATTTGGTCACCGCGAGCGCAGAAAAGCTTTGAAAGATTAGTTTTATTTCTTGAAGAAAAATGGGAGAAGAAAGTTATAGATAACCTTTTTATTGAACTGTCTTCAAAACTTGAATCCATCTCTGAAAACCCTTTAATTTTCAGAATGGTTTCTGAAAAGAAACAAATACACAAGTGCGTTATCAAGAGAAGAACGTTGCTGTTTTACTGAGTTAAAAAAGATGCTATTCAACTCATTTTGTTTATTGACTCAAGACAAAATCCTAAAAAATATAAATTCTGATTTTCCATTTATTTTTAAACCTGATGTTCCCCCCAAAAAAAATGAACCCCGCTGTGGAGAATGTGTCCCCCGCTATCGTAACCCTATTACAAGTTTGAATTTTAACAAAAACTGTTAGCAAAAATTAAGTCTGATAAAGTTTCCGTTTAAATCCACATTCAAAAATTCCCCATATCCCTCACAATCTTTAAACCCTATCTTTTAAAAAAACTTTATGACCGAACTACATTGAGAAGGCAAATACAAAGACGGGAAAAAAGTAACTCATGTTCGTATGGCGCTTCCCTTTTCAAACGATAATGCCGTAGGCATAACCTTTTAATTTTGCGAGAAGTATTTATTTGCCAATGCTTACTTACAGGTTCAAAAAGAATTTAAAAATGTAACACCAAAGTTCACTGGTAAAAAAGCAGCCATAAGGGTTTATCTCAAACCATATTATTCAGCCTATGCAGGTCATTATCTTTATTATGAAACAATAAAAGGAAAAAGATTTTTTGCCGCCAATCAAATATTTCGTTTGTGTTCTATATTAGATATTCAAATTGATATTCTTGCGATAGGCGATAAAGACGGTAAGTTCAAATAAAAAAGGGGCTTTGCAGCCCCTTATTACTAAATCTTCTTGACGCGAAAGAGTTAATCCGTTAAAACAACTGTTGACGCAGATGTTTGTGAGTTCATTTCCTTTTCTTTGTATTCTCTTCTTACTTCTTTCAATTCATCATCCATTCTTCCAACAGCATCACGATGTTTTTGCGCATCTAAATAACTCACCTTATTTTCTGATTTTAATTTTTCTCTTATCGCCTCAGTTTTGCTAATTTTTTTAATCATAATTAAAGGTTTCTAAGATTATTTGTATAAATTTTGAAGGGCACCAAACTTAAACTATTATTTTCTAATTTGCTATTTGTGCTATCTACTTTAATCAATTACCTCGAATATTGCAGCAAATACCTGAAAGGTGGAGCATAAATACAGATGAAATTGCTACCTTGCTTGAGAAAAATATCTTTGCCCCTGAATGGATGGAACTGACAGCACAAACATTTAAAGAATATTTGAATTAAACTTATGTTATACAAGGAAAAATGAAAAGTACTTATTCTATAGTCTATTTATCTCTTAAACCTACAGTTCATGAGCAGATAGCCATTGGCTTGCTTATGACTAATGGAGAGAATATGCATTTTGAATATTCACGGGTTAAGCTTAAGTATATTTCAAAACTGATGAGTAACGAAACGTTTGGTTTTGTAAACAATTATTTATCCGGATTAAAAACTGACTTTAAGGGAACAAAATTGTCTTCTGTTGATTACCTGAACTATCTGACCAACTACAGGAATAACTTAATAATATTTTCAAAAGCTGTTGATATAAACATGGAGACTACTGAAGCGAATTTCAAAAAACTTTTTGTAAAGTTTATATTTGAAGATGCTCCGTTAAAGTCAATTGAACCTTCACAAAAAGTGAACATTAATACCAGGGTTAAGATGATACTTTATCCGCAGATAAAAGACAATGTCAATATAGATAAGATATTTACACCTAAAGAAATTCCTTCATTGCTTATTCCAACCGTCAAAGTAAATTTTATCGGTCGTAATAATAACCCTGTTGCAGGCGAGGTATTGGATTTTGAGGGGAATATCAATTCTATTTCCAATAAGATTTCTCATTTCATCAGCTTAATCAAGGCTTTTGAAATTGAAAAGGAAGAAGGGAAATATTTCATTATAGGGGATGAGCCTGGCAAGGAAAATCAATCTCATGAAACATGGAGACATCTTAAGGAATGGAAATCATTAGAAATAGTTTCTATGGATGAAATTGAAAAGGTTTCAAATTATATTCATGAGCATCATGTTAAACCGTTTCAAAATTAGTCTTACTAACATACAAACTAATTAAACTTGCAGTATGAAACAACAACGAACAAAAGGAACTTACGCAGACACTAAGAAAAAAGTAATTTTCGATTTGCCTGTAATTACTTATGAGGAAAACGGCTTGCAGGTTATATACGCTCCTTCAATAGATTTATTCGGATATGGAAAAACATTGGCCGAAGCCAGAAACTCTTTTACAATTACAATGGAAGAGTTTATTAGTTATACAACCCGCAAGAAAACATTTGAAAAAGTTTTAACAGGTCTTGGATGGAAAGTGAAAAGTGCAAACAGGAAATTCACAGCCCCTCCACTTGGTTATATGCTTGATGAAAATGAACAGTTCAAAGAAATTTTTAATAAAAAAGATTTCAGAAAATTCAATGAACAGATTCAAGTCCCTATTTATTCCTGATGTCATCGCAGAAACTTTCAAACCAATATTGACCCTTCCCGAATTCATTATTAAAAATGGCTTACGTATTTTAGGTAAAGACAAGAAATATTTTTTTGAAGTGATTGATAAAGATTAGTAGTGAAAGTTGGCCGCTTAAGCGTCATGATTAATTCAAGTCAAAGAAAGCAATAGAACCTTTGTTTAATAAAATTTCGGTTTAAATTCACTTTCAAAAAATTCCTCATCCCCAACAATCTTTATCCCCTATCTTCGCAAAAAAAATGTATGACCGAACTACATTGGGAATGCAAATACAAAGACGGAAAAAAGTAACTCATGTTGGCATAGCGCCCCCGTTATACCAGGTTGTCTTGTCTCGCTGTAGTAACATGTCTTACCCACCCTTTGCAATTCAATTATCCCTGTAGCTATCAGAAAGCAACAAATTCCTTTGTGCTTTTTAAATTTCTTTAGAGTGATATTCAATTGAAATTCAATTTCTCAATTCAGGTTTATACTTTTGCATGAAAATATTATATTTCCTTATGAGATTGTTTTATTTTAACTTTGATAAGGTTGTTCCCCAGCACAGGGATGTGCATACACTTATACCCTCCATTATTTTTTCGCGTGAGCCGGTAGTATATTCAACTGAAGGAGGACGCGCAACTGACTATCTTGAGCCGGGAGTTTTTGATAAGTATCCTAAAATTATGTTCCAGTTTTATAAAAGCTTCTATTCATTGTCGCTGGGCGAGGCTGCGGTGAATGATGTTGTTATGAACCTGGAGAAGGGATATAAGATGGAACGGAAAAAAATGCGCACGTCCCAGGAACAGGGTGCAGTTGTAGCATACAAAAGATTGTTTAATATCATTCGGAATATGGTTTATGATTATATCAAATGGTCGCTCGAATCCAATTACCTTGATAAATTAAATATATATCAGAGAGCAGGATGTATTATGAACAGCAATATCATGTTCAATAAAGATAACGGGGAAAGCACCGGTGAAAACAACGTTGGCGCTTTTGCGCATATCCTTAAAGAACCCTTTGAATACATTGTAATGACGGAGGCTGCTTTAGCGTATATGGCTGTTTATGAAAGCAATCATCAGCCACCGGGTGAATTATTTAAAGAGAATGGAATAATAAGGGTTGGCCGTTTTGATTTACCCGGATGCGTTATGCTTAAGCATTCAAAGCTTAAGCTTTTGTGCGAAGAGTTGCAGCCGCCATTAAGTGCATGGCAGGATGTTGTGAACAGGTTGCAGGAAGAAATAAAAGAAATTACCTGGAGCGCTGATGACTTGACGGTTATATATGAAAAAATAAATGCTCAATATTTGCCCGTACACGGGAGTCTTCAAAGTGCAATTGCCGAAAGCATTTATTTTAACCAGCTTGCTCATGGAGAATGGGGCGACTATGATGGTTCATTGATGCTTTTTGCCTGCAGCCGGAGAGCGCTTATAAGGGTGCTTAGGGATACACGTCAGCTAACGGATATTACTTTTCCAGCATTGGATGAATATTTCACAGGCAATAATTTAATAGATAAGCCTGTCCTGTTTTTTGTCCATTCAGTATCGCATTTTCCGGAGCAGGATGATAAAATTAAAAATGAGGAAGTTCGGCCAAGGTGGGAAGCTTCTTTTCAATAATTTATGCTAAAACATTAACAACATGGCAAAAGGAAATCAATTTGAATACTACAGGGTAAATCGTTTTGATAATATGCCCGAAGTTCAATTTACAGGCATAACGGATTATATACGCATGTTAAAAGATGCCGGATCAAAAATTATTTTTTACCAGGTTGATGATGAAGAAACACAGGTGAGGCATTTTTTTTCCCAGCAGGGGAACACAATGTATTCATTGCGCAACCAGTCTTACCGCGCCCTTGAAGATTATGAGGATGCGCAGGCAAATGGTTTTCCCGGTGCCGCAGAATATTATGCTGCAACAGAGTTCGGCTTTAAAACATTCAGCGAATATGAAGTATGCCTCGAGGCAGGGCTTGCTGATAAGCATGTGTTCGAACAGGCACGAACCACAGGTTTTATTGACGGATATTTAAAATTTTGCGATAAGGTCTCGCGTGAAAAGAGCCGGATATATTTTGAGTTTATACCGGAAATAAACCAGGTGAAAAATGCAGTTGAATTATATAGCTATGCCTCCGGCAAAGGATTCAATACTTACAGGGATTTCGAAAAAGCATTCCTCAACGGCTTTCGGTCCGTGGGAGAATATACCGAAGCTACGCGCCTGGGTTTCGAAGATGGAATGGCGTACAGGAGCGCAATTAAACTTGGTTTTGAAAACTCATCTGAATACAGTGAGGCAAAGGCCAACGGTGTGGAAACCAAAAGAGAATTCCTGGTTTATAAAAAGTTGAAGGAGCGGTCGAAGAATAATACTATGGACGAGATTATTTTATTTGATTACCTCGCTGCCCAGCCAAACGGCAGAAAGGTTCCTGTGGTAAAAATGGAAGAATTTCTAGACGCTGAACTTCCCCATTATTATTTTAATGACAAGCAAAAAGAAGAACAACAGTTGCCTGCCTGGTTTACACGCAGGCTGATGACACGCGAATCTATAAATGTATTTGTTTACAGTAATGTGAAAGTGCGCGAGCTTGGCATCTACGACCGTGAAGGACAGTATTTCGAAATATTTAAAATAAGAGAAAGCATAATATTTATAGATGGAAGCAATGTGGCCCATAATGGCAGTGAAAGGCCCCAGCTACGAAGGATATGGCAGGTAGTAAGAGCATTGATAGACCAACGTTTTCCCAATGTAGTGGTAATTGCAGACGCCTCCCTCAAGCATAAAGTAAGCGACAATCAAACCAAAAAGAAACTGGAACAGATATGTTCTTACATTGAAGCCCCGGCAGGAACAGCAGCCGATGAATTCCTTATTGAAAAAGCAAGAAAGGAAAATGGATTTATTGTTACCAATGATACCTTTCGGGATTGGAAAGAAAAGGATAAATGGGTGGCAGAGCATATTGATAAAATACGAATCCCATTCATCATACAAAATGAAATAGTTACTTTTTCAATGTTTGAAAAATTTGATATTGCTGTATGAAAAGATACACTCTATAGAGTTACTTGCTAAAAGTTAAAAGCATAGTGCAAGTCCAGCCCTTCCATCTCAACTATTTGTTGCCCAACTCCGATATTTAACTACATTTGCGCTCCGTTTTTCAAAAATAGGGAGCAAATAAATTAATTATAAACAATTTTAAAACAAATGAGTGAAACTTTAAACCTTAATACCAAAGCTTTGGGAAGTGTTGGTGTAACTGACGAAGATATGGATTGGACGAGCGTTGGTAAACGTTACGATTCGTACAAGCAGGAAGAAAAAGATCGTATGATTGACATGTACGACAAAACATTAAATTCTATAGCAGAGCATGAAATCGTTAATGGCGAAATCATCGCCCTTACTGAAAAAGATGCTGTAGTAAACATCGGGTACAAATCTGATGGATTAATCCCGTTAACAGAATTCCGCCACTTACCCGATCTGAAGATTGGAGACAAAGTGGAAGTGTATGTTGAAACCACCGAAGATAAAAACGGCCAGCTTTTGCTTTCGCATAAAAAGGCCCGTTCGCTTAAAGCATGGGAGCGCGTAAACCAGGCGCTTGAAACTGATGAAGTGATTACAGGGTTCGTTAAATGCCGCACCAAAGGCGGTTTGATTGTGGATGTGTTTGGCATCGAAGCATTTTTGCCGGGTTCGCAGATAGACGTTAAACCAATACGCGACTATGATATTTTTGTAGGAAAGAACATGGAATTCAAAGTGGTTAAAATCAACCAGGAATTTAAGAACGTAGTTGTATCGCACAAAATATTAATTGAAGCTGAACTTGAGACTCAGAAAATGGAGATCATGAGCAAGCTCGAAAAAGGCCAGGTGATTGAGGGCACAGTGAAGAACATTACCTCATACGGTGTGTTTATGGACCTTGGCGGTGTTGATGGCTTGTTACATATCACAGATATTTCATGGGGACGAATTCAGCATCCTGAAGAAGTATTGAAATTGGATGATAAGATCAACGTGGTAATTCTTGATTTTGATGGTGAGAAAAAACGTATAGCCCTTGGGTTAAAACAATTGACTCCGCATCCATGGGAAAATATTGATGAGAAATTTAAAATTGGTGATACGATAAAAGGCAAAGTTGTGGTATTGGCCGATTATGGCGCTTTTGTAGAAGTAATGCCGGGTGTAGAAGGTTTGATTCACGTAAGTGAAATGAGCTGGTCGCAGCATTTACGCTCACCACAGGACTTTATGAAAGTGGGTGATGAAATTGACTGCGTGGTGATTTCAATTGATAAGGCTGATCGCAAAATGTCACTTGGCATTAAGCAATTAACGCCTGATCCATGGGGAACAATCTCTGAAAAATATCCTGTTGGCAGCCAACACAAAGCAACAGTGCGTGCATTTACTAACTTCGGTGTATTTGTAGAGTTAGAGGAAGGCGTTGACGGATTGGTTCACATTTCAGATTTAAGTTGGGCTAAGAAGATCAAGCATCCAAGTGAGTTTACAAAGATTGGTGAGGAGCTGAATGTAGTGGTGCTTGAAGTTGATTCAGAAAACAGGAGATTATCACTTGGTCACAAACAGTTGGAAGATAACCCGTGGGAAGCTTATGAAACTATTTTCACAGTTGATTCAGTTCACGAAGGCACTGTAGGTAAAGTAACCGATAAGGGAGCTACAGTTATACTTCCTTATAATGTTGAAGGATATGCACCATTCAAACATTTGATGAAAGAAAACAATTCGCCTGCAAGACAGGAAGAGAAATTAGATTTCAAGGTGCTTGAATTTTCAAAAGAAAACCGCAGGATAGTAGTATCGCATAGCCGCGTAGTTGAGGATTTAAAACGTGCATCATTCTCTGCCGAAAATGCTGAAAAAGATAAGCAGGCTGATGAAACAACTAAAACTGTGAAGAAGATGAAAGATTCGCAGGAAAAATCAACGCTTGGTGATATTGATGCACTTTCAACTTTGAAAGCGAACCTGGAAACTAAAGAGCGTGTAAAAGCAATTGAGAAATTAGAAGCTGCCGAGGAAGCAAAGAAAGTTGGCGGTGAAGATGAAACTCAGGTGGAACTGATAACTGATAGCAGTACTGATGAAACTCAGCCATTAGTTATGAATGATAATAGTGAAGTTGAATCTCAATTGGACGCAATGAATGATACAGGTGAAAAGGAAACTGAACCAATAGCTATGCAAGAGAATACTGAAGCGGAAACTCAGCCAGTAGCTATGAAAGAGAATACTGAAGAGGAAACAGTAGCAATCCTGAATCAAGTTCAGGATGAAACTACCGAAGTAGCTGAAAATGATGGTGAGAAATCAGAAGTTGCCGAGGAAGTAAAGGAAGTAGTAAAGAAAGTAAGAGTTAAAAAAGTTAAAGCAAAACTTGAAACTACAGAAGGTGAAGAAAAAGCAGTTGAGCAATCAGAAGTTGCAGAAGAAGTAAAGAAGGATAATAGTGAAGAAGAAACTGAAGTAGGTGGCGAAGCATAATCATCTTTGAATATCAGATAAAAACCTCCTGAGTAATCGGGAGGTTTTTTTATTTTCGTCATTGCGAGGAGCGTTTTTATTTTCGTCATTGCGAGGAACGAAGCAATCTGTAATTAATTAGTAGTATCATTCCGAGAGATTGCTTCGTTCCTCGCAATGACGTTATACGGAAAGATTGCTTCGTTCCTCGCAATGACGTTATCCAGATGGAGATTGCTTCGTTCCTCGCAATGACATATTACCCATCGCAATGACGATATAACTCAAATGAAACGTGTCTTAATCATAACATACTATTGGCCCCCCGCAGGTGGTGCAGGTGTGCAGCGCTGGTTGAAATTTGTGAAATATCTTAACAGGCTTGGCTGGCAACCTGTTATATATACTCCCTCTAATCCTGAAAATCCTGTTGATGATGCATCGCTCATAAAAGATATTCCTGAAAACTTAACGGTTATTAAACAACCTATTTGGGAGCCTTACGATTTGTATAAAAAATTAATCGGGCACAAGCCGCATCAGAAAATTAATGCAGGTTTTTTAACTGAAAATAAAAAACCAAAGATCACTGAGAAGATTTCTGTTTTTATACGCGGCAATTTTTTTATTCCTGATGCAAGAAGATTCTGGGTAAAACCTTCGGTAAAATATCTATCAAATTATTTGAATGAAAATCCTGTTGATGTAATTATCTCAACAGGACCTCCGCACAGCATGCATTTAATTGCGCTTGAATTAAAAAAGAAATTAAACATTCCATGGATTGCAGATTTTCGCGATCCGTGGACTAACATTGATTTTTATAAAGACCTGATGCTAACAACCTCCGCTGATGCAAAACATCATCGCTTGGAAAAAGAAGTTTTGCAAAATGCAGATCGGGTGATAACTATTGGAAATACTATGGCTCATGAGTTTGAGCAAACATCAGGAAGAAAAGTGGATGTAATTACCAATGGTTATGATGATGAAGATATGAGCAATGAGAAAATTGAAGCAGATAAAAAATTCAGCATTGCACATATTGGTTCATTGAATAAAGATCGCAACCCGAATTTATTTTGGGAAGTGTTGAACGAGATTTGTAAGGAGAATGAAACTTTTAAAAACGATTTGGAAATAAAATTGGTAGGAAAGGTTGATATAGCAGTAATTGAAGCTTTGGAGAAAAATAATCTCACTTCAAATCTCAATAAGATTGATTATTTAAAACACGATGAAGTAATTACAGAACAATCGCGTTCGCAAGTGCTTTTGCTTTTGGTAAATAATACTCCCAATGCAAAAGGAATTTTAACCGGTAAAATGTTTGAATACCTTGCTGCTAAGCGTCCGATACTATGCATTGGTGATTTGGAAGGTGATGCAGCAAAAATTATTCGTGATACGCAAAGTGGAACAGTCATAAATTTTTACGATTCAAAAAAAATGAAACAAACGGTTTTGAATTTTTATGATTTGTATAAAATTGGAAACCTTAATATAGCCTCATCAGGAGCCGAAAATTTTTCAAGAATGAATTTGACAAAACAATTGGTTGAAATTCTTGACTCGGTTACGAATCATTTACAGTAAGTTTTACTGGAGTGCTTATGGTTGGTGTTTTTTTCACCAACAATTGACAGTGGTGGTTGGTGAAAAAACACCAACAATAACCAAATAACTTTATCTGTATTCTTATTCAACCACAAACTTTAATGAAGTTGATTTACCATTTGAAGAAACAACTTTTATCAGGTAAATTCCTTTTGAAAAATCAGCTTTACGAATTGCGATTTCTCTTCCATCAAAATCTTTCCTTTCAAAAACTTTTCTTCCTGTTTCATCATAAATCATAATGTGATTTGTTATGTTTGGTTTGCTATCAATCACTAAGTTTGAAGTATTAATAACAGGATTAGGATATAAGGAAAGCTTATCGCTATTATCAAATTGCTGAACAGAGGTTGGTACTGTATAACAAACTTCAAGCTTTGGATGCAATGTCGCATTAGGATGATCACTTGAGGCAAAAACCAAATCTGAGTAATAGACTTCATTTTGAAGGCGAAGCATAAAACCAAAACTTGTTGCAGGGTTGTTCATCATGTCAACCACAAGATTTTTTACATCTAAATTTAAAAAATCCTGTGTGCCACTTACTGTTGCCGGAAGACTTAATTGATTAATATTAGAAGTAGCAGGTTGGTTACTCCAGTTAATAGTATTTTCCTGCCAGTTGCCTGTCACCCGTTGAATAAACGATTCATTAGCACCGTTATGAATACCATTATATGAGGTCATTGTATTATTGTGAAATAAAGAAAGGTCTGCACTTGTGATTTGTGCATTAGCAGGTATGGAGGTGAAATCGAATTGAAAAAAAGCACGGCTTATATAAGGTGTTGCACCAGCAGTCCAGGCGGTAACATCTAATCCTTCAGCATTTCCAAAATTTGAATTGGGTTGATAATCCCAAACAAAAGCATCCTTACCATCACTTATTCCGGGTTGCAAAGTCATGCATGTTACAGCAGTATCATAAGTTATTTCAAGTTTAGGATGGAGTGAGGGGTTTGTATGATTGCTTGACGCAAAAACCAAATCACTAAAGGGTGATTCGTTTTGCAAGCGTAACATAAAGCCAAAACTTGTTGCTGGATTGTTTATCATATCGCTTACAAGATTTGTAACATCAACATTTGTAAAATTCTGAGTTCCGCTTATTGTCTGAGGAAGGACAATTTGATTTATTGTTGTTGTTGAAGGTTGATTATTCCACGTAACAGAATTGCCTTGCCAGTTGCTTGTGGCTCTTTGCAGGTACGATGCATTTGCACCGCTATGAACTCCGCCATAACTTGTAATAGTATTGTTGTGATACAATGAAAGTTGTGCATTGATAATCACTGCACCAGCCGGAATTGAACTCAAATCAAATTGTAATAATCCACGGCTTATGTAAGGTGTTCCGGTCGCAGTCCAACCTGTAACGTCAAGTCCTTCATTAGTTCCGAAGTTTGTGTTAGGATTATAATCCCATACAAATGCATCGTTGCCATCAGTTGGCCCGGGTTGCAATGTAATTGTAGTTTGCCCAAATGAATAATTGTAAAAAAAGAGAAATGAAATCAGTAAGTATTTTAATTTTTTCATAATATGCTTGTTATTTAAAATGAGATTGAAATGGAAATTAGCTTTTATTTGTGACGAATATAATTGAATTAATTAAAACTGCACCGTGATAAAAATAGTAACAGTAATAGGAGCGCGCCCGCAAATAATAAAAGCAGCAGCTTTAAGCCGCGCAGTTAAAAATCATTTCAGTGATCAGATTGAAGAGGTGATTATCCACACAGGACAACATTATGATGCAAATATGTCGCAGGTTTTTTTTGACGAACTCCAGGTGCCGCTTGAAAATTATAATCTTAATGTTGGTTCAGGTTCTCACGCTGCGCAAACGGCAAAAATGCTTACAGGTATTGAAGATATTCTGAAAATTGAAAAGCCTGATACACTTTTGGTGTATGGTGACACTAACTCTACCCTTGCTGGTGCAATAGCTGCTTCAAAAATTCATATTCCTGTTGTGCATGTTGAAGCAGGCTTGCGCTCGTTCAACAAGAAAATGCCTGAAGAAATTAATCGTATAACCTGTGACCATTGTTCTACGCTTTTGTTTTCACCAACTAAGGCGGGTTACGATAATCTTGTGCGCGAAGGTTTTCCGGTTAACAATAATCCGCCATTTAATTTAGACCATCCTAAAATTTATCATTGTGGTGATGTGATGTATGACAACAGTTTATATTTCGAACAAATTGCAAAAAGCAAATCGAGAATCGCTTCACGATTGAAAATTGCCGATGATGAATTTGTTTTGGTCACAGTTCATCGTGCCGAAAACACCGATGATAAAAACAACCTGAATAATTTATTCGCGTCATTTGATGAATTGTCAAAAGAGCAAAAAATAAAATTCGTTATTCCATTACATCCGCGTACACGAAAATTAATGGAGACATTAATGGATAAAACAATTTTGGATTCGGTGAAAACAAACAAGCTGATTAAAATAATTGAACCTGTTTCTTTTCTTGATATGATAGCACTTGAAGCCAGCGCAATCTTAGTGGCAACCGATAGCGGAGGTGTGCAAAAGGAAGCTTACTTTTTTAAGAAGCCATGCATAATTTTACGAGAGCAAACAGAATGGACAGAATTAGTAGAGTGTGGTGCTGCAAAGTTAACCGGTGCTGATCAATCAAAAATCAAAGACGCCTACCATCACTTTACTGATAACAAATCAGCTTTATATTTTCCTCAATTGTTTGGTGATGGAAAAGCAGCAGAGTTTATTTGTAAAACAATGATTGAATGTTTTTCAAAATAAATGGTGATGACAAAAATATTAATGACAGGCGGGGGTGCACCGGGCGCACCGGGAATTTTAAAGTGTCTTAAAAAAGACTCATCGCTTGACGTTTATGTTTGTGATGCAAATGAAAATGCAACAGGAAAACATCTCAATGAAAAATTCTTTCCCGTTCCGAAAGCAAATGATGCAAATTTTGCAAATGTTGTTTTGGAAAAATGTTTGGCTAATCAAATTCAAATTGTCCTCCCATTAGTTACGCGCGAACTTTTTGTCTTTGCCCGCGAAAAGAAAATGTTTGAATCAAAGGGAATAAAAGTTTTAGTTAGCGATGAATTGCCTTTAAATATTGCTAATGATAAAAGTCGCCTTTACGAATTTTTAAGATTGAATAAAATCGAGGTTCCTAATTTCAGAGTGGTTAATACAGTTGATCAATTTGAAAAGGCTGCAAAAGATTTAGGATATCCGCAAAAGAAATTTTGCTTCAAACCTTCTGTATCAAATGGCAGCCGGGGATTCAGGATAGTGGATGATGATGCTGATGAATTTGATTTGCTATTCAATCATAAACCAAACTCAACTTATATTTCTTATTCAAATATTATTTCAATTCTCAGTAAAAATTCTTTTCCGCAACTTTTATTAAGCGAGGTTTTGCCCGGTGAAGAATATTCCGTTGACTGTGTTGCCGATAAAGGAAAATGCAAAATTATTGTACCGCGAATCCGCAGTAAAATGATAAACGGAATAAGTGTAGAAGGAGAGTTTATTGAGAATAAAGAGATAATAGATTATTCTGAAAAAATTATAGAAGCAATAGGTTTGCATGGCAATATAGGAGTGCAGGTAAAAAAATCTGAAACAGGAAAATTTTTAATTCTTGAAATTAATCCGCGTGTACAGGGGACGATAGTGAGTGCTTTGGGTGCAGGAGTTAATCTTCCTTTACTCGCTGTGAAACAGGAATTAGGTTTACAAATAAATCCCGAAGAATTACAAGTGAAATGGGGAACAAAATTTTCCCGATTCTGGGATGAAGTTTTTTATACATGATAGATCATAAAAAGTACAAGGCTTATATTTTTGATTTGGATAATACTTTATATGATGAGGTAAAGTATTTGTATCCCGCATTCTCTTCAATTTCAAGGGAACTCGATATTGAATACCGCAGGGGATATTTGGAAGTATTCAAATTTTTAAAAAACACATTTGATAAACAGGGCAGAAAAAATCTTTTCGACAGATTGATTATTGAATATGATTTTTCACCTGAAATTATTGATCTGTGCCTTCAAAAACTGCGCACAGTAAAAATTCATGGGAAAATAAATCTTAAGAAAGATATGAAGCGTTGCATTGCAAGGCTATTATCTGACAATAAAAAACTCTATGTGCTTACCAATGGTAATATTGAACAGCAAAAAAATAAAGTGGAGCAGATCAATTGGAATGGAATGAAGGAAAATATCTCTTTTTATTTTGCAAATGAAATAGAACCCAAGCCGTCTCCTGCAGGTATTTTAAAAATAATTGCCGATCACAATTTGAATAAAGAAGAAATTTTATTTATCGGTGATGATGAAGTTGATAGGTTAGCAGCAGAAGATTCAGGAGTTGATTTTATTTATGGTAAGGAATTTAATTTTTCTTAATTTACGTCACGAATATTAATGATTGAAAAAAAGTAAATCGTAATGGAAGAGAACAAATCAAATAATAAGGACGCATGCAAAGAAGTAAACGAACCACAACAGTCGTATGGCATGGGTGCTGATGAAAAAGACATTCATTTTTTTTCCTCATTTGAGGAAATGGAAGAAGATAATTACAAATGGCTTGCATCTCTTACTCCAGAGCAACATCTTGCAAATGCAACAGCGTTTATCAAACGCATATTTGCAGAGGAGTTAAAAAAGAATCCGAATCTTGGTAATACCCTGACTATTGATTAGTTATGAATGTTTTTCAGAAAAAGGAATAGAAATAAAATTTAATTTTCAATAATGAGACTTTTTCAGGTGAGAAAATTTTAATTCTTTTAAGACTCTTAAAATCACATAACCCACCGAATAACCTCAAACGCTTCAGCATATTTTGTATTAATCTGAACGCCACGAGTTGTTGCAAGTGAGCGAATAAAATTGTCATTAAGGTATGTGCGATGGCGTTGCGAATCATAAGCACTTAATGCTTCAATTTTTTTCTCCAGATGCCTGTCCTCTAATTTAATAAAGCAACGTGTGTTGAATGAAACATTATCCCACGGCAATTCGTAACCGAGAATAGAAGTGTTTTTAAAAGCACGCAATCCTTCTTCACTGATTACCTGGTGATCCTGGTGAATGTCTGTAGGACTCGGAACAAAAACCAAATCAGGATTTATTTGGTTTTTGATTTTTACCAATTCTTCTAAAATTTCCTGGCGCACGTCTTTAAATCTGCGTACATCAAAATCATAAAGAATTAAGTGATCCTCTTTAAGTCCGAGAATTTTGGTAGCTACCTTAACTTCTTTTGCGAGGGTGTCAGGAGCGAGATGGGGCGGGAGCGAACGCGTGCAAATTGAAAATGCAACATAATAAACTTCGCTTCCTTCTTCTATTTTACGATTGA